>CADCTC010000312.1 GCA_902805635.1 uncultured Chloroflexota bacterium
GCCAGCCAGATCGAGCACGTTCAGCACGTTGGTGTAGTCCAGCTCGTAGGCCAGCGAGAACCCCACCATGTCGAAGTCCCGGAGCGGGTGCTTCGTCTCCAGCCCGTACAGCGGCATCCCGTACCGGCGCATCTGCGCCTCCATGTCCACCCACGGCGCAAACGCCCGCTCGCACAGGAACCGATCGACCCGATTCACGATCTCGTACAGGATCTGGATGCCCAGGTTCGACGTCCCGATGTCGTAGATGTCCGGATACACCAGGCATAACGACACGCGCGTCTGCCCATCCCCCAGCCGCTCCTCCCACTCTTTCGCCACGCTGTTGAACTCGCCGCCCGCGTAGCGCGCCGGCTTCTGCACCAGCGGCAGCACGTCGTGCAGCGCCCGCTCAATCGCGAGAGGTGAAAGCAGGTCAGAGTTCAAAATCATGGTATAGAATCTCACATATAGGCGGAGACGGAAACGAGTACGTCCGGTTGAGCACCTCCAGAGAGCCCGCGCGTTGGTGTGAGCGGGTGGCGCGAACCGGCGGAAGATCCTTCCAGAGCTGCTCCCCGAACGCCCGCTTTGCGGGTTAGTAGACGGAGCCGGACTGTCCCCCGTTACCTGGGACACGGATGTGATTGCATCCGGCCGAGTGGGCTCGCCATGCCCGCGCCAGTGCGCAGAGTGGCAGCCAACCGGGGTGGTACCGCGGGGTTTCCTCGACCTCGTCCCCAGTGTGGGACGGGGTCGTTTTGTTTTCTCCCACTCTCCCGGCCGGGAGTCGGGGGCCAAGAGCATTCTACCGCGAGTTCATCACCATGGCATTTCAGGAAGTAGACCCCAAAGTATCGTTCCCGCGCCTCGAGCAGGACGTGCGCGAGTGGTGGGTGGCGCAGAGCATCGTCAAGAAGGCGCTCGCCCACGGCGACCGTGAGCGGCCGTTCGTCTTCTTCGAGGGCCCGCCGACCGCTAACGGCCGCCCTGGCGTGCACCACATCGAGTCTCGCGCCTCCAAGGACATCATCCTGCGCTACCGGCGCATGCGTGGCCAATACGTTATCGGCGCGCGCGGCGGTTGGGACACACACGGCCTGCCGGTTGAGCTCGAGGTAGAGAAGGAGCTCGGCTTCTCCGGGAAGCCCGACATCGAGCGCTACGGCATCGCCGCCTTCAACGAGGCGTGCCGTAAGAGCGTGTGGCGCTACACCGACGAGTGGGAGCGCATGACCGATCGGGTCGCGTTCTGGGTAGACCTGGAGGACGCCTACGTCACCTACCACAACTCCTACATCGAGTCGCTCTGGTGGATCCTGAAGACCCTGTGGGACAAGGACCTGCTGTTCCGCGACTACAAGGTCACCATGCACTGCCCGCGCTGCGGCACCTCGCTGTCCGACCACGAGGTATCGCTCGGCTTCGAAGACGACGTGGACGACCCCTCGGTCTGGCTGCGCTTCAACGTGCGCCCCTCCGGACATGCCCTCGATGAGCAGCTGGACGGCGCCGCTTTCATCGCCTGGACCACCACCCCTTGGACCCTGCCCGCGAACGTAGCGCTGGCCGTCAATCCATCTGCCGCATACGTGCTTGTGCAGCGCACCGCCGAGGGAACCGGCGCCACCGCCACGGGCCACGACGGACAGCACGAAACCGAGCGCCTGCTGCTCGCCGAAGCGCTGGCGCCGGTCGTGCTCGGCGAGCATGGCCACGAGGTTCTAGGCCACTTTCAGGGCTCTGACCTGGTGGGCCTGCGCTACGAGCGCCTCTTCGACGGCGTGCCGGCCCAGGGACAGCAGGTTGACCTCGACCAGGCCTACCGCGTCATCGCCGATGACTTCGTCTCGCTCGAAGATGGGACCGGCATCGTCCACATCGCTCCCGCCTATGGCGACCTCGAAGTTGGCCGCAAGTACGGTCTGCCCACGCTCTTCTCGGTTGACCTCGCCGGCAAGACCCTTCCGGAGTTCGAGTCACTCGGCTTCGCCGGCCTCTTCTTCAAGGATGCCGATCCACTGATCACGCGCAACCTGCGCGAGCGTGGCCTGCTCTTCCGCTCCGGCCGCGTCAAGCACTCGTACCCCTTCTGCTGGCGCTGCAAGACTCCCCTGCTTTACTACGCCAAGCCGAGCTGGTACATCCGCACCACGGCGCGCAAGGACGCGTTGCTGGCCAATAACGAGCAGGTGCAGTGGGTGCCGCAGCATATCCAGCACGGTCGCTTCGGCAACTGGCTGGAGAACAACGTCGATTGGGCGCTCAGCCGCGAGCGCTACTGGGGCACGCCCCTGCCCATCTGGGTCTGCGACGCGTGTGGCGACACCACCGTCGCGGGCTCGGTGAAGGAGATGTCTGACCGCGCCGGACGTGATCTGTCCGAGCTCGACCTGCACCGCCCGTACGTGGACGACATCACATGGTCGTGCACGAAAGAGGGCTGCTCAGGCACCCAGCGCCGCATCCCGGACGTGGCCGATTGCTGGTTCGATTCGGGCGCCATGCCCATCGCCCAGTGGCACTACCCCTTTGAGCACCAGGACATCTTCCAGGCCGCCGGCAAGGCCGAGTTCATCTCCGAGGCTATCGACCAGACCCGCGGCTGGTTCTACACCCTCCACGCCCTGTCGACCCTGCTCTTCGACCGGCCTGCTTTCAGCAACGTCATCTGCCTTGGCCACATCCTGGACACCAAGGGCCAGAAGATGTCCAAGTCCCGCGGCAACGTGGTGGAGCCCGCCGATCTGTTGGAGACCTACGGCGCCGACGCGACGCGCTGGTACATGTACGCCTCCAACCCTCCCTACCAGCCGCGCCGCTTCTCTCCGGACCACGTTGGCGAGGTCCTGCGGCAGTTCATGCTGACGCTGTGGAATACCTATTCGTTCTTTATTACCTATGCCAACCTGGACCGGTGGCAGCCGCCGGCCGGCAGTGATCCCTTGGCCGGTGTCGAGCTCCAGCCCATCGACCGCTGGGTGCTGGCCCGCCTGAACGCCCTCACACGCGACGTGACGTCGATGCTTGACGGCTACGACATCCACGGCCCCGCCAAGGAGATCGAGAAGTTCGTCGACGAGCTGTCCAACTGGTACGTCCGCCGCAACCGCCGCCGGTTCTGGAAGAGCGAGGTAGACGCCGACAAGCAGGCGGCGTTCGCCACGCTGTACACCTGCCTCACCACCGTGGCCAGGTTGGTTGCCCCGTTCATGCCGTATCTCTCGGAGGCCATCTACCGCAATCTGGTTGCGTCCCAGGACTCATCGGCAGCAGAGAGCGTCCACGTCGCTGCCTGGCCGGAGGTCAACCAGTCTCTGGTAGACGACGAGCTGCTCGCCGCTACTGCCCTTCTGTTGGAGACGGTCAGCCTGGGCCGCTCTGCCCGCCGCACCGCTGGCCAGCGCATCCGACAGCCCCTCGCCGAGGTGGTTGTCAGTGCCCCCCGCGACCCTAAGGGCGCCGAACGCCTGCGCCGGTTCGAGGATGAGCTGCGTGACGAGCTCAACGTCAAGCAGGTCCGCTTCCTAGATGTCGGAGGCGGTCTTGTCGTCCAGCGCCTGAAGGCCAACCTGCCCGTCGTTGGCCGCCGCTACGGCAAGCAAGTCCCGGCCTTGCGCCAGGCACTGGAGGCGCTTGTCGGGCCCGAAGCCAACGCCGCTGCCGGCGAGGTGCGAGCCGCTCGGCCTTTCGAGCTGCTGGTAGACGGCGCGACCATCCAGGTCCAGCCCGACGAGGTGCTTGTCGAGGCTAGCTCCCCGCCGGGTTACACCGTGGCTGAGTCAGACGGCCTGCTGGTCGCGCTCAACACCGAGATCTCTGCGGCGCTGCGCCTTGAGGGCCAGGCGCGCGACCTAGTGCGCTACGTCCAGGACGCTCGCAAGGCCGCCAACCTCGCCATCACCGACCGCATTGACGTCACCCTTCAGCCGTCGGCCGGGCTCGAGCTGGAATCACTGCTCCGGGCCCACGGCGAGTACGTCAAGGCCGAGACGCTCTCCAATTCAATCTCTGTCGGACATCCTGCCGCCGGAGCGCATACTGCCGGCGCCGAACTGGACGGCGGCAGTGTCGTCGTCGGATTTTCACGGTCGCGCGAAGCGGTTCACGCGTAGTGGGCCTCTCCCTTTGGGAGAGGCCGCCGAGAGCGAGGCAGGGCTGTGCGAGTACCAGCACGTAGCACTGCGGCTGCACTCCCGAACGGCGCAGCTCGGCCGGAGCAGTTGCACGCTCCAGGCTAGGTGGTGCTAACCGTTCCCACTTGCGCCTGCACGTCCACCTCGGCGGCGAGCACCAGGTGGCACGTTGGGCAATGCAGCAACGCGACATCGAAATCGCCGGAGTGGCAGCTCTCACGGTGCGCCCGCCGGTCAACCTGCGTCGGGCTCACACGCCGCAGGCACACCGGGCAGTAGTGCGCCGCAGCGGCTGCAGCCAGGTGTGGAGCGCTGGGTGAGACGATCATGATTGGGAAGGGAGCGACCCTGAGGGGTCGATCTTCTACCACGGCATACGCACGTACTGTGCCGTTCGACGCAGCGCCGTTGCAGCCCAGATCCACGCCCATCCATGCGCTCCCACTCGAAGAACGGCAGCCAGTAGTGTGGGTTGCGCCAAGCGAGAACTGTGTCAACGTCGGAGGTCGGTACTCCCGTGGCTGTACTAGCGACCACCGCGGCCAAGACCGGAGTCGTCCGTGCCGCGATTGTTGGACCCGCGTCCGTTGCCCGGCGCACCTCCAGCGGAAGTTGACGGCCCTTGTCCCTGGGTCCGCGCCTGCGCCGGTCTGTCGTTCTGCTGATTCGATCGGTCCCAGTTGCTAGCGTTGCCGTTGCCACTTGGCGAGACCGCAGCGTTGCCGCCGCTGTTTCCGCCTGATGAGGCGGCAGCATTGCCGGCGTTTCCGCGGCCTTCGTTGCCATCGCCGCCTGAGCGCCCTGGTCCACCAGGTTGCGGTACAACCGGCGGAGCCGGAACCGCCGTCCGCGGCGGCACCGGCGTCGGCTGCGGTGGGCCCGGCACGCGCTCTACGGCGCGTTCTTCGCGCCGCGCCTGGCCCGGGGGAGTCCGCTCTCCGCCTGGACCGCCGTTTCCAGAAGTCGCGTTGCCGGAAGCGGTGCTTCCCGCAGCCCGGTTCTGGCTGCCCGCGCTGTCCCCGGCTCGCTCGTCAGAGCGACCGGAACCAGGGCCACTGTTCGAGCCGGAGCTTCCCGACCCAGACACACCCCCGCCATTGCCCCGGCTCGAGTTCTCAGAACTGCTGTTGCCCCGGCCAGAGTTGTCAGAGCCGCTGTTGCCCCGGTCGGGATCATCTTTGTCGTCCCGCCGATCGTCCCGCTCCTCCTGGCGATCCTCCCGCCGTTCGTCCAGGCGAGCAGCGGCTGTCGTTGCCGGCGCAGACGTAGCCAATGGCGATAGCGGCGCCGGTGTTGGGTTAACCTCGTGCTGTGCCGCCTGCGCAAGTGCTGTGGGCGCGGCCCGCCGCTCGTCCCCGCGGCTGTTGTTGCCCTGCCTCTCGGTTTCGTGCTTACGGGCGGCGCCCTGCTCAATCGCCTGCGCAATAGCAGTGCGTGCCGGGGGCGGCACCTGCTGCGTGTCGAGCAGCCGGTTGAGCGTTTCCTCACGCTGACTCTGGTTTGCGCTCAGCTGCGCTGCCACCTGGCCACGTCGTGGCTCTGCCACCTGCGCAGCTGCGCTTTCCGCCGCCGTCGCGTGTCGTTCGGCAGCCTGGATCAGTTCCACCGGCACGTCTCTGCCGCGCTCGGCGAGCAGCTGCGCCTCGGCCAGACGCCGTTGCGCCAGCTCAGACTCAAGTGCTGCGCGCGCCGCTTCGTCACCCGCCGCTCTCGCCATCGCCGCGCGCGTTTCCTCTACCGCCAGTTTCACCGAGTACAGAGGCTCACCGGGCAGCGCGTTAGCGCTCGCAACGGCGGCGCCACTTCCCGCTAGCGCAATTGCCGTGGAGGCGGCCGTCGCGGCCAGCGCCGCCGGACGCAGCGCCGGGTTCTCCAGCCAGCCGTGCCGCTCCGCGAGCTGCGCCTGCGCCGCTGCCATCACCCGCCCTCTGACGCGTGCCTTGGCCAACGACGTTTCGGCGTTTCCCGCGGCAGGCGCCAGCATGTGCGCCAACGCTGCTATCTCCAGCAGCGGGCGCAGTGAGTAGGCGTCGCTGGCGGGCAGCGCCTCGTCCAGCGCTTCTCCGCCGCGCAGCGCTGCAATTGCCGTATCGAGAGCGTCGAACAGTCCGCGCGCCGCGTCGTCCAGGTACGGCGCGCCGGACACCGGCAGCCTGCGACTCATTTCAGCCCCCCACGCGCGTAGTGCCGCTGCAGGGAGGCCAGCCCCGCGTGCTGGAGCGCCTTCACGGCACCCTCGGACTTACCCATCAGGTGAGCCACCTCGGCGTTGGACAGGCGGCCCGCAAACTTGTAGGCAATCACCTGGCGCTGGAGCTCCGTCAGCCGGCTCATTGCCTCGATCAGTCCTTCTCGCGTCAAGTTTTCGTCAAGCGCTGCCTCAGGGTCAACCCCGCGGCGCTCGTCCGCCACCGGCAGCGCCTCGTCCAGCGGCTCGCTCGGCCGACGCCCTTTGCGCCGGAGCGAGTCCACCATCAGGTTATGCGCGATCCGAAATATCCACGCCTGGAAGGGAATACCCGTCCATTTGTACCCGCCCAGCGATTCGAGCGCTTTGAGGAAAACCTGGCCGGTCAGGTCTTCGGCGTCCGCCGCGCTGCCCAGCTTGAATGAGAGGTACCCGTACACCTTGTCGAAGTACCGCTCATACAACTGGCCGAAGCTCGACGGGTCGCCCGCCTGGGCGGCCCGCACCAACTCCGCATCAGCCGGCGTGACGCCGCGTTCATCTGTCATAACGCTAGCCCGTATATTTGGATAGGGCTGCGCCCAAGCTTCACAGGTTTCCCCGAAATATGCGCGACTTCATAGGCAATGCGGCGGCTTCCGGATTCTTGCGTGCCGGCCTGGCAACGGGACGCCTAGCCCATGCCTACCTTCTCACTGGTCCCGCACAGACCGGCAAGCGGACTCTGGCAAAGGCGTTCGCCGCTGCGCTGGTGTGCGAGTCCCGTCCGGCCACGCACCTGGCCAACCGCGCTCCTGATGCGCTCGGCACCGCATCATCGATGCCAACGCTTGACCTCGGGCTGGACCTGATGGCGTCTTCACCCGCGAGCGCGCCTGGTCCGTCGTATATCGAGACCGGCGGTAGCGGGCTGTGGGTGGCGGAAGTCCCCTGTGGCCGGTGCCGGGCATGCGGTTTAGTGGAGCGCGGCGCACACCCAGACGTACGGCTGACCGAGCCGGAGCCGGGCAAGCGCGGCATCGTGATCGAGCAGATCCGCCTACTGGAGCACGCTGCCGGGCTGCGGCCCTATGAAGCTCAGCACAAGGTCTTCATCATCACCGGCATGGACCGCATTGTGGATGCGGCCGCTAACGCTCTGCTCAAGACGCTTGAGGAGCCGCCCGACGACACCATCCTGCTCCTGACAGCCGCCGACGCATCGCAGGTGCTGCCGACTATCGCGTCGCGCTGCCAGGAGGTGCCGCTACGTGCCGTTCCGACCGGCGAGCTGGAGGCCGCGCTGCGCACGCGTGGTGCGGCGCCGCACCAGGCGACGCTGCTCAGCCGCCTGTCCGGCGGTCGGCCGGGGTGGGCGCTGGCCGCTCTGGCCGATCCCGAATTGCTGGCAGTGCGCGAGGACGAGACGGCGCGGCTGGAAACGCTTGTGGCCAGTCCGCCGGTCAGCCGCATCCCAGCCGCCGGGTCGTTTCCAGACGCGGCCAGCGCGCGCGCCGCGCTCGACGTCTGGCTGGGTTGGTGGCGCGACGCGCTGTTAGTGCGCCACGGCTGCCCGGAGCTAGTGACGAACGTGGACCGTGTGGAGCAGCTGCAGCGTCTCGCGCCGCCGGCATGGGAGTGCTGGCAGGCCACCCGTAGGGTCCAGTCCGCCCGGGAGCAGGTGGATGCCAACGCCAACGTCCGTCTGGCCATGGAAGCGCTGCTCCTGGACTTGCCCGCTCCTTGATAGAATCGCAGGGTTCGTCACCACAGGAGTTAAGTCGTTCCGTGCCCACCTACGAATACGAGTGCCAGACGTGCAAGACCCATTTCGACCGGGTCCAGAAGTTCTCTGATCCTCCCGTGACTGAATGCCCGGACTGCGGCGGCGTCGTGCGGCGGGTCTATCACGCGACCGGAGTCGTGTTCAAGGGGTCGGGTTGGTACATCACTGACAGCCGCAAGTCCACCTCTAGCGAGAGCAGCTCCACGTCATCCTCCGCCACGTCCGGAAGTGCCGACAGTAAGTCGGACGCGAAAACCGAGACGAAAAAGAGCGAGACGAAGTCAGAATCCAAGAGCGACGGCGGATCGAGCGCCAAGAGCGAGTCGGCGCCGGCCGCCTCGAAGTCGTAGCTGGATCCGAGATTGGTGGAGCGGCGGTCTGTCGAGCGCGTCCGTGGGACGCAGGACTCCTGGCCGCCCGAAGCGCGTCCGCTGGCGGCGGTGCGTGCCCGCCTTGAAGAAAGCTTCGAGTCGTTCGGGTACGCGCGCATCGATGTGCCGGTGCTGGAACCAGCCGAGCTGCACCTGCGCAAGTCTGGCCTAGAGATCATCTCTAAGCTGTACTCCTTCGAGGACCAGGGCGGCCGGCGGCTCTGCCTGCGTCCGGAGCTCACCGCATCGGTCGTACGTGCATACATTGCCCACCCCCCCGCGCGGCTACCCGCACGCCTCTACAGCGCCGGTCCGGTCTTCCGCTACGAGCGCCCCGCCCGCGGGCGCTACCGGCAGTTCACGCAGTCCGGGGTGGAGCTGATCGGTGCTCACGGCTCCCTGGCCGACGCCGAGGCGATCTCTCTCGCCACGCACGCCCTGGATCGGCTTGGCCTGCGTCGCTACCAGATTACAGTCGGCCACGTCGGCATCCTGGCGGATTTGCTGGCACGTCTAGGCCTGGGCGGTCGTCTGCGCAGCTTCTTGTTGGAGAGTGTCGAGGAGGCGAAGCGCCGTGGCATTTCGGCTGTGCGCGCGCGGCTGGAAGAACTGGATCCCGAGCTGTTCGAGCGCGCCGCACCGGGCGCTGCTGCCATCTCACCAGAGAGTGGGTCGACAGATGGGGCTAGCTCCAACGCGCGTGATACTGTCGGCGCGCTGCTGGGCCTCCTGGGCGGCGACGCCTTGGGCCGCCGGCGCCCGGAAGACGTGGTGGCGCGCATGACACGCAAGCTCGCCGGTGACAGCCAGGCGCAGGCGGCGGAACGCGCCCTTGCCTTCATCGAGCGGTTACGGACGTTGCGTGGCGCTCCGGCGGAAATAATGGAACGCGGACGCACTCTGCTTTCCGAGTATGGGCTGTCCGAGGAGCCCCTAGAGGCGCTCGCCGCCACGCTGCGCTACCTGGAGGACTTCGGCCTAGAAACGTCGCGCCTCGTGCTTGACCTTGGCCTGAGCCGTGGGCTCCAGTACTACACCGGCATGGTCTTCGAGATTGACCACGCTGGCCTGGGCGCAGAAAGCCAGCTCTGCGGTGGTGGGCGCTACGACGACCTGGTGCGTGCACTCGGTGCGCGCCAGTCCGCCCCTGCGCTCGGCTTTGCCTTCGGCGTCGAGCGTGTTGCTTTGGCACTAGAGGCGGAAGGCGCGGCTGCTGCAGCGCCTTCCGCCTCCGAGACACTGGTCATCCCGGCAGCGCCGGAGCATGCCGGGGCCGCCGGGCGTATAGCCCAGGTACTTCGTGGCAAGGGTCTGCGCGTGCACCTGGACGTTTCCGCTCGCCCGCTGCGCGCGGCGCTCACGTACGCCGGCCGTGAAGGGTTCGCCGTGGCGGCCGTCGTGGGTGCTGAGGTTGCAGCCACGGATAGCGTGCGCCTGCGCGTCATGGCCACCGGCCAGGACGAGACTGTCCCCCTGGCGCTCGCGGTCGAGCGCATCGCCGAGGCAACAGTCCGCAGCATGGTGCCGGCTGCGCCACCTGCAGCAGTCGAGGTGTCGAGTGGTCGCTAACGGTCCAGCGCGTCAAGCCCCGGCCAACGGTGCGGCGCGCGCCGCCTTCAGGCCGACCACCGAGCGTGAGCGAGGCGACGAGGTGCTGCGCTTTGGCGTCCCCCGCAAGGGCAGCTGGCAGGACCAGGGGCTCGCCTTCTTGGAGAACTGCGGTCTCAAGGTACGCCGCGAAAGTGACCGGCAGCTCACCGCCAGCCTGAGCGGCGTCTCCGGAGTCACGGTCGTGCTCCAGCGCGCCGAAGACATCGTGAACCAGGTAGCCGATGGCAAGCTAGATATCGGCCTGGCGGGCTACGACCAGGTCCGCGAGCTGCTCGGCGAAGGCAGCGAGGTCGTGATCCTGCACGATGCACTCGGGTTCTCCCTGGGTGACGTGGTGGTGGCCGTGCCGGACAGCTGGATCGACGTCACGACCCTCGCGGATCTGGCGGATGTCGCCCTGGAGCTGCGAGAGCGTGGCGACGAGCTGCGCGTCGCCACCAGCTTCCCCAACCTTGCCCGACGGTTCTTCTACGAACACGGGATCAGCCACTTCTCATTCGTGGAGCTGGCGGGCGGTGTCGAGGCCGCCCCTAACGTCGGGTTCGCGGACATCGTGGTGGACATCACCACCACCGGCACCTCCATACGCGAGAACCATCTCAAAGTGCTGCGCAACGGCGTGGTGCTGCGCTTCCAGGCCTGCCTGATCGGCAACCGGCGCGCACTAGCCACCAGCGCTGCACGGCGCGAGCCGACCCGACGCATCCTGGAGCTGATCGAGGCTCGCCTGCGCGGCCAGGCGTACTACTCAATCACTGCCAATCTGCGCGGCACGTCCGAGCAAGAGGTGGCTGCCGCGCTGATCCGTTCTCCTGCCACGCGCGGCTGGCGCGGGCCCACGGTTGCGCGCGTGTTCACAGCGGAAGCAGACGCCGGAAACGGGGCTGAAGCGTGGTTCGCCGCCACTGTCATCGCGGAAGCCGGCGATCTCCAGGCCGCGGTAGACCACCTACGCGATGTCGGCGGCTCCGGTATCTCTGTCGTGCCGCTGCGCTTTCTCTACGATGAGCGTTCCCACCGCCACGAGGCGCTGCTGGCGGAGCTGGGCGTGTCAGCAGCGTGAACGATTCCCTGCGCCGGTCACGCAGTGCTGGAGCGTGCTCGCCGCACTCAAGCTGCACCCACCAAGGAGTAGCCTGTTGAGCACTCTCCGGATCGTGCGCGCCGGCACTCCCGAAGCGCGACAGCTCCTCGCGCGCGTGGCCTTGACTGACATCGAAACCGGCGCGGACGTCGCCGAGCTGACCAGAGTAGTGTTCGGCGAGCCACTCTCGCCGGAGCAGTTCGTGGAGCGCGTGCACACTGAGGTCAGAGCACGCGGGGATGCAGCGTTGCGCGAGATCGCTGCCAAGGTGGGTGACGCCGCGTCCGGCCCGTTCGAGACCAGTCGCGAAGAGATCGAGCAGGCCTACCGCGACACTCCCCCGCAGTTGGTGGATGACCTGCGCCGCGCTGCCGACCGAGTGGCCGATTTCCACGCCAAGCAGCCCAGGGGCAGCTGGATCGACTACACAGAGGGACTAGGGCAGATGCGCCGGCCGCTGGAACGGGTTGGCCTCTATGCTCCGGGAGGCCGCGCGGTTTACCCCTCCACCGTCATCATGACCGCCGTGCCGGCGCGCGTCGCCGGCGTTGAAGAAATCATCCTCAGCACCCCGGCCCGCGACCAGGGTCGTCAGCGCCCTGACGTGCTCGTCGCGGCCGACATCAGCGGCGTGCATCGCGTCTTTAAGTTAGGCGGTGCGCAGGCCATCGTCGCCATGGCGTACGGCACCGAGTCGGTCCCTCGTGTGGACAAGGTGCTCGGCCCGGGCAACCTCTTCGTGGTGCTGGCCAAGCGGCGCGTGTTTGGCGCCGTTGCCATCGACCAGCTCCCCGGCCCCACCGAGACCATGGTGCTCGCAGACGAATCCGCCGACCCGGACGGCGTGGCCGCCGACCTTCTGGCGCAGGCCGAGCACGACCCGCTCGCCTCGGCGATCCTAGTGACCACGTCCGACGCGCTCGCGCGCAGCGTCCAGGCGGCGGTGGAGCGCCAGCTGGAGACACTCTCCACTGCCGCGACGGCGCGCGTTTCACTTGCCGGGCGTGGCGGCGCCGTCGTGGTAAGGTCGGTGGAAGAGGGGCTGGCCCTGGCGAACGAGTACGCCCCCGAGCACCTTTGCCTGCTCGTGCGTGATGCCTGGACTTGGGTCGGCCGCGTGCGTCACGCGGGAGGGGTTTTCGTCGGCGACAGCTCGCCCGAGGCAGCGGGTGACTATATCGCCGGACCCAGTCACGTCATGCCGACCGCTCAAACCGCGCGGTTCTCTTCGGTGCTCTCGGTCGACGACTTCTTAAAGACCATCAGCGTCGTCGGCCTCAGCCGCGACCGCCTCCGTGAGGTCGGCCCGATCGCCGCCCGCCTTGCTCGCTCCGAGGGCTTCGAGGCCCACGCCCGCGCCGTAGAAGTCCGGCTGCGCGACGACCGATCGCCAGCGTGAGCGCCACCGCGCGACCCGGCTATTACTTGCTGAACAGGATATTAACCACGTCGCCGTCCGCGATGGTGTAGGTCTTCCCTTCTTGACGTAACTGGCCCCGCTTACGCGCTTCCGATAGGCTGCCGGCAGCGATGAGGTCCTGGTAGGCGACTGTCTCCGCGCGGATGAAGCCCTTTTCCAAGTCGCTGTGGATCGTGCCAGCAGCCTGGGGGGCCTTGGTGCCACGCACGATCGGCCAGGCACGCACCTCGTCCTCACCAGCGGTTAGGAACGAAATTAGGCCAGTCAGATCGTATGACCGCTGGATGATCTTTCCGGCCGCCAGCTCCTTGATACCGAGGTCTTCCATGAACACGGCGCGGTCCTCGTCTCCGAGCTGAGCAATCTCCATCTCGATCTGCCCCGTTAGTGACGCCACGGCCGTACGCTTGTGCGAATACGCCGCCAGCAGCGTCTGCTCGCGCTCCTCGGCGTCGGGCAATTGACCCTCGTCCAAGTTGAGCACCAGCAGCACCGGCTTGAGCGAAAGGAACTGGAAGCCCCGGATCGCCCGCTCCTGCTCCTCGCTGATTTCCACGTCCCGCAGGGGGATACCCGCTTCCAGCTGCTCCTGGAAGTGCTTGAACAGCTCGATCTCGGCCTCGACCGGGACGCGCTCGGCTTGCTTGGTGCGCTTGAGGTCCTGTTCCAACCGCTGCTGGCGCCGCTCGACGATCCCTAGGTCGCTCACGATCAGGTCCAGGTGCACCTTCTCGACGTCTCCCGCGGGATCTACCGGCCCTTCCCGCGGCACCGCCGCGTTGGCGAACGCCCGCACCACCAGCACCAGCGCGTCCACCGTGCGCAGCGCCCCTACCCAGGCTGCCTCGCTCTTGTCGCGGCTGCCAAAGCCCACGCCGGGGAAATCGGTGTACTGCACCTCGGCATACGTGGTCTTGCGTGGATTGAACAGCTCTGTCAGCCGGTCAACGCGAGCGTCCGGCACCTTGACTATGGCGACGTGAGTGTCCTGCCCGTACCCCCCGGAGCTCGCCACCGGCGCTGCTCCACCGGTGAGCGCATTGAATACCGTCGTCTTGCCGCTCTGCGGCAGCCCAATAATTCCGAGTCGCATGAATACTCAAGTGTTCTGGATCAGCTGTATAACCGGCACGCCCGCTCAGCGGATGACGTCCAGCACCAGCGCCGGCGGGCGCACCGGAGAGTCGCTCCACCGGAACGCGCCGGAGAGCTGCCGGAGTGAGTCTACCGAAACCGGCTGCCTGGAATGCACGGTCGCCAGCGCCTGGCCAGCTGCGACGTGTTCACCGCTTTTGACGCGCAGCACGATGCCCACTGCGGGATCGACGCGATCGCTCTTGGTCGCCCGGCCCGCGCCAAGCCGCATCGCCACCTGGCCACAGGCCAGTGCATCGATGCCCGACACATGTCCGGCACGGGCCGCGGGTAGATCGTGCACGTGCGGCGCGCGGGGCAAGCGCGCGGAGTCGTCGATGCAGCGCACGTCCCCGCCCATTGCCTCGACCAGCGACCGCAGTCGTGACAGTGCGCTGCCGTCCCGCAGCGTCGCGCCTAGCCGCTCACGCGCCGCCTCATGGCTTGGTGCGGCTCCCGCCGCAACCAGCACTTCCTCCCCCAGGGTCAGGCACAGAGAAACCAGATCCTCCGGTCCGTTGCCCTGCAGCGTCTCCATCGCTTCCCGGACCTCTAGCGCGTTTCCGATAGCGTTTCCTAGCGGCTCCGACATGCCGGACAGCACCGCCACCGCCGGCAGCCCGACTCCTCTGCCGAGCTCCACCATCGTGAGCGCGAGCTGACGCGCCGAGTCCAGATCCTTCATGAGTGCGCCTTCCCCCACCTTCACGTCCAGCACCACCGCATTCGCGCCCGTCGCAATCTTCTTGCTCATGATGGAGCTGGCGATCAGCGGGATCGACTCCACCGTCCCCGTCACGTCCCGCAGCGCGTACAGACGGCCGTCACCTGGGGCTAGCTCCGGCGATTGTGCCGCGATGGCGATGCCGCGTTCCTTCACAGTGGCGACAAAGTTCTCCGCGCCAACCTCCGTCCGCACGCCGGGGATTGCCTCCAGCTTGTCGATCGTGCCGCCGGTGTGTCCCAATCCTCGTCCCGACATCTTTGCGACCAGCACCCCGGAAGCCGCCAGCATCGGCGCCAGCACCAGTGTCGTCTTGTCGCCGACACCCCCGGTGGAATGCTTGTCCACCACCGGCCGCCCTGCGTCTCCAAAGCTTAGCCGCCGTCCGCTGTCAGCCAGCGCCAACGTCAGCGCCGTCGTCTCACCGGCGTCCAGCCCCCGCCAGCACACCGCCATCAGCCACGACGCCACCTGGTAGTCCGCTACCTCATCCCGCAGGTACGCCGCGATCAGCCACCCGATCTCCTCGTCCGACAGGCGGCCCCCGTCGCGCTTTCGGGCAATTAAGTCGACAGCGCGCATTCAACGGGTCTCGGTGACCACGGAGCGAAGTCGCCGCTGCGCTAGCGTTACGTACTCCACCAGTTGCCCCGCAGGGAGGCCCGCTGCGCCGTGCTCCGCGCGCCAGAGCTCACCTGCCAGGGCGTGCACGTAGGAGCCGGCACAGGCGGCGTCGAAGGGTGACAATCCTTGCGCAAGCAATCCTGCGACCACACCGCTGAGCACATCCCCACTCCCGGCGCTCGCCAGCGCTGCGTTGGCGAACGGGTTCAGCGCCGTTTGCCCGTCAGGCGAGGCGATAATGCTCGGTGCCCCTTTGAGCACCAGCACTTGCCCCCACTGGTGGGCGTACGATCGCGCCAGCGCGAGACGATTCGCCTGCACCTGCCCGGCATCTGTCCCCGCCAGTCGCCCCATCTCGCCGGGATGTGGTGTCAACACCCACCGTGGCGCCGCAGGCTTCGGCCAATCACTCGCCGTTGCCAGCGCATTGAGTGCGTCGGCATCAAACAACACCGGTGGCGCCTCGGCCACTGCAGCGAGCCGCTCCGCCAGCAGCAGCACCAGCTTCCTAGTCTCCGGGGCGTTGCCCAGCCCTGGCCCAATCGCCACGGCGTCATAGCGCAGGGCAGCATCCACCAGCGGCCCCATGTGCCCAGGTGTCAGCTGTCCAGGCGCGGCCGGGTCATCGGGCAGCGGCAGGAACGTGATCTCGGGCGCGCGTGCCGCCGCGGCTTCGACTACAGCGGGTACGGCGGCGAGTGTGACCAGGCCCGCGCCGGAGCGAACCGCCGAGGCGGCGGTGAGCCACGCGGCGCCCGTGTACTGGGCGCTACCGCCGATTACAAGCACCTTGCCGTACGTGCCCTTGTGCGAGTTGTCGGGGCGCACTGGCAGCAACGCAGCGACCGTCACAGCGTCGAGCCGGCGCAGCATCCCGTCACCACCCGCCTCCACGCCGAGTCCGATGTCCAGCGACCGGACCCGCCCCGCCAAACCTGCGCCAGGATGAATGAACAATCCAGGCTTGGCCGGTCCAGTTGCCAACGTGAGACCGGCCCGAAACGCCGCTTCGTCCGCTTGGCCACTATCCGCGTCCACTCCCGTGGGGATGTCTACCGCAATGCGTCGCTGCCCGGCCCGACTTGCCTCGCGGCAAAGCGCCAGGACCTCCGCGACCGCTCCCTTCATTGGCAGGTGCGCCCCGATGCCGAGGATGCCGTCGAGCACCACGTCGGCCTCAGCAAGCCAAGCGCGCAAGTTCTCCAGCGACCGCTTCGAATGCACTTCCGTCGGTACCTCTGCGCCGGCGCCGAGCGTCCAGGCCAGCAGAGGGTCATCTCCCCGCGACGCGATCAGGTAAACGCGAGCCACCATGCCGAAGTGCCGAACCAGGCGCTCGGCGGCGATCAGCGCATCGCCGCCATTGTTGCCCTTGCCGACCAGCACTACCAGGCTGCGCCCGCGCGTGCGCGGCAGCCACGCCGCCACCGCATCGGCCACC
Source organism: uncultured Chloroflexota bacterium (assembly GCA_902805635.1). Classification (GTDB taxonomy): domain Bacteria; phylum Chloroflexota; class UBA11872; order UBA12225; family UBA12225; genus CADCTC01. The sequence continues at coordinate 16,478 of CADCTC010000312.1, forward strand.
GCACAGCCGGCCGCCTGCATCAGCTGCGCCTCGCTGGCGCCGGAACTCATCGTACGGTGCTCCAGCGCGCGCATCTCCTCCACGCTTACTAACTTCACGACGCCACCACCATCGCCACCGCGTACTCACGTGAGTGGGAGAGCGACAGCGCGAACTCGGTGAGGCCAATCGTTTTGGCCCGTTGGAGCGCACGGTCGTGCAGCCTTACCAGCGGCTTGCCCAACGGGTCGGGCACCACTTCCATGTCCCGCCACGCCAAACCACGGATACCAGTCCCCAGCGCTTTAGAGATCGCCTCCTTCGCGGCGAACCGCGCCGCAAGTTCGGCAATGCGCCCACGGCAGTAACGCAGCTCACCCGGAGTGTAGACGCGCTCCAGGAACTTCTCCTGCCATCGCTCGATTACCGCCCCCACGCGTGCGATCTCGATTACGTCTACGCCGACGCTCAGCGGCACTGCGCCTACTCCGCCCAGAGGTGTACTTCGCGCACCGCGGAGGCGTAGTCCCAGCCAGACGCCACCACCTCCACGCGCTCGATTCGCCAGGGACGCGGCACAAGCGCTAGCAGGTCAACCTCCACGTGCCGCCAGTCGGTCGAGTCCAGACGCTCACCGTTGACCACCGGATACCCGTCCTCGTTCTGTAGATAGAAGCCCCGGTACCAGGGCTGCTTGCCCCCAGTGGCGTCGCGATAGATGACCCGCAGCATGAGCGGGTACTCGGTGCCCGCCCAACCGCCGCCCGAGAGGGAGTGCGAGAGCACGCGGATGTCACCGGACAGTACCAATTTCTCGTAGTCCCATAGGTCTGCGTCTAGCTGCTGCGAGATCAGCGTCTCGCCGTGCCCCCTCCCGGTGCGCCGGAAGGTCACCGCGCCAGGCACATCAGACGTAGATACCACTCCCGCTGGCTCCTGTTCCGACGCATCTACCTGCACCCAGCCGCCGAGTAGTCCCGCGGGCTTGTCGGTGAAATAGCCGTTCTCCAGCAGGTCCGCCCGCTGTGGCAAGTTGCCCGCAGGCGCGCGGTCGGGACGTGCCACCAGCCGTTGCCCCGCCCGGGCCCCGACTACTGCCGGCAGGCTATCCGCCGCTGCTGTCATCCCGGTTGTGGCAGCCGTCACAAAGCCCGGCTGCACGTGCGCCGTGGCCTCGCCGCGACGTACCCGCACTTGCATCGCATCACGACCAATGTCGGCCGTATAGCTGCCTTCAGTCAGGTGCACCTCCGCCGCGGGGGTGCGCAGCTGCACGAACGAGACGCCCGGATCCGGGTGAGGCGCTACACCCAACCGTACGCGCCCATTCTGTAGCTCTAGGACCACGGTCGATCGCTCGCTGCGGAACCGACCCTGCTCGGCGCGCATGACGCGCAAGGTCGAGCTGGGATACAGGAGGACGGTGCTGTTGTCGAACAGCTGGAAGAACGCCCGCGCGTTCCCTGCCGTGCGCAGTGTGTCGCCTGGTCCCACGCGCACGTCCGGTCCCGCCACGCCCCACTCGCGGGCGCCCTGCTTCCGAATGAACACCACCCCATCGATAGATGTGACCTCGGCCGACCGCGGCTCGATTGCCGACGTGACGTATGCGTGATACGCGAGGGGACCGCCAACAAGCAGCACCAGAAGCGTGACGCTGGCGAGCGCGAGCACGCGCCACGCCAATCGGAGGGCGGAGCGGGCATCTGCCGTGTACGGGCTGAAGGTCGGGACCAGCGGCGCGTAACGCGGCGGCGAGCCTAGTCGGGTGCCACTTGCCTCAGCCATCCGTCCGCTGTGCTCCCATGGTGGCGACGACACGTCGAGGGCCCACAATGTACAACGCCGCTGCGTCCATTACTGGCCCCAGCGGCGCCCGCCTACCTGCAGTATCTTATGCTTCGTCGCGCTGCTTACGGCGCTTTCCGACGATCTCCACCGCCGGAGCCGGCGTCTGGTCGATGGTGGAACGCACGCCCTTAGCGACCGCGTCCTTCTTGGGCTTCTTCTTTTCTTTCTTGGCCGGAGCACCCTGCGGCATGGACTCACCTCCGTCGTACGAAATGTGAATGGGACGACATGGCGATTATATGCGGGCAAAGGGCAGGTGTAGGGCGGGCTGTTCGTCGTGCCGGCATTAGAATCTAGGAACGGGCTCCTGCCGCCGTCCGTGGGGCAACCCGCGCTCCTCGATGCCGGGGTGGCGAAATGGCATACGCAGTGCACTTAAAATGCATCGGCCGAAAGGTCTTGCGGGTTCGAGTCCCGCTCCCGGCACCTTCTTGCGCTGAAACGTCGCCCGGATGAGCAGCCAATCAGCAACAAGCTCTCTGGTGATGCGCGTTGTCCTGCTTGTCAATCCTGAGGCCGGCATGCGGCCGGCGTCGGTGGACCAGCTGGCGGCGGAGCTGCGCCGCCGCGGGGCGGAAGTGGAGCTCGCCCCGACCACTCGCGCCGGAGACGGGACGGCGATTGCCCGTCGGGCTGCCGAGAGCGGCGCGGACGTGCTGTTGGCGTGCGGCGGCGACGGCACGCTCAACGAGGCGATCAACGGCCTGGCAGGAAGCAACACCGCGCTCGCCACGTTCCCAGCGGGCACCGTGAACGTGTGGGCGCGCGAGGTTGGCATCCCCGCCGATCCGGTTCGCAACGCTGCACTGCTGTGGGAAGGTGAGCGGCGCCGCGTGGACCTCGGCCGCGCGGGCGAGCGCTACTTCCTCTTGATGGCCGGCATCGGACTGGATGCCGACGTGGCTGCGCGCGTCACGCGCCCGGAGAAGCGCCGTTGGGGCCCGTTCGCATACCTCGGGCGCGGCATCGTCACTGGCATCCGCTGGCCGCTGCAGCGCATGTGGATCCTGCTAGATGACCGTTCAGTGCGCCGGCGCGCCCTGTTCGCCGTGATTGGCAACACGCGCCTCTACGGCGGTGTCGTCAACATCACTCACCATGCCGTCGCCGATGACGGCATGTTGGACGTGTGCCTCTTCGGCGGCCAGGGAACATTCGAGAAGGTTGCTCACGCGCTCCGCGTGGCGCTACGCCTGCATACCACCGTCCCGACCGTGGAGTACTACCGAGCGCACCAGATCACGCTGGTGACGCGCCCGCGCGTCTACGTGCAAGTGGACGGCGACACGATCGGCCAGACGCCCATGCAGTTCTCCGCCGTGCCACGCGCCCTGCTCGTGGTGGTGCCCGCCAACCACAGCGACGGACTATTCCTCAGGCCGCCGGAGCGCTGAGCGCGCTTACTGGACCCTGCCACGACAGAGAGGCGTCCCACCGCGGGCACGCCCCTCATGCTTGTGTGGAGGCGACGGCCGGAATCGAACCGGCGATAGAGCTTTTGCAGAGCTCCGCCTTAACCACTTGGCCACGTCGCCGCACCCCTGAAAGCACACGTCCGGCCTCTGGGCCGGACGAAAACCACCGTGCAGCCGCGCCATTACGGCGTGATCGCTCGATTGTTGGAGCGGAAGACGAGATTCGAACTCGCGACCTTCTCCTTGGCAAGGAGACGCTCTACCCCTGAGCCACTTCCGCGTACTGTCCGGTTTAGCCGGAACACCGATTACTATACCACAGACGCAAGGCCTTGTCAGCACCCGCCGGCACGGCGAGGCCCTGCTGCTGGGGTGGTGCCAAGGCGCAGAATCGAACTGCGGACACTGCGATTTTCAGTCGCATGCTCTACCAACTGAGCTACCTTGGCAGGCTCCTAGGAGCGGAGCGATTGTATCAAGACGGTGGGCGGTGAGGGGCTCGAACCCCCGACACCGGCGGTGTAAACGCCGTGCTCTACCAGCTGAGCTAACCGCCCGCGCGTGCCTAGGGATTCGAATGCGCTCCGACCCCTAAATCACAGACGGACGTGCCAGGAAATAGCACGTCCGTCTGCTTGATGGTGCCGAGGATGGGACTTGAACCCATACGAGCATGGTTAGCCCACTAGGCCCTCAACCTAGCGCGTCTGCCAGTTCCGCCACCTCGGCGTGGAAAGGTACACGAAGTATATCAGGGGCACAGAAGGCCCAGAAAGACGCCTATAATCGGCGCATCGGCTCCTTGCGTGTCTCCCCTGCCCGTCTGCCGCGCGTCGATCGCCACGAACCCATGACGGAGCGGCGTCGTGTGCCGCGAAAACACAGTAGTGCGAGCGCGACTCTGGCTTGGAGTCGGTTTGCACAGCGGGCCAAGACGCTGCCTTTGCTCGGGCACATTGCGCGCTGGTACGTTCGGCGGCCATTCCTCACGTCCTGGCTGCTGCTGGCTGCCGGCATGGTCCTGCTCATGACGCTGTTCAGCCTGGACGCTGGGCTCACATCGCGTGAGTACACCGCCATTGCCGTCGCCACCGTTGCGCTGGCGTGGCTGTGCGTCTGGATCGTGTTCCTGGAAGAAGATGAGCCGGGCAACCTGGACGCGGAGCCACCAGACGCGTGACTGCTCCGCATCCGTCCGACCCTTCCCGGCCGCGGCGCCTGCGCGTCAGCCTGGTCATCCCCACGTATAACGGCGCGCACCTGCTAACCACTTGTCTGGCTGCCGTCGCTCGACAGACGCGGCGCCCGGACGAGACCGTCGTGGTGGACGACGCTTCTACCGATGGCACCGCCGAGCTGCTGGCAGGGCGCTTCCCGTGGGTCCGAGTCGTGCGCCACAAGCGCAACACCAACTTTGTGGGGGCGGTGAACACCGGCATCCAGGAAACGGGCGGCGAGATCGTCGTGCTGCTCAACAACGACACTGAGCCCGAGCCCGGCTGGCTGGCGGCGTTGGTGGCGCCGCTGGAGGCGGACCCGTCGCTCGGCGCCACCGCGTCCAAGCTGCTTCTGTTCGACAGACGCGACTACCTCCACTCGGCAGGCGACGCCTTTTCACCCGGCGGCGTGCCATTCAACCGCGGCGCATGGACACGTGACGTGGGGCAGTTCGATGCGCTGACCGACGTCTTCGGCGCATGCGGTGGCGCCGCTGCCTACCGGCGCAGCGCGCTAGTAGAGGTGGGCGGATTTGAGGGCTGGCTGGTGTCCTACCTGGAAGATGTGGACCTCAGCTGGCGCCTGCAGCTGAAGGGGTATGGCTGCCGCTTCGTGCCCCAGGCACGCGTCTACCACGTGGTTAGTGCAACGGAAGGCAGCCTGCGCTCCAGCTACTACTGTGGCCGGAACTTCCTGCTGGTGGTCGCCAGCGACGTACCCGGCCCGCTGCTGCGCAAGCATTGGCGCGCCGTCGTCCGTGAGCACGGCGCTCTAGTAGTCGACGCGGTACGCCATGCGCGCGAGCCGGCCGCACGTGCACGGCTCCGTGGGTATGCCTCTGGCATCTTAGCGTTGCCGGCGGCGCTGCGCCGCCGGCAACGCGTGCAGGCTAGCCGGCGCGTGCCCATCGAACGGCTCGAGCAACTCCTGACCAGGCGCTGACCAACGCGCAGAATCATCGTTACACTGATCACGACGCATGTCCTTCTTTGGGCGCCTGGCTCGTACGTTGTTTGGCGGCGGAAGCGGTGGAGCGCAGGCCGAAGACTCGGCCGGCAATAATGCGTTCTGGCTGTACGTCCGGTGCGATGCGTGTGGTGAGACCATTCGGGTCCGCATCCATCGCGAGCACGATCTGTCCGCCGACTACGACGATGGCGATGCCGCCGCGTCCTACCACACCCACAAAGAGATCGTCGGTCGTAATTGCTTCCGGCGTGTGAAGGTGGACCTCTCATTCAACGCGCAGCGCCAGGTCTCTGAGCGGCGCATTGACGGCGGAGCGTTCATTAGCCGCGCGGAGTACGAGGCGGCCCAGGCAGCCCCGGCGCTTGATCCGAGCACCGGCAACTGACGCGTGGCGGTCTACTCACCGGGCCTAGCGAGCACACCGGCACGCGCCGCAGCCGGGGCCACGTCGCGAACCCGCCCCGGTCGGTGGCGGGGGCCGGCAACCATCGCTGCCGGCGCGTCGGGAGCGGTAGCGCTTGGCTGGCTGAGCGCGCAGTGGTCGCCCATCGTGGCGGGTGCCCTCGTCGTCGGCCTCAGCGCGGCCGCGCTGGCGCTGCGCAACGCGACGGCAGCATTGATGCTGTTGCTGGCGGTCGTCGCCCTGCTGCCGTTCGGGGTTCCGCCACTCCGCATTGGTGTCTCGCCGACATTCCTGGACCTGGCGACGGCGCTTGTGTTCCTGCTCTGGCTGGCGGACGCGGCGCGACGGCGCGTCACGGTATGGATGCCGGTGCCCGCGGTTGTCATGGCTGCGTACGCCGCGCAGCTGGTGGTGGCGTACGTCTTCTCTCCTGACCCGCTGCGCCCCGACGAGACCGCGCGTACGTTCGCCAAGCTCGTCGCGGCCCATCTGGTGCTGCTGCCGGTCCTGACCCTGGTGCAGACGCGTGCGCGCGCTGCGTGGATCACGCACGGGCTCGTCTGCATGGCAGCACTCGAGGCCGCGGTCGCTATCGCGCTCTACGTGGCGCCGCGCAACCTCGCGTACCGTGCGCTTTCAGCGCTGACGGCGCTCGGGTACCCCGGCGGGGAAGGTGTCCTGCGGTACCGGCCAGACAGCGAGATCCTGCGTGCCAACGGCACGGCCGTCGATCCCAACATGCTCGGCGCGCTATTGCTGATTGCCGGAGCCATCGCTGGCGTGCAGCTGGTCGCTCAGCGCCCGCTCGTACCACGCCGGTGGATCGCGGCCGCTCTGGCGCCGATTTGCCTCTGTCTGCTGTTAACCGAGTCTCGCGGCGCGTGGCTGGGGTTAGCCGGCGGCGTGGTGCTCATTGGCGGCCTCAAGTACCGGCGCCTGTGGCTGGCCTTTGGCGCGCTTGCAGGGGTCGCGTTAGCTACCCCACAGGCAGCGCGATTCACGGGCCATTTGTTCTCCGGCCTGCGTGCCCAAGACCGCGCTGCATCCATGCGCCTGGGAGAGATTGAGAATGCGCTCGCCATCATCGCGCGTCACCCATGGTTCGGCATCGGCTGGGGCCAGGGTGGTGATTCGATCGAGCTTGAGTTCACCATCGGCGTCTCCAATGTGTTCCTGACCGTAGCCGAGCGGTCCGGCCTGCCGGCCATGCTTCTCTTTTGTCTGTGCTGGCTCGCAGTTGGGCTCGGTCTCATTCCCGCGCTGCGCGCGCGTCTGCATGCGACGGACGACGACGGACTGCTGATCGGTTTGACAGCCGCGCTGGCCGGTGCCGCCATCGCCGGCATGGTGGACCACCACTTCGTGCGCTTCCCCCACCTCGTGACCCTGCTCTGGCTAGTGGCGGCCCTGGCGCTTGTCACCGCACGGTTCGATGAGCGATCGATGACCACGTCGTGAAGCCATGACGACGCGCCTCGTGCTCGACGGCCGCCTGCTGCACTACAACCAGACCGGCATTGGGCGCTACCTCCGCCACTTGTACACCGCGATGGCGCGTGTGGCGGCACAGGACGGCCTGCCCGCACGCGCTGAGCTTATCGTCGCGTACCACCGCAAGGACCAGGAGCGGAGCCTCGCCCGCGCCTGGCCGCGCGCCGCTACCACGCACACTCCCGCGCATCACCCGCTGGAGCGATGGGCGCTCGCCGCCGAGCTGATACACCTGGGACCGGCGCTGCTCCACGCACCGGACCATGTCTGTCCGCAGCCGCTTGGCTGGCGAACCGTGCTCACCGTCCACGACCTGGCATTCTGGCGCATGCCGCACAGTCATTCAGTCGCAAGCCGCGCCTATTACTCGGGTCTACGACGCAGCGCCGAGCAGGCCACGCGCATCATCTGTGTCTCCGACGCGACCAGGGCCGATCTGCTGGGGTACACGGGGATCTCCGCAGACAAGGTGCGGGTCGTCCACGAAGCGGCCGACCCGGTCTTTGCCCGGGCGGAGGCGGCGCCCTCCAGGCATGCGAGCGAACGACAGTACTTCGTTATGGTGGGCACTATCGAGCCACGCAAGAACGTTGACACCGCCGTGCGCGCCATGGCCGGCCTGGTGGCGGGACGGGCCGCCGATGACCGGCCGGAATTGATCGTCGTCGGGTCCGACGGTGTCGGCGCCGCTGCAACCAAGAGCTTGCCCGACCAACTTGGCATACCGGGCGACGTCCGCTTCGTCGGTCCACAGTCCGCCCAGGAGGTGGCCGCGCTCTACCGCGGCGCGCAGGCGCTCCTGTATCCGTCGCTGCTGGAAGGGTTTGGCCTGCCGATCTTGGAGGCGATGGCCTGCGGCGCCCCGGTCATTACCTCCGACCGGTCCAGCATGGCCGAGGTGGCCGGCGACGCGGCGGCGCTGGTTGACCCGGAGGATGTGGGCTCGGTCGAAGGAGCGATGCGCCGGGTGCTGGACGACGGCGCGTTTCGAGACACGTTGGTACAGAGGGGCGCGCGGCGCACGGCCCAATTCACCTGGGAGCGGGCCGCGCGAGAGACACTCGCGGTGTTCGCCGAGGCGCTCGAATCGTGAGGCTGCTGTTCGTCACACCGCAGGCGCCGTGGCCGCCGGCGCAGGGCACCACCCTGCGCAACTTCCACCTACTCAAGGCAGCGGCGTCTCAGCACGTGGTGGACCTGCTCACGTTTGGCGAGCATACGCCGCCTGAGCTTTCTGTACTGTGCCGCGCGGTTCACGTCGTGCCCCAGCCGCTGCGCAGCAGTGTCGCGCGGCTGAGAGACCTGGCGTTCGGCCACGCCGACATGGAGCGTCGCCTATGGTCGCCGTCGTTCGCCGCGCGGCTGGAGCAACTGCTTCACAGCGGCTCGTATGACGCCGTCCAGCTAGAAGGCTTCGAAGTGGCGGCCTACCTTCTCGGACCGGCCGCGCTGCGCCGTGAGGCGCGTGACGACTCGCGGAGGCTGCCTTTTCTCATCTTCGACGACCACAATGCCGAATACCGGCTTCAGCAGTCGGCGGCGCGAATCGACGCGACAGATCCACGTAAGTGGCCGCGCGCCGCGTATTCACTCGTCCAGGCGCGACGGCTGCGGCGCCGTGAAGCGCTCTACGTGTGCGCCGCCGACCTGAGTATCGCCGTGTCCCGCGAGGACGCGAGCGCGCTTACGCAGATCGCTCCCGGCGTCACTCCCCTGGTTGTGCCGAACGGTGTCGACTGCGCCTCGTTCCCTCCGCCCGCGCCGAGTACGACGCCCACCATCTTCTTCGCCGGCAAGCTTGACTATCGCCCGAACGTGGATGCCTGTGAGTGGCTCGTCAAGCACATCTTGCCACTGGTGCAGCCACACGTCCCACACCTCAAAGTGATTTTGGCGGGACGCGACCCTTCCTCCGCGGTGCGCCACTTGGCTGGTCCCGCAGTAGAGGTCACTGGCGCGTTGGACGACGTCGCGCTGGCGAGCCTGCGATCCCGCGCGTGGGTCTACGCCGTGCCCATGCGCATGGGCTCTGGGGTTCGATTCAAGACGCTGGAGGCAATGGCTGCCCGCATCCCGGTGGTGTCTACCCCCCTTGGCGCTTCCGGGAGCGGCGCGATCGACGGCCGGCACGCCCTGCTCGCCGATGATGCGGGGTCGTTCGCTGCTGCGCTTGTGCGGGCATTGACCGAGCCGGACCTCCGCCGGTCGCTCACCGCCGCCGCCCGCGCGCTTGCGGAACGTGAGCACGACTGGTCGCACATCACGCCACGCCTCCTCGCTGCGTTTCGCCACCTGGCGCGGCCTAGAGCCACATCGGTCAGCGTCCTTGCCACCGTCCTGAATGAGTGCCAGAACGTCCCCCGTCTTGCTCGCTCGCTTGGCGCGCAGACTCGCGCGCCCGAAGACATCGTCGTCGTTGACGGCGGCTCCACCGACGGCACCCCAGGCGCCCTGCACTCGGAGTTGCCGGCAGCGCGGGTGGACGTTCTGCCCGGCGCCAACATCTCCGCCGGGCGCAACCGCGCGGTACGCTTGGCGGCGCACCCGGTCGTCGCGGCCACCGATGCGGGCGTCGACCTGCACCCGCGGTGGCTGGAGCTCATCACGAAACCGTTGGAAGAGACCGGGGCGGAAGTACAGGCCGCGAGCGGCTTTTTCGTCTCGGCTCCACAGAGCACGTGGGAGCTCGCGCTCGGTGCCACCACCTTGCCCGACGTGGCGGAGATCGACCCTACCCGGTTCCTTCCCTCCAGCCGGTCGCTGGCTTTCCGGCGCGACGCATGGCAGGCCGCCGGCGCGTATCCGGAGTGGCTGGACTACTGCGAGGATCTGGTGTTCGACTTGGCGCTCATCGCGCGCTGTGGGCGCCCGCGCTTCGCGCCGCGCGCAGTGGCGCGTTTCCGGCCGCGCACGACTCCGACCGCGTTCTTCGTGCAGTACTACCGCTACGCTCGCGGCGACGGCAAGGCTGACCTCTGGCGCAAGCGGCACATCATCCGCTATGTCACGTATGCCGCGGGAAGCGCGCTGAGCTGGCGTGTCATCCGTCGTGGCGACCCTGCCGCCGCTTTGGCGCTTCTTGTAGGGGGGGCAGCCTACCTGAAAACGCCGTTCGCGCGTTTGTCAAACCAGGCGGAGACGCTGCGTGCCTTTGTGAGCGCCGCGTCGCTGGTCCCGTTCGTCCGGCTGACCGGCGACGTGGCCAAGATGCTTGGATACCCGGTTGGAATCTTATGGCGATTGCGGAACCGCGCCAGCGACTGATCAACCTGCCATCAGGCGGCGATCCCCCACACCTCTCGGTAGTGGTGGTAACGCACAATGTGCGCCGGCTCCTGGTTGACTGTCTCACGTCGGTGGTGGCTAGCGTGTCGCCGTTCACGTTCGAAGTGGCAGTGGTGGACAGCGGCAGCGACGGCAGTGCCGCGCTGGTGCGGCGGGAGTTCCCTTCCGTCAAAGTGATCGATGCGCCGGAGAACCCCGGCTACGCTGCGGCCAACAATCTGGGACTCCGCCAGGCGGCCGGACGATTCTGCCTGCTGCTGAACCCCGATACCGTCGTGCCGCCCGATGCCTTCGCCCGTACCGTGGCCGCTATGGAGGCGGACCCGTCAATCGGCGTACTGGGACCAAAGCTGGTGCGCGGCAGCGGCGCGCTGGACTTGGCGTGCCGCCGCTCTTTTCCAACGCCACGCAACGCGCTGTTCCACTTTATGCGGCTGCCCAAGTTGTTCCCGCGCAACAGGCGGTTCGGCGAATACAACCTCACGTACCGTGATCCCGATGAGGAGTACGACGTGGACTCGGTGGTAGGAGCCTACATGCTGCTGCGCCGCGAGGTGCTGGAGCACGTGGGCCTGCTGGACGAGACGTTTTGGATGTACGGCGAGGACCTGGACCTCTGCCGCCGGTCAAAGCTGGCCGGCTGGCGCACGCGCTACTACCCGCATGTGCAGGTGCTGCACCTTAAGGGTGAGAGCAGCAAGGGGAGATCGCTGCGCTGCACGTATGAGTTCTTCCGTGCTATGCACGTCTTCTACGGTAAGCACTACGCGCCCGCCGCGTCCCCGACTCAAAACGCCGTCGTGACCGCCGGCATCGTGCTGATTGGCGCCGCGTCACTGGCTATGGACCGGCTGCGCCCCGCGGTGCGCCGGCGCGTTTCGTAATTTGCGTACCATTTCTGATCGGAACAGGACGTAGCGCAACCGTGGCCGAGCCGCGCATTGTGGAGCTCCCCAGGCAGACAGCCGCCGAAACCGAGCCGATGCTCGCGCCGGCGCGGCAGCCTGACCCTGGGCCACAGCGCACCCCCCGCGCACGGCGCTTGCTCGAGTTCACGCTCTCGCCGTTCTTCGTCGCGTGCTCGGACGTGCTCGCGATCGCCGCCGGGTTCTGGCTGGCGTACTTCGTCCGCTTTATCCTTGAGATCCCGGCAGCCCAAGAGATCCACAGCGCACGTGCCTACGCGGGGATGCTTGCCACGGCGACGCCTATCTTCCTGGTGTCCTTCACCGCCTACGGCCTTTACGAGCGCCGCAACCTCTCCAGCATCATCGATCAGCTGTTCCGCCTGGGCACCGCCGTGCTCATGGGGATGGTGGTCACGGTCGCCGTTTCGTCGTTCGTCGTGCGTGGCTGGCCGGACTACTCACGTCTGCTGCTCGGCTACCTGTGGGTCGGCTGCACGCTCACTGCGTGCCTCGGACGCTACTTGTGGGTACTCTGGCGCGACTATCTTGCGAAGAGCGGCGCGGTGGTGCGCACGGCACTCGTCGTGGGCGCGGGCGCGGCCGGTCAGCGCGTCGCCATGCACTTCAAATGCGCGCCGGAGCTCGGCTACCGCGCAATCGGGTTCCTGGACGATACGCTGCCCGCCGGCGCCACCATCGCCGGTCTCCCGGTGGTGGGCCGCATCGGGGACCTGGACGCGGCGCTTGCGCGCTGCCGGCCAAACGACCTGGTGCTCGCCGACCCAACGCTGAACGACCACGAGCTTCTGGAGATCGTGAACCGGTGCGAGGGCCAACCGGTGACCGTCCGCGTCTACCCGGACATCTTCCAGATGTTGGTGACCGAGGCGTCGCTGGTCAACCTCCGTGGCCTCCAACTGCTGGGTCTGCACGCGACCGAGTTGCAGGTCTGGCAGCGCACGCTCAAGCGCTTGTTCGACGTCGCCTTCGCGTCGGCTGTGCTGGTGCTGGCGTCGCCGCTGTTCCTGCTCATCGCGCTGCTGGTGAAGATGGATTCGCCCGGCCCGGTCTTCTATAGCCAGGAACGCGTCGGGCAGGACGGCAAGCGCTTCCACGCCATAAAGTTCCGATCCATGGTGCAGGACGCGGAGACCGTCACGGGCCGCTTCTGGACCGTTCCCGGCGACTCGCGCCGCACCCGCTTGGGCAAGTGGCTGCGCCGGTTTTCGCTCGACGAGCTGCCGCAGTTCGTCAACGTATTGGTCGGGGACATGAGCGTGGTGGGTCCCCGGCCGGAGCGACCCATGTTCGTGGCGCAGTTCAGCGAGCTAGTGCCGGACTATCTGCGCCGTCTGCGTGTCAAGGCCGGTCTCACCGGCTGGGCGCAAGTGAACGGCTTGCGCGGCGACGTCTCGATAGAGGAGCGCACCAAGTACGACCTCTATTACGTGGACAAGTGGTCACTCTGGCTGGACATCAAGATCATCTTCCGCACCACCGTTCTGGTCCTGCGCGACCCGTCCGCCTACTGACGCGGGCCCTACTTGCGCTCCCCGCGCTGCGTACCCCCTTCTCAACGGCAGCGTTGCCCTGGTATTCTGAGAGTACCGTCTTAGCACTCGCGGCGTGAGACTGCTAACGACGAGCCAACTATGCTTCCATTCCCTGAGCGCAGGCTTTCGGAGCGCCAGGAGCGCATCCTCAAAGCCATCATCGAGAGCCACATCAGCCACGCGGCGCCCGTCGCGTCGGAGACGCTGGTGCGCGAGCACGCGCTGGGCGTCTCGTCGGCAACCGTGCGCAACGAGATGGCCGAGCTCGAGCAGGCCGGCTACATCCACCAACCGCACACGTCCGCCGGTCGCACTCCGTCGGAGCTGGGCTACCGTTACTTCGTCCAGCGCTTGATGGAAGAGCAGCGCATCCCGCGCTCCGAGCAGCTGACCATCAGGCACCAGTTCCACCAAGTGGCGCTCGCGCGCGAGCAGTGGCTGCAGCTCGCCGCTGCGGTGCTTGCGCGTTCGGTGCACGCCGCAGCCATCGTTAGCTCACCACAAACCGTGGAGTGCCGCGTCAAGCACTTCGAGACGCTGCTCATGCAGGATGGCCTGGCGCTGCTCGTCCTGGTCCTCCAGGAGGGCACTGTCAAGCAGCAGCTGGTTCAGCTGCCCGAAGATACGTCCCAGGAAGACCTCTCGCGCGCGGCCAACCGCTTGAACGCGCTGTTCCGCGGCAAGAGCCGGCGCGAGATCGCCACACTTGCCGAGACCTTCAACCCCGGCGAGGACCTGGTGCAGCGCGCCGTCCTGCTGCTCATGGCGCAGATCGACGCACTCGAGGCGGTGACGGTCTACCACGATGGCCTGGTGGAGCTACTCGACCAGCCCGAGTTTGCCCGCGTCGAGCGCGCGCGCGCCATCGTGGAGGTGCTCGAGCGACCGCAGACGATGCGCGACCTTCTGCCTGTCATGCCGGCCGAGAACGGGGTGCAGATTCTGATCGGCAGCGAGAACCGCAGGGAGTGGATGCGCGAGTGCGCGTTTGTCCTGGCCCGCTACGGCGAAGCCGGCGACGTCACCGGCGTGGTGGGCATCCTCGGTCCCTTGCGCCTCTCGTACAGCGTCGCCGTCCCGGCTGTTCGCTACGTCTCACGCATCATGACCGAGCTGCTGGGCGATACCAGCGGCCGGCCAGAACCACAAGTTCCCCCCACGAGTGACCCACCATGACTGACACCGATACAACCCAAACACCCGGAGCAGCCGGGGAGACCCAGGCAGCCAACGGCGCTGCGGCCGGCCGCAGCGCTGAAGTGCGTGAGCTGGAACATCAGATCGAGGAAGCTCGCCAGAAGCAGAAGGAGGCCGAGCAGCGGGCCCAGGAGAACCTGGACCGCTGGCAGCGCGCCCAGGCCGACCTGGCTAACTTCCGGCGCCGCACCCAGTTCGATCGTGAGGAGCTCTCCAAGTACGCCACCGCGTCGCTCATCGAGACGCTCCTGCCCGTATTGGATAGCTTTGACCGCGCGTGGCAGACGCTTCCGGGCAGCCTGCGCCGCCTCACGTGGCTGTCCGGCATCGCCATGATCCACTCCCAGCTACGCGGCACGCTCGAGCGCCTGGGCCTGCAGGAGATCGAGGCGGAGGGCAAGCCGTTCGACCCGTCGCTCCACGAAGCCGTGGACCGCGTCGAAGGCGATGGTGCGCCGCACGTTGTCACTGTCTACCAGGCCGGCTACAAGCTCCACGAGCGGGTCCTGCGCCCCACCCTCGTTAAGGCTGGGCCAAAACCCGCGACTGCCGCCCAGACCGCTCAGGCGACGGCGAACGACACGGAGGAAACGCGCGAGGCGACCGAGCCGGCAACTTCGGGCCAGTCGCCAGAGCAAGCGGACTCGGCCAATGGCTAAGACGATCGGCATCGATCTCGGCACGACCAACTCCTGCGTTGCCGTCCTGGAGGGCGGGCAGCCGGTGGTCATACCCAACGCCGAGGGCGCGCGCACTACGCCGTCGGTGCTGGCATTCTCGCGCAGCGGCGAGCGCCTGGTTGGGTCCATCGCCAAGCGTCAGGCCATCACCAATCCGGAGAACACCGTCTCGTCCATCAAGCGCTTCATGGGCCGGCGCTACGCCGAGCCCGATGTCGAGCGCGACCGCTCGCTGATGCCGTACCCAGTCGTGCAGGCGCCCAACGGCGACATCCGCGTGCGATTGCAGGGGAGCGAGTACGCGCCCCCCGAGATTTCGGCCATGATCCTTCAGAAGCTGAAGTCGGACGCCGAGGCGTACCTGGGCGAGCCGGTCACCGCTGCGGTGATCACCGTTCCCGCCTACTTTTCAGATAGCCAGCGGCAGGCCACGAAAGACGCCGGCCAGATCGCCGGCCTGGAAGTCAAGCGAATTATCAACGAGCCAACCGCGGCGTCGCTTGCCTACGGTCTCAACAAAGAGGGTGACCGGCGAGTGGTGGTCTATGACCTTGGTGGCGGCACCTTCGACGTCTCTGTTCTTGAGATCGGCGAAGGCGTCTTCGAGGTGCGTGCTACCGCGGGTGATACCCACCTCGGCGGCGACGACTTCGACGCGCGTATCATCGACTGGCTGGCGGATGGGTTCAACGCCAGCCAAGGCGTGGACCTGCGGCAGGACAAGATGGCGCTGCAGCGGCTCAAGGAAGCCGCGGAGAAGGCCAAGATCGAGCTCTCAAGCGCCGTGGAAACCGAGGTCAACCTGCCGTTCATCACGGCGGACGCTAAGGGACCGAAGCACCTCAACGTCATCCTCACCCGCGCCAAGCTCGAGCAACTCGTCTCAGACCTGCTGGAGCGCACCGTCGAGCCGGCCAAGCGCGCGCTGGCCGACTCCCGCCTGAGTCCCGAGCAGATCGACGACGTGATCCTGGTCGGCGGCCAGACACGCATGCCGGCGGTGCACGCGCTGGTCAAGCGCGTCTTCGGACGCGAGCCCCACAAGGGGGTCAACCCCGACGAGGTGGTTGCCGTTGGCGCGGCTATCCAGGCCGGCGTACTGACCGGCGAAGTTACCGATCTGCTGCTGCTCGACGTGACGCCGCTCTCGCTGGGCATCCGCACGCTGGGCGGCGTCTTCTCGCGGTTGATCGACCGCAACACCACCATCCCTACGTCGCGCGCGCAGGCATTCAGCACCGCCTCAGACAATCAGCGCCGGGTGGAGATCCAGGTCTACCAGGGTGAGCGGGAGATCGCCGAGAAGAACCACCACCTCGGCAAATTCGACCTGGACGGCCTGCCACCCGCGCCGCGGGGCGTGCCGCAGATCGACGTAACGTTCGATATCGACGCGAACGGCATCTTGAACGTCTCCGCGCGGGAGCGCGAGAGTGGCCGCGAGCAGAAGATCAATGTCTCCGGAGCCAGCCGCCTGTCGTCAGAAGAGATCGAGAAGATGGTCTCGGAGGCGCAGCAGCACGCCGCCGAAGACGCCGAACGGCGCGAGCGCATCGAAGCGCGCAATACCGCCGACGGCCTGCTGTACCAGGCTGAGCGCTTTCTGGTGACGCTTGACGAGGCGCTGCCGGAGGAGATCCGCCAGGACGTGGAGGCGAAGACCGCCGCTGTCCGAAGTGCGCTCGATGCCGACGACACAGCGCACTTGCGAGAGGCAGTGCGCGAGCTGCGTGACACGTTGATCAACCTCAATCCGGGCCGTGAAGCCGCTCCCGTCCCCGATGCTGCCCCCGACGGCGCCGTCGATACCGGGGCAGAGGCGGACGGGACTGCGAACGCCCCGGACGCTGAAGCGCCAACCGCCGCTGCGGGAACCGGCGGGCCATCTACCCAGTCCTAGCCAGCTTCCGCTTTCCCATCACCTCCCGCATACTGCCTGCACGCCCCTCAGCACTCAGCACACGTATCACCACTCGCTGCATACCTTCCAATGTCACGTACCATGGCCGACAAACGCGATTACTACGAAGTGCTGGGCATCCAGCGCGGCGCTGCTGCCGACGAGATCAAGCGTGCCTACCGGCAGCTTGCGCGCAAGTTCCATCCGGACGTCAACAAGGACCCCGACGCTGAGTCGCGCTTCAAGGAAGTCAGCGAGGCGTACGAGGTGCTCTCCGACGACCGCAAGCGCCAGATGTACGACCAGTTCGGTCACGCCGGGCCGCGCGGCGCCGGCGGCGCTGGCGTCGAGGGCTTCCCATTTGGCGACATCGGCGACCTGTTCGAGAGTTTCTTCGGCGGCGCCACCTCGGGCCGACGCGGTCCGCAGCGTGGTAGCGACCTGCGCCTGCGCCTGGAGCTCACGTTCGAGGAGGCTGTCTTCGGCGTTGACCGTGAGGTGCAGCTGCCGCGCTCGGAGAGCTGCCTCATCTGCGGCGGGTCTGGCGCTGAGCCCGGCAAGCAGCCAGTGCGCTGCACCAAGTGTGGCGGCTCGGGCGAGGTACGCCGCGTCCAGCAGTCTATCTTCGGCCAGTTCGTGAACGTGACGCCATGCGACCGGTGCCGGGGCGAAGGCCAGATCGTGGAGCACCGCTGCAAGGAGTGCAGCGGTCGCGGACGCGTCGAGCGCGTCCGGGCCATCCAGGTCCCCGTCCCACCCGGTGTGGACGACGGCACCGAGATGCGCATGCCGGGGCAGGGCGAAGGTGGTGATAAGGGCGGACCCAACGGCGACCTGTACGTGGTCTTCCAGGTCAAGCCACACCCAGTGCTCAAGCGCGACGGCTTCGATCTGGTCTACGAGCTGCCGCTGAACGTCGCTCAGGCAGCACTCGGCGCGGAGGTCACCGTCCCCACGCTGGAAGGCGACGAGGTGCTCACCGTGCCGCCGGGGACGCAGCACGGTCGCGTCCTGCGCGTGCGCGAGAAGGGCGTCCCCAAGCTCCAGCGCAGTGGCATCACCGCCGGGCGTGGCGACTTCCGGACTGTCGTCCGGGTCGAGGTCCCAAAACAACTCACCAGCCGCCAGCGCGAGCTGCTCGAGGAGCTCGCCGCCTCCTTTGAGGGTCGCGAGCACGCTCCGGCCGCAGCAGCAGCGGGCCCTGCAGTCGCCCGGCCTGACAACCCGAACGGCCGCGTCAGCTCCAATCGCAGGGACAAGAAGCGCAATAAGAAGGGCTTCTTCGACAAGGTCAAGGAGGCGGTTGGCCTCGATGACGACGGTGAGGGCGCCGACGGCTAGTCTCCGTCCGGCGATGCTCTGAGCGTTTGGCCAAAACCGCGGCCGCGCGTCAGAGTAGGCAAGCGTGTCAGCGAGAGCGTTGCGGAACCGCCCTTACCGGCAGACAGCGCCGGTTCCGCTGGCCGTGCTCGCCCTCACCACTCTCGCCACGTGTTGGTGCCTGGACAAGCGCCACCGGGTGCACGTCGCTGTCCTTTTCTTCGTGCTGACGGTGGCGCCGCCGTTTCTCCCTGAACCGTCGGCGTGGGCGGCGCCGACTGGTCTCCCGGCCATCGTCGCCGCGCTTCCTCGTCCTGAGGAGCTGCGACTCCGCACGTGGTCGCTTCCGTCAATCCCTGCGTGGCTGACCGGGAGCAGCACGATCGCCAGTACTGAGTCACACAGCGGCACCACCATTGTCCAGCCGTCTCGCCAATCGGAAGCGTCCGCTGTGCAGCTGGCGCCGGAACCAGCGCCGCTCCAAGTCCAGGGAGCAGCTGCGCCCGCCACCAGGCAGCCTTGGCGCGCATCAGAGCTAGCGACGGCGCCCTATCCTGAGCGGGTGGAGCGCTGGCGCTCCGTCGTGCGCGAGCTCATGGCCGAAGCGTGGGATGAGGGGCGCCTGGACGGCCCTGCAGCCCGGCTGGACGACGACCTGGTGCTCGCCCTAATCCGCCAGGAAAGCGCCGGCGATCCCACTGCGCTCAGTTGGGCGAAGGCAATTGGGCTAATGCAGGTGATGCCCTTCACGTTCGCCGAGATGCTGCACGGCGATCGTGCGCTCACCTGCGCCATCGACCCGGCAGCTATGTGGGACGTGCGCTCCAACGTGCGTGCCGGATTACGATACCTTGCGCTGGCGATGCAGGCTCACGAGGGCAACGTCTACTGGGCCCTGGCTTCATACAACGCCGGGATAGACGCCGCGCGCGATTGGCGCGCCGCCGGCCTCTACGCGGTGCCGCCGATCGGCGGCTACACCGAGACGGCCAACTACACGCAAGTGATCCTGCGTGACTACCTGCGCCGCCGCCCCGACGTGACGATGCACGTACCGGACCCTATGCCCGCGTCGCACGTGCCGGGCGCGGTTTTTCTCCTGCGCGGCCTGGAGGCCCGCAATGGTGCCCGGGCGCCGGAGTGGTACCCGCGCTGCGGTGCCTAGACCCTTTCCTGGGCGCCCGGTTAATGGCTTAGCCGTCGCGCACAGTCGCCAGCAGCACGGCCTGGCTGTCCACGGCGCGGGCGCCGTCCGCCGGACGCACGCGCGTGTAGGTCCCGTCCGGCTGAAGCTCACGGGCACGTGCCGTGTCGCGTAGGTAGAGGCCCAGCACGTGGTCCCTCACCTGAGCGCGCCACGCCTCATCCAGGATCGGCGTCACAGTCTCCACTCGCCGGTCCAGGTTGCGCGCCATGATGTCCGCGCTGCCCATGTACAGCTCCTCCTTCCCGCCGTTACGGAAGTAAAAGAGCCGGCTGTGCTCAAGGAAGCGGCCCACCACGCTCACCACACGGATGTTCTCGGAGAGGCCCGGCACTCCCGGCCGCAGGCAGCACATGCCGCGCACGATCAGGTCGATTTTTACGCCGGCCTCCGACGCTCTGTACAGCAGCTCGATGATGCGGGGATCAGTCAGGCCATTGACCTTGATGATGATGTGGGCGTGCTCGCCGCGCGCCTTCCAGCTGATCTCACGGTCAATCAGCTCCACCAGCCGCCGGCGCCAGGAGACCGGCGACACGAGGATCTGCCGGTAGCGCTCCTGCCGGGACCAGCCCGTCAAATAATTGAACAGATCGGTCAGGTCCGCGCCAATCTCGGGGTTGGCGGTGAACAAGCCGACGTCGGTGTACAGCCGCGCGGTGGAGGCGTTGTAATTGCCCGTCGCGAGGTGGCAGTAACGCCGAATGCCATCCCCCTCGCGCCGCACGACCAGAGTGGCCTTACAGTGCGTTTTCAGGCCAATGATTCCGTACACCACGTGGACCCCGGCACGTTCCAGCGCGCGAGCCCACTCGATGTTGTTCTCCTCGTCGCCTCTCGCCTTCAGCTCAAGCAGCACCGCCACTTGCTTGTCGTTCTCGCGGGCGCGCATCAACGCCTCCACGATCGGCGAGTTCTCTCCCACACGGTACAGCGTCTGCTTGATCGCCAGCACGTCCGGATCATCGGCCGCCGCTTCGATCAGCTGCACCACCGGCGCGAATGACTCGAAGGGGTGATGCAGCAGCAGGTCACGGCGGCGGATGATCGTGAAGATGCTCTCGCCCGACGAGAACAGCGCCGGCGTGCGCGGCACGAACGGCGGGTACTTCAGGTCCGGCCGGTCCAGGCTGGCCAGTGACATCAGGTCGCGCCGGCCCAGCGGCGCCCGCACCACGTTGCAAACCGCCTCATTGGCCTGCAGTTCGTCGATGAGCCGCTGCTTGAGCGAATCAGGCATGTCCGCGGTGTGCTCGAACCGCACCACGAAGCTGAACGACCGCTCGCGCAGGCTCTGCTTGACGGTGCTAAGCAAGTTCTCGCTATCGCGCTCGCGGATGTCCTGGTCGAAGTCGCGCGTGACGCGGAAGACGTAGCGACCGGTCACCTCCACACCCGGAAACAGCGAGTCGGCGTGCGCCGCAATGAGCGACTCCAGCCAGACGAAGTAGGCCGGCTGATGGCCGCCATCGAGCGCGGGGCTCGCGATGGGCGCGGCTGCGGAGGGAAGCGGCACCAGGCGCGGGAGATTGGGTGGGACCTTCACGCGTGCGAACCGCCGCCCCGCCTGCGGGTCCTCCAGCATGACCGCCAGGCTCAGGCTCAGGTGCGAGATGTGCGGGAACGGGTGCGCCGGGTCTACCGCCAGCGGCGTCAGCACCGGGAATACGTCTTCCTCGAAGTAGCGCCTGGCGTATTCCAGCTGTCCATCGTCCAGCTGGTCCATGGTCAGCACGTGAACGCCTGCGCGCGCCAGCTCTGCGCTCAGCCCCTGCCAGCACGCCTCCTCGTCGTCCAGGAACGGCCGCAGCCGCTCTTCCACCGCTGCCAGTGCCTCGGTCGGCGTGCGCCCGTCCGGCAGCAGCCCGGCCGTCCCGGCCTGCACCCCCTCGCGCTGCGCACGTAGGCCCGAGACGGCGATGCCGAAGAACTCGTCCAAATTGGAATGCACGATGGCGTGGAATTTGACGCGCTCCAGCAGCGGGTGGCCGGGGTCCAGCGCCTCTTCCAGCACGCGGCGGTTGAACTCAAGCTGGCTGAGCTGGGCGTTGAACAGCCGCGTCGTTCCAGGTTGAGACGCCGGGCCGGCCACGGCCTGCGGCGCAGTTGGCGCGGAGGGCATCCCCTGCCGATTAAGGGCGGCCGGCGCCAACGCCTCGAGCGACGTCGGCGTACCGTTCGGACCGTGTGTGCTGGATGGGACCTGGGTCGTTGCCACCGGGATGCGTCTCTCCCCTCTGCGCCCGACGCTTCCCTTACGCTACCCACAACCCGCTCACTCGCGCAAGGACGCTATCGGGGCGGCATGCTACCCGAACGTGAACACCACCCGCACGCGTGAGCGCACGGTGAGCTCGCCCGGTTGCACCGGCGGCGCCACGGCTCGGTCTGCCGCCGCCCCCAGCGACTGCGCCTGGATCTCGGCCCGCGCTACGGGCGGCCCGCCGCCCGACTCGTCAGACATCGTGCGCACGCCGGTCACCCGAACCCCGGCGGCGGCGGCCATCGCATCGGCTTTCGACCTCGCATCTCGCACTGCGGCGTCCAGCGCCTGCCGGCGCAGGCCGGCGTCGTCGAGGATGGAGAAACGGACGCCGCCCGCCACATTGGCCCCTGCGCCGACCGCTACGTCGATCGCCTCTCCGGCGCGGGTGACTGGCTCCACCGTCACGTTGAGCGAGTTGGTGGCCTGATAGCCCGTGATCGGCGGCGGCTGCGTGTCGTCGGGCCGCGGCCGGCCGCGCACGGGGTTCAAATTGATCCCGCTCGTGCGCAGGTTCTTCTCTGGAATCCCCAGTCGCTTGAGGGCGTCGATCACCGGCGCCATCGCGGTCGAGTTCTGGTCGATCGCCTCGCGCGCAGTACGCGCCTCTGTCTGTACCGCCAGCGTGAGGTACGCCACGTCGGGCGCTGCGGTGGCCTCCCCGTCGCCCGCCACGGAGATAGTTTGCGCCGGCTCTACTGGCGCACCGCTCTGAGCATGGACAGTGGCCTGAGGCTGCAACCAGGGCCCGGCGAACGCCAGACCGGCGACTGCGCCGAGGGTCACCATACTTTTTGTCAGGGACCGTCCCGCCCGCTCCCCAATGTGGATAGCTGTCATTGTCGTAGCTTACGCTCCTTCACATAAGACTATGCGCGTCCGGCATTGACGTGGCAATAGTGAGGCAAGTAGATTCCCCCCGTCTTCCTGGCCCCGCACGCGCAGCATGCGGGCGTGTCACCCGTTAGTGGTGTAGCTCAGGTGTGAGAAACTAGACGGCTAAACATGTCGCAGCGCGTGGCGCCGGGGCGCCAGCTCGGACCCTGTGAGCTCCTGGAGGAGATCGGCCGTGGCGGCAGCTCGGTTGTCTTCCGGGCGCGTCACGCGCGCCTTGATCGCGACGTCGCGATCAAGGTCATTCGCGGGATCTTCGATTCGGACGCGACCTTCCTCGCCCGCTTTCGGCAAGAAGCAGACTTCGTTTCGCGTCTGAGTCATCCGCACGTGTTGCCGCTGCTCGAGAGCGGGCAGACCGGTCCTGACGATGACCTTTCGGACTTGTCATATCTGGTAACTGAGCACATGCCGGGTGGCAGCTTCTCCACGAACCTGGCGGAAGAGCGGAACACGCGCGAGCGGTGCCTGTTGGCCGTCTCGGTGGGCGAACAGATCGGCGCGGCGCTCGATTACGCCCACTCCCAGGGTGTGCTCCACCGCGACATCAAGCCATCGAACATCCTCATCGCGGACGACGGGCGCTACGTCCTGAGCGATTTCGGGCTCGCGCGTGTGCTGCACGGCGGCGCCAGCTTGCACCTGACCGCCACAGGCCTGGTCGCGGGCACCCCCGCCTACATGGCGCCTGAACAAGCACTCGGCGAACCGGCCGACGCCCGCACCGACGTCTACGGCCTGGCGGTCGTGCTGTACGAGATCGTGGCGGGCCAGGTGCCGTTCGATGCCGATACGCCGCTGGCCACGATGCTGGCACACGTGCACCAGCCGCCCCCAGCGCCGCGTACGGTGCGGCCGGATGTGCCACGCACGCTGGAGGTGGTGCTGCTGCACGCTCTGGCGAAGGAGCGTGCGGAGCGCTACGCGTCAGGCGGCGAGCTCGCGGCAGCGGTGCGCGCCGCGGTGGCGGCTGCGTTCGGCTCCCGCTCGCTCTCCCCGGTCCGTCCGACGGCATCTCCCCGGCAAGAGCGCGCCGCCGGTGCAGCCACCCTCCTTCCGTTCCCCGGCCGTGAGCGACAGCGCGTCGCCGCTGCGCGCCGGCCGGCGTCCCGGGGGAGAGGCAGACGAGTACTGCGGTTCGTGGCAGGCGGGGTTGCCGCCTTTGCGGCGGTCACGACCGCCGGAGCGGGCGGTCTGGTGCTGGCGCTCGGGCCGGGCCGTCCTGCGCTTGCCGGGATCGCCGCGCAGTTCGCCGCTAATTCCACCGGTCCCGCGTGGACCGAGGCGTCGCCACGCGACGGCGCGCCGAACCAGCCGCTGCAGACGCGCATGATCGTGCGCTTCAGCCACGAGATGGACCGCGAGTCGGTCGAGTCTTCGTTCCGCGTAGTCCCTGAGACCCCTCTCTCGTTCGAGTGGGATGGCCGGCTGCTGATCGCTACGCCGCTGGAAACCCTGCACGAGAACACGGCGTACGTGGTGACTCTGGACCATGTCAACTCATTTGACGTGTACGGACGTCCGCTCGTCGCTTCATTGCGCCGCCGCTTCGTCACCCAGAAACCGCAGCTAGCACCACAGCCCGCCGCTCCCGCCAACACGGGGCCGGGCGCGGCGGTGCCGGTCTTCCCGTTCTTGCCGCCACCTGTGCCCACGGCGCAACCTACGGCGGAACCGCAGGCGTCTTCAGCGCCTTCGCTGCCAGAACGCCCCGTCTCTGACGGTCGTGTGCCCGCAACGCAGACACCGCGTCCTGTCGCCTCGGCGAGACGTGAGGTGACAGTGGACGCGACTGTGCCGGCCCCAGCCTACGCGCCGCCTACCGCTCCGGCCCAGCCACTCGATACGTCTATCGTCGCCGGTTTCGTCATTACCGCGGAACAGGCCGACGCAGAGCTCGCAGGGACGCCGGTGGCGACACTCGTGCCCGCGCCGCTGCCTAGCACAACGCCGGGCAGTCCGGGCGCGCTGGCGACGGTACAGAGCCAGAATTCGACGGTACAGGCCGGCACGACGAGAGTGCCCGCCACCGCCACGGCGGTGCGTACCCCGGCCGCGGCCACGCCTCCGGCGACCGGCACCTCCCCGGCGTTTGCCACCTGGGCTGCGCAGGCGTTCGCGCCGGCCGCACAACTTGGAGGCACTCAGAGCACGCCGTCCTCGTCCTCGCCCGCGTCAGCCACTGCACAGGCGCAGACACCCACGTCCCAACCATCGGTCAGCCAGACGCCCCGCCGTTTGACCGCCGCGACTCCGACGGCGGCGGCAACGCCGGGTGTGACCGCAGCGGCCGCCACGGCCACCGCTGTGGGATCGAGGCCGGCTACAACCGAGCAAGCCCTTCAGCTGCCGGCCACCGCCACAGAGCAAGCGTCACCGCATGCGGGGGCGCCGTCTAGCACGCCGGCGGCGGGTCAGGCGCTCTCCGGCGGCGCGCCGGCCACACCCACGGTTGGTGCAGCCACGTCCGCATCTAGTCAGTAGGCCGTCACGCCAGGTCTGCAAGGCAGCTGCGCCGCATGTCAGCGTGCTGCGGCTGGCGACGGCGCCTACTTGCGCGCCAGGCTAGAGCCTTGCGCGTTGTCGCGTACCTCGTAGCCCAAAGCAGCCAGCTCGCCACGCAGCCGGTCCGCAGCGGCGAAGTCGCGCGCCTTGCGTGCAGCGTTGCGCTGCTCGAGGAGCGCGAGCGCTTCGGCAGGCGGCTGGTCGGGCTCGGCCTGGCTCACCTGCTCTAGCCCAAGCGGCAGGAGCTCATTCATCGCGGCCAGGGTGGCGCGACGCACTCCGGGAGCGATTGTGTCGTCGCGCAGCGTCTCCCACACCACGGCCAGTGCCTGCGGCGCGTTCAGGTCTTCTCGCAGCGCGGCGCGGAATCGCTCGACGGCTGCCGACTCCGGCGCTGCGCCGGACTCTTCCGGCAGGGCGGCGAACGTCTCGTGCAACCGGCGCAGCGCCGAGGCGGCGCCGTTCAGCGCTTCTTCCGTGAACGTCAAATGCGCCCGGTAGTGCGCCTGGTAGGTGAGGTACCGGTACGCCAGTGGGTCGTACCCGCCGTCGATCAGCGACTGCAGCGTCAAGAAGTCACCGGAAGACTTGGACATCTTCCGGTCCTTCATGTTGAGGAACTCTCCATGCAGCCACCACTTGGACAGCAGCTTCCCGGTGGCGGCCTGGGTCTGCGCGATCTCGTTGGTGTGATGAACGGGGATATGGTCCACGCCGCCGGTATGCAGGTCGAACGGCACGCTCAAGTACTTTGCCGCCATCGCCGAACACTCGATGTGCCAGCCCGGAAAGCCCCGGCCCCAGGGACTGTCCCATTCCATCTGGCGTTGCTCGCCCTCCGGAGAAAACTTCCACAGGGCAAAGTCCTGGGGGTTCCGTTTCTCGTCGTTGAGCCCGATGCGCGCCCCTGCCTGCTGGCCGTAGTCCGGGAGCTTTGACGTGTCGAAATAGATGCCGTCGCTCGTGCGGTACGTGAACTTCTCTTCCTCGATGTGGGCGATCAGTTCGATCATCTCCGGGACGTGCTCGGTCGCCTTGCACCAGATATCGGGCTCCAGGATCTGCAGCCGCGTCAGGTCCCGCTTGAACGCCTGCGTAAAGAACTCCGCGATCTCCCACGCGGTGCGCCCCTGCTTGCGCGCGCCCAGCTCCATCTTGTCGGCGCCCTCGTCGGCGTCTGAGGTGAGGTGACCCACGTCCGTGATATTCATCACGTGATTTACGTCGTAGCCTTCGGCGAGCAGCACGCGGCGCAGCAAGTCCACGAAGAGGTACGTGCGCAGGTTCCCGATGTGCGCGTAGTCGTAAACCGTCAGGCCACACGAATACAGCCCCGCCTTGCCGGGCTCCAGGGGCGTGAACACGTCGCACTGGCGCGTAAGCGTATTGAAGAGCCGCACGGGTTCCGCCGGTGGAGCGGCGGCGGGCGTGGCGGTTGCCGCGGATGTGGCGTTCACCGTGCGCGACGCGCGTGCCGTGCCCTTGGAGGTGGCTCCGACGGAGGCGGCCGGCGATGCTGTACTGGCGCTCATACCAGGGAATTGTAGTCGGAAACGCCAGGGCAGCTATCCTTGCGCCATGGCGCGTCAAGCACAGGCTCCCATGGCACACGGGCATCCCAACTCCGGCAGCGATGAAGGCACCGCCGCGGGGGCGCAATCCAACGGCCGCGACGGCGACAAGAAGATCACCGCGGCCACGGAACACTACCTCCAGAGCATTTACGCCCTCACCGCGGAGCGCAAGTCGCTGATCGGCGCACGGCTGGCGCAGCACTTGCGCGTCTCGCCGCCCTCGGTTACGCAGACGCTACAGCGCCTGGAGCGCAGCGGCTTCGTCGAGCTCGTGGATCGCGGCGACCGCAAGGAGATCGTGCTCACCGACGCGGGCCGCCGCATCGGCGAAGAGTCGACGCGCAAGCACCGGCTGATCGAGCGCTGGCTACAGAAAGAACTCGGCCTCACCTCCACCGAGGCGCACGAGGCGGCCGAGAAGTTCGAGCCGGGCTTCACGCCCATGCTGCTCGAGCGGCTCTACGATTCGCTCGGCCGCCCAGAGACATGCCCGCACGGCAACCCCATTCCGGCGCCCGGCGGGCGCTTGGAGATGGACTACGACGGCATCTACCTGGATGAAGTGAAACCGGGCGAGGAAGTGGTGCTTGGTCGTATCACGGAAGAGGCCGAGATGGACCTGGACCTGCTGGAGTACCTCGAGCGACACCGGATCGGGCCGGGCGTGCGCCTGCGGATCGTGGCAGTTGACCGTGTCTCCGCCGCCGTCACTGCGCGCGCTCCCTCAGGCGACGAGATCCGCGTCGAGGGACGCTCGGCGGCGCTGATCTGGGTCAAGCGCCCTTAGCGCGTGGCGAAGCAGGCGCGGCACCAGGAGCACAGCACCTGGAAGCCCAGCAGGACGCGCGGCGTCCGCCGGTAGACGTAGGCCGACGCTGCCGCAGTGTGCGTTGCAGCCGTGGTGAGCATGGGATGTCCCTCTGTCAAATACGGCGCTTCACGCTGAGCGTTAAGGTCGCCTAATTAAGTGTACCTAACGCTGCGCCTGTATTGGGAGATCGCAAAACGGGCATTCCAACGCCAGCTCGCGTATCGCACCGCCAACCTTGCCGGACTGATCACCAACGCCTTCTTCGGGTACGTCCGCGCTGCCGTGCTGCTTGCCGCCTTCAGCGGCCGGGGTTCGGTGGCGGGGTACGACGCCGCACAGGTAGTTACCTTCACCTGGGTCACCCAGGCGCTCATCATGGTGGTGAACCTGTGGGGCGGCATCGGCGTCGGAGACACGATCGCGAGCGGCGCGGTGGTGTCCGACCTGTCGAAGCCCTTCTCGCTCACGGGCTACTGGCTCTCACGTGAGTGCGGGCGCGCCGTCTACTTCCTGGCATTCCGCTGCGCGCCGATCCTGGTGATTGGCCACCTTGTCCATGGCCTGCGCTGGCCACAGCACCCCACTACCTGGCCGGTCCTCGCCGTCAGCCGCGCCCTGGCCGTGGCCATCAGCTTTGCCTGGGGGTTCATCATCGAGCTGACCGGCTTCTGGACGCTGCAGACGAAAGGCATCCGGCAGCTCGCGCTCGGCGTCCTGATGTTCTTCAGCGGCTTCGTGGTGCCGATCCCGCTTTTCCCAGACTGGCTGCAGACCGTCGCCTACGCCCTCCCCTTCGCGTCCATCACGCAGGTGCCTGGTGACATGTTCCTGGAGCGGTTGGACGCGGCCCAGACCGTACACGCGCTGGCCGGCCAGTCCATCTGGGCGGCTGCCATGATTGGCGCGGCGCAGGCGCTTGTCACCGTCGCCACGCGCCGTGTCGTGACCCAGGGCGGTTAGGAGCCACCCCTTGTCATTTGGCGTCGCGCTGCACGAGCTGGACACCTACCGCCGTCTTGCGGGCGCCTACGCGCGCAGCGAGATGCAATACCGCGTCTCGTTCGCCTTGCGCATGGTCGGGACGTTCGCCGTCACCATCATCGACTTCGCGGGGATCGCGGTCGTGCTCGCGCGGGTACCGCACCTGCAGGGGTGGTCGCTCTACGAAGTCGGCATCCTGTGTGGGATGTCGGCTATCTCCTTCTCGCTGGCTGAGATGATCGCCGGCGCCCTGGACTTCTTCGACGAGTTTGTCCAGGCCGGCACCTTCGACCGCCTGATGATCCGCCCTCTGCCGCTGCTGATGCAGGCCATGACCGAGCGATTCAGCCTGCGCCGCCTCGGCCGCGCCGCGCAGGGCGCCGTCGTGCTGGCCATCTCGCTCCGCGCCCTCGACATCGCGTGGACCTGGGACAAGGCACTGGTACTCGCCATCGCGCTGTGCAGCGGGATCGCCATCTTCTTCACCATCTTCGTATTGAGCGCCGTCTTCTGCTTCTGGACGGTACAGGGCAAGGTGGCCACACACGTCTTCACCTACGGCGGCGACTTCATGACCAGCTACCCCCTTGACATCTACCGCGACTGGCTGCGCCGCTTTGTCACCTTCGTGGTGCCGCTCGCCTTCGTCAACTACTATCCCGCCCTCTACCTGCTCGACCGCGCCGACACGCTCGGCATGCCCTCCTGGACGGGACTGCTTGCGCCGGTCGTCGCGGCATTCCTTGGCTTCGTCGCCTGGATTGCCTGGACAGCCGGCGTGCGTCGGTACCAGAGCACGGGGTCATAGTGAGATGACCGACGCTGTCACTCTGAGCGGAGCGAAGAATCC
This sequence comes from uncultured Chloroflexota bacterium, assembly GCA_902805635.1. Lineage (GTDB taxonomy): Bacteria > Chloroflexota > UBA11872 > UBA12225 > UBA12225 > CADCTC01. The sequence continues at coordinate 45,729 of CADCTC010000312.1, forward strand.
GTCTCTGCTTCCGGCGCGGGACCTGGACGAGGCATGAACGTCATCACCGTCGCGAACCTCCACAAGACCTTCAGGGTGCCGCTGCACCACCGTGGCGCACTGGGTGCGGTGCGCAATCTCTTGGAGCACCGCTTCAAAGAGGTGCGCGCCGTGGATGGAATTTCCTTTACGGTCGAGCGTGGCGAGATGCTGGGCTGCCTCGGTCCCAACGGCGCCGGCAAGTCCACCACCATCAAGATGCTGACCGGCATCCTCACCCCTTCGTCCGGTCAGGTGGACGTGATGGGTTTGTCGCCCCAACGCAGGCGCAAGCAGGTCGCGGCGCGGGTCGGCGTTGTGTTCGGGCAGCGCACTCAGCTGTGGTGGGACCTGCCATTGATCGAGTCGCTCGACCTGCTGCGCCACATCTACCGCGTGCCCGCCCAGCGCTATCAATCTAACCTGGACACCTTCCGCGCACTGCTTGATTTAGACCCGTTCCTCACCACGCCGGTGCGACAGCTCTCGCTTGGCCAGCGCATGCGCGGGGACCTGGCCGCCGCGCTGCTCCACGACCCGGAGGTGCTCTACCTCGACGAGCCCACCATTGGCCTCGATGTGGTTGCCAAGCATCGTATCCGCGACTTCCTGCGCAAGATCAACCGCGAGCGCGGCGTCACTGTCCTGCTCACCACCCACGACATGTCGGACGTGGAACAGCTCTGCTCGCGCGTGCTGATCATCGACCACGGCAGGCTGCTCTACGACGGAGGCCTGCGCCAGATCCGCGACAGCCTGGGCACCGAGCGCACGCTGGTGGTGGACCTAGCGGATAGCGAAATGGGCGACGCACCGCTGCACGTGCCACCCGCGGTAGAGGTGCGCGCCGACGGCCCGCGCCGCTGGCTGCGCTTCAGCCGCACCGACATCTCCGCCGCCGACTTGATCGCCGCCGTCGCAGCGCGCTATCGCCTGCAGGACCTCACCATCGAAGAGCCTGAGATCGAAGAGATCATCCGCGGCATTTACGAGGACGAGCTGGTGCTCCCAGCCGGGGGTGCAGGAAGCACGCGCTACGCTCTGCCCACATGACCGAAACAGTTGCCGGCCAGGCCGGCGGCGGCACGGCCGTTCTCGGCGGCGGGGCGCTGGGCCTGACGGTGGCGTTGAGACTGGCCCAGGCCGGTGAGCGGGTCACCGTCTTCGAGCGCGAGCCTATCGCCGGTGGTCTCGCCGCCGGCTTCCAGCCTGCGCCAGACCTACCGGGCGGTGGTCCGTACCTCGAAAAGTTCTATCACCACATCTTCCGCTCCGATACTCGCGTCACGGCGCTGATCGAAGAGCTCGGCCTTGGCGAGCGCCTGGTCTGGCCGACGCCAAAGAACGCCGTCGTCTATGGCGGCCGGCGCTGGTTTCCCTACACCCCGCTCGGCCTGCTCGGCTTCGGCGCCCTGTCGCCGGTTGACCGCGTCCGGATGGGGGCGGCCACTGCGCTGCTCAAGGCAGCACCGAGTCACACGCCGTTCGAGCGCGTCACGGCGCACGATTGGCTGCGCCGCTGGATGGGCCGGCGCGTCTATGAGGTGTGCTGGCAGCCCCTGCTGCGTGCCAAGTTTGGCGACCGGTTCGACCGCATCTCCATGGCATGGTTTTGGGCCCGTATTCACTACCGCAGCTTCGCCCTTGGGTACCTCGCGGGCGGCTTCCAACAGCTCTATGACCGCCTGGTTGCCGAGATAACACGGCTTGGCGGCGAAGTCCGCCTGGCGCACGAAGTCCTTGACGTGCGCTACCAGCCTCCGGGAAACGCCGCAGCGGCCGATGGGCCCCCGCCTGCGCCGTGGACCGTCCGGTGGCGCGGTCCAGGCGTGCACGCCGTTTCCGAGACCGCTTTCGGTCGGGTTGTATCTACCCTGCCTACCCGCCTCACCGTCCGGCTGGTACCGCAGCTGCCGGAGGAGTTCCGCAGACGCTACGACTGGGGCGAGGCGTACGGCGCTCACTGCCTGGTGCTCGCGCTCGACCGTCAGCTGCTCACGGATGGGACATACTGGCTCAACGTTAACGACCCAGGCTATCCCTTCCTCGTGCTGGTCGAGCACACCAATTACATGCCCGCCGCGGATTACGGCGGCCGGCGCCTGATCTACTTGGGCAACTACCTGCCGATGGACCATCCGTTGTTTGGGCAGTCCAAGGAAGAGATTCTCGCTGCATTTCTCCCCGCGGTCCGGCGTCTCGTCCCGGCATTCGAAGACAGTTGGGTCACGGAGAGCTGGTCCTTCGCCGCGCCCTACGCCCAGCCCATAGTCACGCGCGACTACCCGGAGCACATCCCACCGCTCAAGGCTCCGTTACCCCACCTGTGGCTCGGCTCGATGTTCCAGGTCTACCCGCAGGACCGGGGGCAGAACTATTCCATCGCCCTGGGCGAACGCCTGGCGGCTCAGTTTCTCAGCACGCACGCCTGAACCAGAGCCACCGGACCTTACCGTGGTCGCCGGTACTCCAGGGCCACAGCATCCAGCCCGGCGGTCATGCCGGTCGCCAAACGCTGCGCCATCCCAGAGACGCACGTGAGCTCGATCCGGTTGAGTCCTTCTCGCGCTGCGCCGTGCAGGGCAAACTGCCAGGGATCGGCGCGGGTGGGCGATATGGGGCGACCATCCAGGGCCAGCGCCACCCAACAATGACGCGCGCGCGCCACGAGCCGTAGCTCCGCGCCGGCGGCAAGCGCGGGGATACGGACAGTCTGTGCATACGTCACTGTCCCCGCGAACCGGGGGAAACCGGCATCCCGCCAGTTTCCTAGCGACACGAACGAGCCGGGCCTGACCATCCGCCACCGCTCAGTCGCTGCGCGCCGGCCGGTGCTGGCGCCGGCCGGTCGCAGCGCGAACGCACCAATCAGCGCGAGCGGGCCCGCGGTAGCCCCGCTCTCCAGCAGCACCCGGTCACCGGGGCCCAACCTTGCGACCGCCCGCACCGTGTTTGCGCCGTAGCGCAGCGCGTCCGCTCGCAATGGCGTCACGCGGTGGCAGTCGTCCGCGAACTCCAACTCTTGGGACGCGGGTACGCGGTCAGCAGCTAGGGGCAACGGCGACCCGTTCAGCGTCACCGCTTCGACCACTCCGGCTTCGTACACGAGCGCCAGGTTCTCCGCCGTGTAGTCCACGTCGAACGCGCAGCGCACCTCGAACCGCGTTGTTCCGTCACGACCCCGCGCGCCGTGTTTCCACTCCGCCCACTCCCCCAGTGACAGCCAGTTGCGGCTCGCGGCCCGCCACTCCCATTCTGGGCCGAACACGTCCAGTGGTCGCCAGCCTGGTTCTGCTTCTCCCTCCGCGCGACCACCCGCGATCACATGCGCGCCGGTGTCCGCCAGCGCCAGCGTCCGGAGCGGGTCCACAGCACGCTTGCGCTCGGCGCGCAGCGTCAGGGGCGCCTGCGGGAGCCGCGCCAGGTCCGTCACGTCCATCGACAACAGGTGCATACCGCGCGCCGAACACCAGCGCGCCAGGGTCCCGCCAAACGTCTCGGTCAGTCGTTCTTGCGCCACTTCGCGCCAGCGGTCAAGTGGCGCGGAAGGCTGAGGCGGCGCCTCGTGGAGGGGCGACAGCGCATACGGCAGGTGCGTCTCCAATTGCCGTTCGAACAGCCGCTCGAACAGCTCCGGCATATCGTGCAACCACGGCAGAACGTCCACATGCCAGCTGCCGGCGGCCGGCGGGGCGTACCGAGACAGTGGCTCGGGCGGGACCACCGCGATGCCGCGCACCGTACTGCCAACGTGGCGACCGGCGGCCTTCCACAGCGGCTCCAGGGCATGGGTGGCGTACGCCTCGACCGCCGTCGAACTAAGTGCGTCGAGCGTCCCGGTCGAGCCGGAACTCCATGCACATCCAATCGCAGCGGGCAGCAGTGGATGCGTGCGCACCAGGGTCGCGATCGCGATGAACCACTCGCCCGGTGGTAGACGCAGCGCCACGTCCCAGACTCGCGTCTCCCACGTCGCGCGATAGCCGCCGTACGTCGCGACGTGGCGCTCGTGGTGCGGCCGCCCACCGCCTTCCAACTGCGGCGTCAGGTCACGCCGCGCTCCGGCATCGTCCAGCGCCTGGGCCATCACCAGGCGCTCGCCCTCCCCGCGCCAGGTCACCGTCAGCGGGTGTTCGCTCGATACCCAGCGCGACCAACACGCCAGCGCGCGCTGCGCCAGGTCGGGTCGCTCGACCAGGAGCCGTCCACCGGCCGAGCCGCTAGGCCAGTGGATATCGCCTGCCAGCCACAACGACACGCCCTCCTCCTCCGCCGCGTCGCACGCCGCCGTGACTGCCTCGAGGTGCGCCGCCTGGAACAGGGGCGTCTCCAACCCGGCCCAGGGCCACACCGCGAGCGTTTTCAGGCCACCCGCACGCGCTGCGTTCAGCTGGCGCCGCAGCAGCTCGGCCGTGGGCGTGCCATTCCACAGCCACAGCGCGTCCGGATAGCCAGCCTCGCGCGCCATGCTCAGGGCGGAGAGGGTACCTGGGCCGATTGTCGCGTTCGATTCCGTCCTGGACGGCAGCACGGCTACCATCCAGCATGACGACTGAATCGCACGCGATCCGCGAGGCCGACGCCGGCGATTGGCTCGCCATCGCCGCGCTGCTCGGCCGGCCGAGCAGCGCGGCTCGCGAGCTCAGCCGCCACCTCCTGACCGAATACGACCCCGGCATCGCCCTCGTCGCCACCGCTCCTGGGGCGGCGGAGGCCCGTACAGTAGACGGCTCCACCGCGCCGCAGGTGGCCGGCGCTGTGATAGCCGGCATACCACGTACACAGGCGCTCGGCACTCCCAGTGACGAGCGGCAAGCGCGGCTGGTGTGGATCAGCGTCGCGCCGCCGCAACGGCGCTGTGGGCTGGGGACACGGCTGCTCGGCGCCGCGCTCGACGAGTTACGCACTCGCGGCGCCACCCGTGTCACGCTGACCGTCGATGGCAAAGAGATAGAGGCGCTTGCGCTGTTCCGCGCGACAGGGTTTGAGCTGGAAAGCCAGGACCTCGGCCTGGTACTGCCCCCGGAAGGCGTCGCGCGGCTCGCGGCCAAGAGTGCCCCACTCGCCGGCGCCGAGATCCGTCCGCTCGGGTTAGATGACGTGCCGCTGCTCATCGGCCTGCTCATCCAGCTAGGGCTCGAGCGCGCCGAAGCGCCGCACGACACGCTCGAGGCGCTGACTCCCGCGCAGGTGGAGCACTGGCTGCAAAACCCTGGCACCGTGGCTTTCGCTGCCTGGGAGCAGGACGATCCTCGTACCCCGCTCGGAATTGCCTGGGCATCGCGCCGTCGTGACGACACCGTGCTCCGCTTCGTAGCCGTCCACGATGACCACCGCCGCCGCGGCATCGGCATCGCCCTGCTCGTCTCTCTGGCGCAGCACGTCGCGCTTCCGAATGTCAACTCAGCGCAGGGAGGAACCGGCAGCGCGGCGCCAGCCTTGCAGCGTCCGCTGCGTGCGCCCCTCAATGAACCCGGAGACGAGCAGGAGTTCTTCCGGGCACTCGGCTTTGAAGTCGAACGAATCACCTACCGCATGGCGCGCGCGTTGCGCGGCAAGAGTGCCGGCCCGCAACCGTGAGCGGGACCTCCCGTTTCTGGCAGGTGATGCCCTCAGCCACCCTCGCGACGCCTCCCCAGGTCTCAGCGCCTGCCGCCACCGGGACACTCTATCTCATCGATGGGTTCGCCCAGATCTTCAGGGCCTACTACGCCATCCGCAACGGCATGCGCAGCCCCGTCACCGGCGAGCCATCCCACGCGGTATTCGGCTTCGCGGCGATGCTGCTCAAACTCCTGCGCGAGTGCGGCCCGGCCTACGTCGCCGTCGCGCTGGATGCCCCAGGCAATACGTTCCGCGACGCCCTGTACGGCGAGTACAAGGGGACGCGCCGTGAGACACCCGACGACCTCAAGTCGCAGATACCGCGCGTGATCGAGCTGGTGGAGCGGTTCGGCATCACCGCCATTTCCAAGCCCGGCCTGGAGGCCGACGACGTCATCGCCACCGTCGTTCAGCGGGTCTTGGACGATCCGGCCGCAGCGGGAGTCCACGTGCGCATTGTCTCCAAGGACAAAGACCTCGAACAGCTGCTCTGTGACCGCGTCGCGATGTTCGACGTGCACACCGACACCACTATCGACGCCGGAGTCCTGCTGGCAAACAAGGGCGTCACTCCGTCGCAGGTGATCGATCTCCTCACGCTCACCGGCGATACCGTGGACAACGTGCGCGGCGTGGATGGCATCGGGCCGAAGACCGCTGCGCAGTTGATCCAGCAGTTCGGCTCGCTCGACGGCATCCTGGCAAACCTTGACAAGCTGAGCACCAAGCGTCGCGAGAGCTTCGAGAAAGCACGCGCCCACATCGATCTGTCTCGCACGCTGGTCACCCTCAAGCGCGACGGCGACTTCCCCTTCGCGCTCGAATCACTGCGTGTGCGCCGGCCTGACCCGGCTCGCCTGGTCCCGTTCTTCCAGGAGCTCGGCTTCAACCGCTTCCAGGATGACGTGAAGAAACTGGCGGAAGATACCGCCGCTCCGATGCTGCCTGGGTTCGCCGGAGCACAGCCGTCGGGCATGGCGGCGTGGCCGGTCAGCTCCCCACCCAGTGGTGATGCCGTAGGCGCCTCCCCGCTCCAAACCTTCCCCGGAAGTGGGACCGCGGGTGAAGTTCAGCCCGATACCGCCGCGAGCGGCCGCTACCGGGCCGTGACCACGCTTGCGGACCTGGGCGAGCTCGTCGCCACCCTCCGCCGGCAGCCCATTTTCGCCTTCGACACCGAAACGACCGGACTCGGCAGCGATTCCAAGCTGTGCGGCCTCAGCTTCTCCTGGGAGCCGCGCCAGGGCGAGTACGTGCCCGTGCGCTCCCCCGCGCCGGAGACACACCTGGACGAAACCACGGTGCTTTCAGTGCTGCGCCCACTACTCGAAGACGAGTCGGCGCCGAAGTGCGGCCACAACCTCAAGTTCGACGCACGGGTCCTGGCGCGCAGTGGAGTCCGCTTGCGTGGCGTCGCCTTTGACTCCATGCTCGCCAGTCAGATGCTCGACCCCGCGCAGCCGGCGCACAAGCTGGACCACCTGGCGATCATTCATCTCAACTACCTGATGGTCCCGATCGCCAACTTGATCGGCACGCCGCCCGACGAGCGGTCCATGGCCGATGTCCCGCTTGACCAGGTAGTTGAGTACGCTGCCGAGGACGCCGACGTGGCGCTGCGCCTCTTCCACCACTTCACACCACTGGCCGAGTCGCAGGGCATGACACGGCTGATCGCGCAAGTAGAGGCGCCGCTCACCGCCGTGCTGGCGGAGATGGAAAACGCCGGCATCATTTGCGACCCCGACGAACTCGGCCGCCAGGGCGCCCTGCTCGGCGCGCGGGTCGCCGAGCTCAAGCGCGAGATCTGGAGCGTGGCGGGCAGCGAGTTCAACGTCGACTCGCCCAAGCAGCTCGCCGTGGTGCTCTTCGAGACGCTCAAGCTGCCGCCCGGCAAGAAGACCAAGAGCGGCTATTCCACCGACGCCGAAGAGCTGGATCGCCTCGCCGCCCAGGAAGACCGCGCTAACCCGCGCACCAGCGTCCCCCGCCTGCTGCTTGAGCACCGCCAGCTGGCCAAGCTGATCGGCACGTATCTGGGCGCGCTGCGCAGCGCCGTCGATCCCGGCACGCAGCGCATTCACACCACCTTCCACCAGCTGGTTACCGCCACGGGCCGCCTCGCATCGCAGGGGCCCAACCTCCAAAACATCCCTGTGCGGTCGGACATCGGTCGCCAGGTGCGCAAGGCGTTCGTCGCCCCTTCGGGATCGCTGCTCATCTGTGCGGACTATTCGCAGGTCGAGCTGCGCCTGCTGGCGCACCTGAGCGAAGACGCCGCGCTCGTAGAGGCCTTCCGAGTGGAACAGGACATCCACGCCGCCGTCGCGGCCCAGGTGTTCGGCGTCGATCCCGCCGACGTGACGCGCGAGCAGCGTAACCACGCCAAGACGATCAACTTCGGGATCATCTATGGGGTTACCGCCTTTGGCCTGGCGCGGCGTATCGACGGCCTGGACGTGGCCGCCGCCGCCCGCCTGATCGCCGACTACAAGCAGCGCTTCCCCGGCATCGATCGCTTCCTGCAAGAGTGCATTGGCCGCGCCCTCGACGACGGCTACGTCACGACCATCTTGGGCCGGCGCCGCGCGATCCCGGAGATCACCAGCACCAACACCCACCAGCGCAACTTGGGCGAGCGTCTCGCCATCAACTCTGTCGTCCAGGGCAGCGCTGCCGACCTCATCAAAGTTGCCATGGTCAACGTCCAGCGCCGCATCGACAAGGACCGCCTCCCGCTCAGGATGCTGCTCCAGATCCACGACGAGCTGGTCTTCGAAGCGCCAGCCGCCGAAGCCGAGCCGCTCGCGGCCATCGTCCGCGACGAGATGGAGCGGGCTCTCGACCTCCGCGTCCCGCTCCGCGCCGACGCCGGCATCGGCCCCGACTGGATGACCGCGAAGTAACTCCCTCTCCCAGGGGGAAAGGCTACCCCGCCGCCTTCACAGCCCGGAACGCGGCGTCGCAGATTTCCAGCGTGCGGTCCACGTCCTCATCACTGTGCACGATGGACACGTAGAACTTTTCGTTCGGGTTGACCAGCAGGCCACGCTCGAGAAGCTCCACGCCCCAGCGCAGTCCCAGCGCCTTGTCGTGCGCCTGCAGGTCCATCCACGTGCGTGGCGCCTCGTTCTCCATGAAGCGCACGCCGAAGACCGCGTCCTCCCCCAGCGCCTGGGTCGGGAAGCCGTGCCGGCGGCCGGACTCTTCTATGCCCCGCCGCAAGCGCGCTCCGGTGCGCTGCAGGCGCTCGTACACGCCCGGCTGCGAGAGCACGTCGAGCGCGGCGTTTCCGGCAGCGGCGCTTATCGGGTTGCCGTTCAGCGTGCCACTGGCCCACGCCAGGTTGGTGCGCTCGGTGCGCCGCGCGTCCAGCGGCGCCAACACTTCCGCCCTGCCCGCTAGCGCCGCCATCGGAAACCCGCCCGCCATCGCCTTCCCATAGGTGGCCAGGTCCGGCACCACGCCGTAGCGCTCCTGCGCTCCGCCCCACGCGATGCGGAAGCCCGTCACGATCTCGTCGAACACCAGCACGATGCCATGCCGGCGCGTGACATCCCTCAGCGCCTCCAGGAAACCCGGCTCCGGTTTCAGCACGCGTTGCAGCGGCTCCACCAGCACCGCCGCCAGCTCGTGGGCGTGGCGCTCGATGAGTGACACCACCAGCTCGGTCTCGTTGAATGGCGCCACCAGTACGTCTTCGCCGATAGACGGCGGAATGCCCGTGCTGTCCGGCTGGGCGCGCGGGTAGTCGCTTGGCCGGGCAGGAACGGTCCCCCACAGCGCGTAGTCGTGCATGCCGTGCCAGCCGCCCTCCAGCTTCATGACCTTCGGCCGGCCGGTGAGTGAGCGCGCCACGCGCAGCGAAAAGAACGTCGCTTCGGTGCCGGACCCGGTGAACTGCACCTGCTCAGCGCACGGCACCGCCTCCACCAGCCGCTCGGCGAGCCGGAGCACATGCTCGTTCAGGAAGTAGAACGTCGTGCCCTTGGGGAGCTGGGCGCTCACCGCCTCGGTCACCGCCGGGTGGCCGTGACCGAGCAGAGCCGGCCCCGAACCCAGGTGGTAGTCGATGTACTCCTTGCCCGCTACCGACGTGACGTGGGACCCATGTCCCTCCCTGATGACCAGGTTCACGTCGGGCGGCAGCGTGAACAGCCCCAGTCCGCCGCCCGCCAGGAACCGGTCCGCCTTCGCCAGAAGCTCGCCCTGCGTCGTCTGCTCCGTGCGCTCCGCGATGGCCATCCGCTTCGTCTCCTGTTCGCCGAGTAGCACCGCACCACTGCCCCCCCATCCGCGATGCGGAGAGGAGGCTAGGAGGGAGGTTTACGATATTCAGCCCTTGCGTGTCTCGATCATCTCTAGCTCGTAGCCGTCCGGGTCTGCCAGCCACGACATGCGTGGCCCGTCCTCATCCACGTTGTAGCCCCGGCCGCGCATGTCCGGCACCCAGCTCTGCATCTGCTCCACGGGAAATGCCAGGTGCATCAGGTCTTCCGGAATGCGGGCCATTGGTTGAAGGAACGGCATGTGCCGGATCGCGAGAGTTGGTGCTTCCGGCTCGAGCTCCAGCACCGCGATGTTAGTGCCGCGCGGTGTCGTCCAGCGCCGCTGCTCCTTGAAGCCAATGGCGTCGGTGTAGTACTTCACGCTTCTCTCGAGGTCGTTTGCCCGCAGGCCGATGGAGCTGAAGCGGACCTGACCCGGCTCGCCCTTCGCGATCTCCACCTCGTAGCCGTCGGGGTCCTCCAGGAAGAAGTACTCCGAGGTGCCGTCTCCCTCGGTCACGTTTGCGCCGTTGCGCTTGAAGCGGTCGTACGCCTCAGCCATGTCCGGGACGGTGAACTGCAGCATCACCGCTTCTTCGGGGATCTCGAAGTCGTGCCCCTTGTATGCGCGGTCCGACACTTCTATGTACGTTGCGGTGCTGGGATGCACCAGCCGTGCGGTGTGGGTGCCCAGCCCTGTGGTGCCGCGCCCCGCCTCCTCGAAGCCAAGGTTCTGGCAGTACCACTCGCTGGTGCGGTCACGGCCACGGCTGCGCAGGGACAGGTGCAGGAACTTGGTCATTGCTTGCCTCCAGATGTGGACGACATGGTACCGGCACGGCGGGCCCGCAGCCGCTCGTATACTCAGTGACGAGAGATTGTGTGGAGGATCTCGCCGCGACAAGGCGCGAGAACGAGGAGCTGAAGCGCCAGCTGAAAGAGGCGCACGCCGCGCTGGAGGCGGCGCGGAGCCGGTTGGACGAGCGCGTCGACGAGCGCACCCAGGAGCTCACCCGGTCCAACCGAGACCTCGAGCAATTCGCGTACGTCGCGTCGCACGATCTACAGGAGCCGCTGCGCATGGTGGTGAGCTACCTCCAACTTCTGGAGCGCCGCTACGCCGGTAAGCTCGACTCCGACGCCGACGAGTTCATCGGCTACGCCGTGGACGGCGCCCGCCGCATGCAGCGCCTGATCAGTGACCTCCTGACCTACTCGCGCGTCGGCCGCGCGGGCGCCCAGCTGCGCCAGGTGGACGTAAACGCTGTCGTAGACCGCGTGGTGGAAGCCCTGGGCGCTTCGATCTCCGATTCGGCCGCGACCGTCACGCGTGACGATCTCCCATCAATTTGGGCCGATGAAGGGCAGCTGGGCCAACTCTTCCAGAATCTCATAGGCAACGGCCTCAAGTTCCGTGGGGAGTCTGCGCCCCGCATTCACGTGGCTGCCCAGCCGCGAGAGCACGAGGTGGAATACACCGTGCGTGACAATGGCATCGGCATCGCGCCGGAGTACCAGGAGCGCATCTTCGTCATCTTTCAGCGCCTTCACGGCCGCAGCGACTACGCGGGAACCGGAATCGGGCTCGCTCTGTGCAAGAAGATCGCCGAATGGCACGGTGGTTGCATCTCAGTCGAGTCCGTCGAAGGCAGCGGGTCTACTTTTCACGTCGTGCTGCCGCGCACCGCACGCGTACCGTCTGCTGAAGCCGGGGGCGGAGAGGGAAGCACCCTGCAGAACGCAACAGTGGCACGTGCCGCAATGCCAGGACAGCCGCAATGACAGACACTACTGCCGGGGCAGCTCGGCCCAGGACGGAGTCCGGCGTGAACGAGGTAGTGAGCGTGCTCCACGAGGCACGCCCGATCGAGATCCTGCTGGTAGAAGACAGCAAGGCTGATGTCCGCCTGACAATCGAAGCGCTGCGCGACGCGAAGGTGCGGAATAACCTGCACGTCGCGCGCGACGGGGTGGAAGCGCTCGCCTTCCTGCGCCGTGAGGGCGCGTACGCTGGTTCTGTGCGACCAGACCTGGTCTTGCTTGACCTGAACCTACCCCGCAAGGGCGGCCGCGAAGTGCTTGAGGAGATCAAGCAAGACCAGGCGCTGCGCCGTATCCCCGTCGTGATCCTTACCACGTCTGAAGCGGAGGAAGACATCGCGCGGTCCTACGACCTGCACGCCAACTGCTACATCAGCAAGCCCGTAGACCTGGATCAGTTCATTACCGTGGTGCGATCAATCGAGGACTTCTGGCTCACTATCGTCAAGCTTCCCGCGAGCTAAGGCCACACGTCGTGGCGCCGGTGCGCGTGCTGCTGATCGAAGACAACCCGGGGGACGTGCGCCTGACGCGCCTCGCCCTGGAGGAGGCTGCCGGAGCGCCAGGGGAGCCCGCAGGCACATTGTTCGACATCGCAGTTGCCGGCAGGCTCTCGGACGGGCTGGGTCACCTGGCCGAGCATGATGTCGATGCTGTGCTGCTCGACCTGACGCTGCCCGACAGCGGTGGCCTGGACACCTTCCTGAGACTGCGTGCCGCGGCGCCTGACGTGCCGGTGGTCGTGATGACCGGCATGGCGGACGACGCCGTCGCAGCGCAGGCGGTGAGTCAAGGCGCGCAGGACTACCTTGTAAAGGGCGAAGCAGAGGCGCCGCTGCTGGTGCGCTCGCTGCGCTATGCGGTTGCTCGCAAGCACGCCGAGCTGGCGCGCGCTGCGAGCATCCGCGAGCACGCAGCGCGCGAGCAAGCCGAGGCGCAGGCGCGCGAAAACGAGCGCCTGCTGCGCGAGGCGCAGGCCGCGCTGCGCACACGCGAAGAGTTCCTGAGCGTGGCAGCGCACGAGCTCAAGACGCCCGTCACCAGCTTGCGTGGCAACGCCCAGCTGCTGCTGCGCCGCTTCGAGCGCGCGCCGGCGGTTGACCCGGAGCGCATCCGTACCGCGCTGAGCACCATTGAGCAGCAGTCCGGCAAGCTAGCGCGCCTGGTAGCGCAGCTGCTGGACGTCTCACGCCTGGAGGGTGGCATGCTCTCGGTCGCGCCCGAGCCGACCGACTTGCTGGCACTGGTCGAAGAGGCGGCCGCCGTCGCACGCAACACGACCGCCCGACACACCATACGGGTGGAGGCGCTTCCCGCCGGCACACCGGTTACCGCTCTGGTGGACCCATTGCGGATCGAGCAGGTAGTGCTCAACCTGCTTGACAACGCCATCAAATACAGCCCTGACGGCGGTGAGATCCTGGTGCAAGTTGGTCCCGCCGACGCGGGGAAAGCGAGATTCGCCGTTCGGGATCACGGCGTGGGGATCCCTGCCCGCCACCGCGCGGGCATCTTCCAACGCTACTACCAGGCCCACCTGGAAGACGGCGTAGCGGCCGCCTCGACCTCCACTATGGTCGGCCTCGGCCTCGGCCTGTACATCAGCAACCACATCGTCGCGCAGCACCTCGGCCAGATAGACGTTCAGCACCCGGAAGAAGGGGGGACATGCTTTGTGGTGACCCTTCCGGGCCTTGCTGTTGCCGAGTCGGCGCGGGCGCGGTAGGATCAGGTGACGCCAATTCGACAGAGGGCCGAATCCTGCGGCCTCGGGCGTAATCGGGACCGCAGGAGCGGGGGACCCATAGACAAGGGGTGAATCCACAGTCGCGCCACCGAGGTACACGTTGTACCGAGGGTGCGCGCTGACGGTAGGGCGCAGCTCTTCGCCCGAACCCGGCAGCTAACCTCGCAGGCCGCTTCCCGCGTGAGCGGGAGAAGAGTCATCATGGACCTGGCCTCACCAGAATCGGTGGGCACGTTTTCCACGCTGGCCGCACATGCCGTCAAGGCGGTGGGCCAGCATGCCGCTGCCACTGCGCTCGGTTCCGCTCTGGCGGAGAGCCTAGTGGGGGTCGGCGCTGTCTTCCCCGGCGGCACGATTGTCATTCTGTCCGGGTTCGCTGCGCGCGCCAGCGGCGCCGCGGGCTTCGCGCAGGTTGCGGCGGCAGCCTGGCTCGGCATGACTCTGGGCACTGTGGTGGACTTCTGGCTAGGCCGCCTGATGGGCCGGCGCCTGGTCCCGCGCCGGGCCCCCTGGCGATTAGCCTGCCGCTGGCGACGGTCGTTACGGACAGCGCACGCCTTCATGACGCGCTGGGGGTGGTGGGCCATCCTCGTCTCCAACCTCGCCGGCCCCGGTCGCTCGGCAGTGGCCGTGGCGGCCGGCGCCAGCGGCTGGCCGTTTGGACGCTTCTTCGCGGGGCAGGCACTGGCGTCCGTCTTTTGGGCGCTGCTCTACACCAGTCTTGGTTTCTTCGCGGGCGGAGAAGTGGACAGCCTGGAGCACCTCGCGGGCGGGCTTGGCATCGGCGCCGTCGTGCTGCTGGTCGCGGCCCTGGGGATGCCTCCACTGCTCGGCGCGGCCACTCGCCTTGCAGCGCGCCACACGCGCCGCCCAGAGCCTCCACTCGCCGTCGTCACCGTCCCCTCCTCCGACACGCCTCCGGCTGCGCGCCCCGCCCCACGCGCGTAGCGCACGCCGCCGGATATCCCTAGCTTCGGCGGGAATCGCCGCACGCGCCGGCCCCTTTGAAGGCCGGCACACAACTTGCGTTCGTGTTTTGTCGAGGTGATGCACGTAACGCCAGAGAAGGCGTCTGCATCGCACGTAAGGACGCATGTGCTAGCTGCACACGGAGGTAAGGTAAGTGGATAATGCAGTTCCCGTGATGGTGACCGACTGGGGTCAGGCGATCATGATCTCGCTCACGCGCGCGATGGGCGACATCATGACGTTCATTCCAAAGCTCGTTGGCGCGCTCGTCATCTTGCTTGTTGGTTGGCTTATCTCACGCGCCGTGGAGGCGCTGGTGACGCGCGGTCTGCGCATGGTGCGCTTTAACCAGATTGCAGACAGAGCTGAGATCGACCAGTTCCTGGTCAGGGCCGGTGTCCGTATGGATCCCTCAGCAGTACTGGGCAAGCTGGCCTACTGGTTCCTGATGCTCAGCTTCCTCATCGCCGCGTTTGGCGCGCTGGGCATGACGCAAGTTGAAGGCGTGCTCGCCAACATCATCGGCTTCATCCCGAACGTCGTGGTGGCCGTGGTGGTGCTCCTGCTCGGCGCCCTGATCGCCAACTTCGTGGCGAACCTGGTGCGCGGCTCGGCCGGCATGTCCCGTGTCGGTGACCCGAACCTGCTGGCGACTATCGCCCGCGTTTCGGTGCTCGTTTTCGCCACGCTGATGGCGCTGGACCAGCTGCAGATTGCTCCCACCATCATCAACACGCTGTGGATGGCGCTGATCGGCATGTTCGCTGTGGCCGGGGCGCTCGCGTTCGGCCTGGGTGGGCGTGACGTCGCCAAGCGCATCCTTGAGGAGTGGTACGACAAGGGGCAGCAGAAGGCGCACGACGTGCAGGACGCCATGCGCGACAACCGCGCCGGCGCTCCGCCTGCTCCGGTCGCCCCTGTAACGCCTATCAACCCGTACACCAACCCTGCGCCCGCATCCGAGCGCCGTATCGCCTAATCAGCCCGCCGCTCAATCGGAAACTACGAGAGCCACTTGCCACTCGGCAGGTGGCTCTCGCGATTCCACAGCAACTACATTCTGCACAGCAAACCCGTTGCCCACGCATAGCTGGGGTGCACCAGAACCGTGTTCGACATGGCGCGTGTGCTCATCTATCATGCCGGGCATGCAAGCATTCGAGTACGTGCGCCCGGCGGACCTGCCAGCCGCGCTGGCACTCCTGGCGGAGAAGAACGGGAAGGCGCGCGCCATGGCCGGCGGCACCGACCTGCTGGTGCAGCTGCGGGCCGAGCGGTTTCAGCTCGAGCGCGTGGTGGACGTCAAGGCGGTTCCCGAGCTCAACGAGCTGCGCTTCGATCCACCTGAGGGGCTGACAATCGGCGCCGCGGTGCCGTGCTACCGCATCTACGGCGATGCCAGCGTGATCCGCCACTATCCCGGGTTGATCGATGCTGCCAGCATCGTCGGCGGCACCGCAATCCAGGGCCGTGCGTCGCTCGGCGGCAACCTCTGCAACGCGTCGCCCAGCGGCGACACCATCCCGATCCTGATCGTCATGGGAGCGCACGCCGTTATTCATAGCGCGGCCGGCGGGCGCGAATTGCCGGTGGAGCAGTTCTGTATCGCGCCGGGCACCAACGCGCTGCAGCCGGGCGAGCTGCTTGTCTCCATCCGTGTCCCGGCGCCTGCGTCTAATTCGGGCGCCTACTACCTACGCTTCATCCCCCGCAACGAGATGGACATCGCCGTCGTCGGCGCCGGCGCCTGGGTAGAGCTGTCCCAGGATGGTCAGATCCAGGACGCGCGCGTCGCGCTTGCCGCGGTCGCGCCGACGCCGCTCTACGTTGACGCCGCGCGCGGCGTGCTGGTGGGCACCGACGGCTCAGACGCGGCCCTGGAAGCCGCTGCCGAAGCCGCTCGCCAGGCGGCGCACCCCATCAGCGACATGCGCGGCAGCGACAAGCAGCGCCGCCACCTGGCCGGCGTGCTCACCAAACGCGCGCTGCGCGGCGCCATCGCCCGCGCTCGCGGCGAAGCCACACCGTCCGCCCACTAGCCTCAATCCACCAGTTTCCACGGGACACCACAACTATGGTCGCCACACCACTCATCAAAGTCAGCCGCACCGCCGTGTCCACCCGCCTCAACGGCGAGGAGACCGAGTTCCTCTGTGAGCCGCGCCAGAGCCTGCTGGAGTGCCTGCGCGACAACGTGGGCTTGACCGGCACCAAAGAAGGCTGTAACGACGGCAACTGCGGCGCCTGCAGCGTCCTGATGGACGGTCGCCTGGTCAACTCCTGTCTCGTGCTCGGAGTGGAGGCCGAGGGCGCCGAAATCACCACCGTCGAGGGACTGGCGACGCCGCAGGGCCTGCACCCTCTGCAGCAGTCATTCCTGGAGCAAGCCGCGCTGCAGTGCGGCATCTGCACCCCCGGCTTCCTCGTCGCCGCCAAGGCGCTGCTGGACCAGGAGCCGAACCCGACCGAGCACCAGGTGCGCTTCTGGCTGGCCGGCAACCTGTGCCGCTGTACCGGCTACGACAAGATCGTGCGCGCCGTGCTCCACGCCGCCGCTATCCAGCGCGGCGCCGTCCCGTCCGAAGCTACGGCCGCTTCCACCGACGGCCACAGCACCTAACGGGCCGGGGTGCACGTAACGCGGGGACTTGTCTCCGGCCACAGCGTCACGCGTGCCCTGCCACCACAGCACTCAGGAGCTCTCCCTGTGGCCACCAGCCAAATGCCCCTCACGTCCACTCCCGGCGCTACCAATGGTTCGGCGCACACCCAAGGTGACGTTCTGCGCGGCGGCAACGTCGTGCTCTCCAACGCCGATTTCAGCGTTGTCGGCACCCGCCCCATCCGCCACGACGGCGTTGACAAGGTGACCGGCCGTGCCGGGTACGGCGCCGATGTCAAGCTGCCCGGCCTGCTGCATGGGCGCGTGGTTCGCAGCCCCCACGCGCACGCACGGATCATCCGCATCGACGCCTCGCACGCATTGGCCTTGCGGGGCGTCAAGGCGGTGGTCACCGACGCCGATCTGCCCGCCTCGGGCGACAAGCAGGTTGACCTCGGCGACGGCGGCGGCTACGTGAAGTGGATGCAGGACAATGTGCTCGCCGCCGGCATGGCACTCTATAAGGGGCACGCGATCGCCGCCGTCGTGCGACTCGGTCCCTGCAGGTCGAAGCAACAGCCAAAGGCAACGGCTCGCAAAACGGCCACACCACCACACCGGCTCACCCTTAAGGAGCTCGCGGCCAAGCTCGACAAGACCGGCGGCCCCATCACCGGCCGCGGCAACGTGGATCCCAAGGGCCAGGGCGGCGCCTTCGCCACGAACATCGTTAACGTAGAGATTGACCCGCAGACGGGCAAGACGCAAATCCCGCGCTACACCGACGTCCAGGACGCCGGCAAGGCCACTCATCCCAGTTGCGTCGAGGGGCAGATGCACGGCGGCGCAGCGCAGGCCATCGGCGGGGCGCTCAACGAGGAATACGCGATGAACGCGCGCGGCGAGATGACCAACGCCTCGCTGCTGGACTACCGCATGGCCACCTGCTACCACCTCCCCATGATCGACACCGTCATCGTAGAAGTGGCCAAGCCCGGGCATCCTTTTGGCGTGCGCGGTGTCGGCGAGGTCCCCATTGGCCCGCCCCCGGCGGCCATCGCCAACGCCAATGCGATTGGCGCCCGCCTCACCGCCCTCCCCATGAACCCCGTCGCTATCCTCGAGGCGAACGGAGTCATCTAGGTGCCAACGGTCTGGATCCCTTCGCTCATCCGCGACCTCACAGGTGGGCAGCAGACGGTTGCTGTCGACGGCGCCACCGTTCGCCAGGTAGTGCGCAATCTGGATAGTCGGTTTCCCGGAATCTCCGCGCGGCTGTGCGAAGACGCCGATGAAGGCGACCTCAGCCCGCACATCAACGTCGCCGTTGATGGCGTCGTCAGCCCCCTCGGCATGCTCGAGCCTGTCGGCACGGAGAGTGAAGTCCACTTCCTGCCCGCGGTCGGCGGTGGATGTGACAAGCCAGCCGCCATACCCTGGATGGAAGAATGACCACAGACCGCACCATCGTTGCCGTCACCGGCGCATCGGGCCGAGTCGGCCGCGCCGTCCTGCAGGAGCTCAAGGACGACGGCGGATACATTGTGTGGGCGCTCGATCAGACGCTGCCGCCTGCCGGTCTGGCGCAGCGAGGGCTGCTGGTAGACCTGGCCAACGCCGGCGCGGTCTACGGCGCGCTGGCCGGCGCACACGCCGTCATTCACCTGGGCGCCTACCCCAGCACCGCCCACCACCCGGGCGAGCAGGTCTTCGTCAACAACGCGGCCGCGTGCGCCAACGTCGCGGCGGCGTGCAGTGCTCTGGGGGTCAAACGCGTAGTCTACGCCAGCTCCATCACCACCTACGGCCTGGAGTGGCAGACGCGCAACGGCGGCATCCCTGAGCTGCCGGCCACCGAATCAGTAAGCCAGCGCCCGGACGACTTCTACGCGCTGTCCAAGCTGGCCGGCGAACAGGTCTTCACGCTGCAGGCGAATGAGCACGACCTGCACGCCGCCTCGCTGCGCATCTCGCTTGTCGTCGGCCCGGACGAATACTCCCAGCGCGGCCGTCCGCGCGAAGACCGCGACGCGTCTGCCGGCCTCTGGAGCTACGTCGATTCGCGCGACGTTGCCCAGGCGGCCCGTCTGGCCCTGGAACACCTCGAAACGCTCGGCCCCGGCAATCACGCCTTCAACGTCAGCGCCGCCGACGCCCATAGCCGGCTGCCGCTCTCTGAGGTGATCCCGCGGTTCGTGCCGCAGCTCGCCCCGCTCGCGGCCAGGCTCACTGGCACTTCCCCCGCCTACAGCATCCAGAAGGCCCAGCGCCTCCTGGGTTATCAGCCCCGCTACTCCTGGCGCAGCGAGCTGAACGAAGCCTGAGCGCTACAGCGGCGGCCGGGTCAGCCACCGCTCCCGACCAATGGTCGTCACCGCGTTGTGCCCTGGCAGCACTTGCGTATCCGGCGGAAGCGTGGCGAGTCGCAGGAGCGACTGCTTGAGGACCGCTGGGTCGCCGCCAGGCAGGTCGTACCGCCCGAACGTGCCCGCGAAGAGCGTGTCGCCACTAAATAACATCCCACGAGTGGCGTCGTAGAGACACAGCGAACCCGGTGTGTGTCCCGGCGTGTGCCACACGGCGAGCACAGCATCACCAAGCGCCACCGTGTCCCCTTCCACCAGCTCCCGTGACACCGGCGCCGGCTCCACGTCAAGCTTTGGGAAGAGCATTGGCCGCGACGGCTGTCGCAGCCGCTCCGCGTCGTCGCGGTGCACCAGCACCTGGGCCCCAGTCGCCCGCGCCAGCGCCGCGACCTCCGCCATGTGGTCAAAGTGGCCATGCGTCGCCACGATCGTTTCCAAGCGCAGCTCCCGTTCCCTGAGTACCTGCCCCACCGCCACCGCCGCCTCGAGACCACAATCCACCGCCAGCGCCACTTGCGCCTCCGCGTCGCAGACGACGTACACGTTGTTCTGGAGCGGGCCACACACCACAGGGACGATCTCGTAAGGCACTGTCATGTTCCTGACGATCGTAGCGCCGGCCCCGGCGACCAACCGGTGTCGGCCAGCAAGAAGTGCAGCGCCTGCCCCGCCGCGTCGGCCGGGTCAGAGGCGCGGAACGCGCGCTGCGTGTCCGTCCCCGCCGTGGCCAGGCTCACCTCCCAGACGTGGTCCTTGCGCCCTTCGCCCGCCGGGCGCGCCGCCAGCTCGAACCGCCCGTGGCGTGCCAGGAACGCGAGCAGCTGGTCTAGCCGCGGTACCCACGTGAGCCCCAGGAACGGCCGCCGCTCCACGCCCCTGCCGGTGTCGTACTCCACCGCCCCCTCCTCGTCGGTGCCGTCCTTCAGCACCACGTACACGATGTTCAGCCGGTCCATCGCCAAGTCGCCGCGCATCGGACGCCACGGCAACTGCGCCACTTTCAGCTCGCGCGCTAGTTCCGGTCCGATCACCGCCCGATTGTAGGGTAGTATCAGCCCAGAGGAGAGCTCCCCATGACCGCCACAGCCGAACGCACCGGGGTCACTATCAAGGTCCAGCCGCTCACCGCCGAGGCGTTCGCGCCCTACGGTCGGGTGGTAGAGAACGACCGCCAGCCGCTGCAGATGCAGGACGGCGTCTTCACCGCGCGCTACATGACCGTGCGGCGTGTTCCAGAGACGGTGGACCACGTCAACATGCACACCGATCATTCCCAGATGTTCGTCCCCCTGGGTGGCGACAAGCTGGTGGTGATCGTATCACCGCCCGATCAGAAGGCCGAATCGTTCGATCCCACTTCCATCGCCGCCTTCCTGGCGGACGGCACGCAGACGTTCATCTTCCACCCCGGCACCTGGCACATCGAGC
This sequence comes from uncultured Chloroflexota bacterium, assembly GCA_902805635.1. Lineage (GTDB taxonomy): Bacteria > Chloroflexota > UBA11872 > UBA12225 > UBA12225 > CADCTC01. The sequence goes on from CADCTC010000312.1 coordinate 66,552, forward strand.
CCCGCGCGGCCGACAAGGACACCTGCGACGTGATCAACGTCCAGACCGACGTGTTCCAGAAGTGGACCACACTAATTCATCTGGAGACGCCGGTGCGGATACTGATGCCGTAACCGGCTCACCAAGGTTTGGAATGATCTGAACGAGTGCCTCCTTGTGGTGCCCGTCGCCGGTTGTCGTTACCCGGATGCCCGCCACCAGGCACTCAATAATCTGACGCTGCGCCTGACGGTCGCCCAGGCGCTCGACGTCGTCCAACCTGTTGGCGAGCAGGCCGAGGTCGACGGCGAACTCGAGGACCTGGGCGGCCGGCTGATTCACCGACCCAAGTGCAGCCAGGCCGGCTTCGAGCGTGGCGACGTGACCCTGCGCCTCGCGGACCACGGTCGCAGTCTCGGCCACTGAGGCGATGCCGGCCCGGCACATCTCCTTCTGGCGCGACTCGCGTAACTGCCAGTTCGCGATCTGGAGGCGCAAATTCTCCTGCTCGGCGACGGTGTCCGTGCGTGGCCCAGCAGCCTGGTCGCGCAGGTACTTCTGTGCGTCGGCCAGCGCCTCTTCGGGGTGCAGGACGATCCACCGACACTGCTCCCAGACCACGCGCTCCATGTCGGTGGCCGGCAGCATCCTGGCATTGCACGGCGCGATGGTCGGGTCGCTGTAGCGGGCGCTCTGGGCGTGGCAGCGGTAGTAGTGGGTGTTAGTGTGCGGCCAGCCAGTGAACGTTCGCCCACAGCCGGCGCACCGGACCAGACCACGCAGCAGGTAGTCGCGGCCCCCCCCATTCAGGGCGCTGTTCTCTGACAGGCGCGCCTGCACCCGGTCCCAAGTCTGTTCGTCTACGAGCGGGGCGCAAGGGGTGCTGGACACGGTGCCGTCCGATAGGCCGAAATCGCGGGTTCCCTTGTAGACCGGGCTGTGCAGGATGTCTAGCACGCGACTTGAACGCCACACCGCTGCGCCCGAAGTCACCTTGCCACCTGGGTAGCGGGCATCCGTTGACACGCTGAGGGCCGTGAGCCGCTGCGCTTCGGCCTTGGCACTCGATCCGCCGTGAGCAATGCGACCGAAGATGCCGGCCCACAGGTCCGCGTCGGCTCCCGGCGTCAGGTAGCCCCGCTCATCCAGGTCGTAACCAGGCGGGATCGGGCCGGTGACCCAGCGACCTGTTTCCGCCACCCGGTCGCGGCCACCGTTGGTGCGCTCGTAGATGACGTCACGCTCCATCTCGGCCACCGACGCCAGAACGTGGAAAATCATGCGCCCGGCCGGGGTCGAGGTGTCGATGGACTCGCCGGTCGAGTGCAGCCGAACACCGCAGCGTTCTAGCTCGGCCTGGGCGTCCACGATCACCTGGAGCTTTCTTCCGAGGCGGTCAAGGCGATAGATCACCACGGTGTCGAGCCGGCCGGCGCGTGCATCTTCTAAGAGGCGCCTGCCGGCCGGCCGGGCTGCGAGAGGCACGGCGCCGGAGATGCCGTCGTCAATGTACTCGCCCGCTACGTGCCACTCTTCTAGGACCGCACGCCCCCGAACTTTGCTGAGCTGGGTCTCGACGGTGCCCTTGGTACGCTGCTCATCGGTGCTAACGCGTGCGTAGAGGGCGACGCGAGCCGTGGGCTGGGCTGCAGACACTACTACTTCCCGCCGCCGTCCCATCAGCGTGACCGGGACGTGCGAACTTCGCGCGTCACCAAAAGTACGATCGCCTGCGCGATCTGGCTCCGTTGTGGCTTGCCTCCACTCCGTACGTCGATGCGTCCTGCCATTCTGTTGTCCCCT
>CADCTC010000313.1 GCA_902805635.1 uncultured Chloroflexota bacterium
ACAAGACGGCCGTCGGGACAGCTGACAACGAGCGTGAGGGGGTGGAACATGGAATGCACAGGCCGTGTGGCATGTGCCGCGGTGTTGCTAGCTGCGTGGCTGCTGGCAAGCCCGGCACTGGCGCTGCAAGGCACTGCGCTAGCTCAGGTATCCGAGCCGGCTCTCGAAGACCTTGAAGGAGCAGCGCTGACGGAGACGCCCGACACAGATCTGGAAGAACTTGACGGAGCAGTGCCGGCGGAGACGCCGCCGGCGGCAGTTCCAGCGGTGACAGTGCCGGCGGAGACGCCGCCCGACGCGAACGCCGAGCAGCTGCCAGACGACGTGTTCTCTCTGATCTCCGAGGCCGCCAACCGCTGGGGCGTGAACGAAGCCGTCATGCTGCGCATCGCCTGGTGTGAGAGCCGCTTCGATCCCGATGCAGTGGGGCCCGGCCGCACCGCCGGCCTCTTCCAGTTCGCGCCGATAACCTGGCCGTGGGTGGCCGAGCGCGCCGGCTTTGCCGGCGCGTCACCACTCAACGCCCGCGCCAACGCCGAAGCAGCCGCCTGGCTGCTCAAGCACGAAGGCCCAAGGCACTGGGGCTGCAAGTAGCCACCTGACCGGCCAGATGGCCCGCCCGCCCGGTAGCTACGGGTTCGGCCCCTGCTGTCGCTCTTGGGCAGACATCCGCGCGCGGCTCCAACCCTGCCGTACCTCGTCCAGTACCTGCCTCCAGCGCGACGCGGGGGCAGCGGCGACGTTCGTCCCCACGGCCGGCTCAGGGCCGGCCACAGCCGCGCGGCTGGTGGCCGCCGTGTTCGCCGTCTGCTCATATTCCTGCCGCAGGTCCGCCTCCACCTGCGCGAAGTCACGCCCGGCGAAACGTGGCTCCCGCGCGGCCTCGTAGCCGCGCCGGTAGTTTGGCTCCGCCTCGGCAAACGATCGGTCCTCCGCCACCGCATCCGCATCCGCTTGCTCCCGACGACGCGTGAAGTCCTCTTCAAACGCGGCGCGGACAGCGTCATAGTCCTCTTCTACCCTCACCACCTCGCGCCGCAGCTCCGCCTGGAAAGCGTGCCGCTCATGCTCCACCCGACGGTGGACGACCAGCTCCCCCGTAATCATCGTCTGCTTGCGCCCCTGCGCGTGCTCCCCGAACACCGGGATGGTGAGGCTCCGCTCCGCGAATGGCGCATCAGCCTCGGACGCCAGACGCGGCTCCACGTGCCGGCGGGTTAAGCGCAGTGCCTCGCGCTGCACGTCCACGGCCACTGTCTCCACCCGTTCTTCCACCCGCCGATCCACCAGCAGCTCGCCGCGCACCACCGGGTGCGTCTCCACCCGCAGCCGCTCTTCAACCACCGGCACCCGCACCTCGTCGAGGTCCAGCGTGACGGTCTCGTCCATTGACGCATTGACTGGCGAAAACGCCGGGCCGGCGTCCGCCGCTGCGGCACCCAGAGTTGCTGGCGCCGGCGTCACCGAATAGGTCGCCTCGTCAGTCGGCGGCCCGGGTGGGACCGGCGCCACCGGCGCCGCGCCAACCGCCAGCGCAATGGTCGGCGCCTCGTTTGCATCGACATACTCTGGCTGCATACGCGCGTCAGCGTCCGCCAGCCTGCCGGCATCTACCGGCAGAGTGGTATCGACCACCGCGCGCCGCTCCCGCAGCTCCTCTGGCACCTCGCGTGGGATCGGTGGAATGTCCGAGGTATGCTCGAACATGTCCGCTGTGACCCTGGTGCCTGGCGCCGCCACGTGCGGTGCAGCCAGGTTCGGCAGCGCCGCGGTGTGGTCATCTATCGGGGTGACCGGCACAACGCGCTCCGCGCCGCTCGGCTGTGCCCACGACGGCGCAGGGCCCATCTGGGCAGCATCGAACAACGGCCGGCGTCCAGGCGTGCTTGCGCCCGCGCTCGTCCCAGCCGCCTCAGCCTCCGCGTCCTCTTGCCCCGCGCCACGGTCATCCTGCCTCTGCACCATGGAGAAACTCACCTCCCGAGGACGAGCATCCGCTCGCCATCCAGTACGATCAGGCAGAATCCTTGCCAGCGTCCCCAAAGTTGCCGCCGCCGGCCCTTCCTCCAATCGCACGCTCCCGTACTTCTGGCAGGCCATGCACCCCCAGGTGCTCCGGCGGCCGTACACTTCAACACAGATCTGTACCCTCTGAGAGGCCCGAATCCACCATGTGCCGCGTTGGACCGTGTGACGGCGAACACCATCTAGCCGATGGGGTAGGTGGGGCAGTGGATGGTCCACGCCCCGCCCTCACCCACGCCCGCGCCGCTGCCCTCCTGCCGGCGCGCGTGCTGCCCGATGCGGGTCCGCGCGCGCTCGGCGCTCTCGGCGCCGCCAGCCAGAATAGGCGTGGCCGCAGGCGCGGCGTCTTGGCCGGGATGGCCACCGCGACTGCCACAGTTGCTTGCGGCACCGGCCAGAGCAGTGCCGCGCCGGAGCGCCAGGAAGCGCCCACCGCGGCGCCGCCCGCCACGCCGCTGCCCGACCCAACCGCGGTTCCAACTGCGGTGCCCACCGCCGCGCCCACGGCCGTCCCGACTCCAGTGCCCGTGCCGGAGCCGTCGCTGCGTCCGCTCGGCCTCACCGGCACCGTGCAGCCACTCTGGGCCGGTGACCACATCCTTTACTACGACCAGCCAGCGCCGGGACAGGGCGGCACATGGTCCGTAGATCGTGCCGGCGGCGTGAAGCACGAGCGGCCCCACTGGGGCTTCTACTGGGCCAACGGCACGCTCCTGGCCACCCCGCGCCCGCAGCGCCGTGACACCCATGTTGTCCACACCCCCAGCGGACGCGAGTGGACGCTCCCCACCTCCAATACCGCCGTCTTCTCGCCCGATGGCGCCGTCGTCGCCTACTCGCAGGCGGCCTCGGGCCAGCCGGGAGGAGCACCCCCCGGCCCTGGCCAGGGCTTCTCCGGCCAGGCCCCCGCCTTCGTGCTCACCACCATTGTCGTGGCTGGCGCAGACGGCCAGGGCCCGCGCCCGCTGCAGCTGCCCATCAACGGCTCCGCGGTAGCCTGGCTGCCCGCGCCCGACGGCACCCCCAACGCGCGCCTGCTGCTCAATGGCCGCCGCGCCGCCAGCGACGACCCCTCACTGTGGGCATTCGACGTGCGCGACCGGACCCTGCTGGAGCTTGCCCGCTCCAAGCGGCTGGCCGGCGCCTTGCCGTCGCCGGACGGCGCCTGGATCGCCCACGTCGCCATGTGGAACGCCGATCCCAGCCAAAGCGGACTGTGGGCCACCCGCACCGACGGCACCATGCGCCGCCGCGTAGAGCTGATCGGTGGCTACCGCTGGACCGAGGACAACCGGCTGCTGGTCATCCCCCATCGCGCCTCAGCCGCCACCGCGCACGAACTCTGGGAAGTGGTCCCCGGCAACGGCGCGGCCCGCCGCCTGATCGACCCCGCGCACCTACCCTTCCGCATCTCCAACTACGACTGGGACTGCTCGGTGGACGGGACCAGCGTGTGCTTCGTCTCGGCAGAGGACAGGAGCCTGTGGCGCCTGGACGTGCCACCCGGCACGCGCGGCGCCACAGATGCCACACCACCCCAGGCGCCCGCACCGCCACGCGCCGGCACTGGTGGCAAGCCCTACCGCCTTCCCTTCGCCACGCCGCCGGGGCCATCCACTTGGTACGTCGCGCAGTGGTACGGCGTCACCACCGGCGGCTATCGCGGGCGCAACACCACCTACAGCCAAGGGCAGGGCATCCACTTCGGCATCGACTTCGCCGCCCCGTGCGGCACCGAAGTGGTGGCCCTGGCGCCCGGCCGCGTGATCGCCATCGACGGCGACTACGGCTCGCCGCCCCACAACGTCGTGCTCCAGATGCAGGACGGCAACCAGGCCATGTATGGCCACCTCGTCGAGCGCACCCGTCACGTCCAGCTCGGCCAGACCGTCGAGCCCGGCCAGGTGCTCGGCAACACCGGCGACAGCATCGCGCCGTACAACTGCACGCGCAACCCGCACCTCCATCTGGAAATACGCAAGAACGGCCGCGCCATCGCCACCAACCCCACCCCCTACTTCGACACCAACTGGGACGACATGGGCCTCGGCCTCTGGCCCGGCCCACGCTTCGAGCGCGATCTCGACAACCCCAAGAAGCACCAGTTCCTGGACGAACAGCCCGACATCTGGTTCGGCGGCCCCATCATCACTAACTTCGCCCGCCCCTGGCCCGTGTAGCGGCGGTAGGTACTAAACCTACTTCGGCGTAGACGGCCGCGGCGGCTGCAGCCGGGCGTCCTGCTGTGACAGCACCTTCACCTCCGTCGGCGAGATGGGACCGCCGTCCAGCTGGCGCACGATCACTGCACCGCTTGCCCCCGCGCCGCTGTGGAAGAAGATCCAGCGCGAGAGATACTCGTCCTGCCCCGGCACGCCGCTGTCGAACACTTGGTAGCCCGCGCGCAGCAGCGCGTCCCGCTCCCACGCCAGCGCGTCCGGCACCGGCACGTTCAGCGCATAGCTAAAGCCGCCCTGCTTCGGTTGCGGCATGCGCCGCGCGTACGGGTGCACCGGGAAGTCCGCCGGTAGTCCAGACTTCGCCAGCAGCTGCGCCTGCTCCCGCTCCTCCAGCGGCCCCCCGTTGCGCGGCACCGTCGCCAGCACGTACCCGCCCGCGGCGCACAGCGCCAGCACGAACAACGTCACGCTCAGGTACAGACGGCGCATGGGAAATCGTGAGGTACCAGTTGCTGGTTGTTAGTTTCCCACCCTAACTGGCAACGAACAACTCGCAACGCGTCAGGACTGGCCTGCCAGGATGACCTGGCCTTCCTGCACGCCCGACGTGATCTCCGTCTCGGCGTCCGTCTGAATGCCGGTCTCCACGTTGCGTGACCGCTTGATGTCGCCGTCCATATACTCTACGAACTTGCGCTTGCCCACCGTGCGCACCGCGCCGTTGGGCACCATCAGCACGTCCGGCTTCACCAGCAGCGTCACCTGCACGCGCGCCAGCATGCCCATCTCCGCGCCGGCGCCGGGCCAGTTCACCACGATCCGTGTCGAACGATCCGGCGCCTGCCCCACCGAGCCGGTGGTCAGCTCCGGCAGCGCGGCGATGGTGCCCACGATAACCTGGTTGGGGAAGGCGTCCATCGTCAGATCGGCCTTCATGCCCACGCCGATGCGCGCCACGTCCGCCTCCGAGATGTCCGCCTTCACCACCAGCCCCTGCAGGGAGCTGACGTTGAACAGCGGCATGAAAGCGTTCACGTTGTCGCCCGGCCGCGCCGCCACGCGCGTCACCCGCCCCGCGAACGGCGCCACGATCTTCACGTCGCCCATCTGCGACTCGAAGTTCTGCACGTCCAGGCGCGCCGCATCCACCGCGCGGCGCAGCGTCTCCACGTCGAACGCCGCCACGGCCCGCGTCTGCGCGATGGTGTCGCGCCGCAGCTGCAGTCGCGCCCGCGCGGCGTCTACCGCCACCCGCGCAATCCCTACCTTGTTCTGCGCGTCTCGCGCATCGAAGTCCAGCGGTCCGCGCAGGAGCTGGTCCAGTTTCGCGCTCGCCGCCGCCGTGTTCGCCTCGGCCACGCCGGTGCTGCGCCGCGCGTTCTCGACGTTCAGCTCCATCGACTGCACCTGGGCGCGCAGCGCGTTCAGCTCCGCCTCGTCCCTCCCAACGCGCGCTACCTGCTCCAGGCGCGTCTGTGCCGACGCCAGCGCCGCCTCGGCGGCGGCCACGTCACTCGTGGGGACCGTACGCACCTTCGCAAGCGCAATCTCCGCCAGCTGGATCACCTGCTCCTGCGCGCGGATCTCGTCTACGCGCGACTCATTCGCGCTTGCCCGCACCTTGTCCAACGTGTTGTTGGCTTGCAGCATCTGGTTCTGGGCTGCCTTCACCGCCGCCTGCCGGCTCTCCTCGGTCCTGATCTGGCCCGCGTCGATGTCCGCCAGCACGCGCGTCAGCGCCACCTGCGCCTTTTCCACGTCCAGCTGCGCATTGGCGATCTCTTCCGGCCGGATGCGCGGCTGGTCCTTGAGCTTGATCAGCTTGGTGCGCTCCATCTCCAGCGCCAGCTCCGCCGCGCGCACGTCCTCCCGGCGTGGCCCCGCCTTGAGCTGCTCCAGCCGGATGCGCGCCGTCTCCACCGCCGCCTGCGCGCTCACGATGTCCAGCGGCTCGGGCGGCAGCTGCTTGAGCTCTAGCTCCACTCGCTTGCCCGCCAGCAGCGCGTTGCGGTCTTCCACGTCGAACCGGATGCGGTCCAGCTCCGCGCGCCGCGCGGCCAGGTCGGCTTCCGCCTTCTTGATGTCCGCGTCCTGAGCGCCAACCTGCGCCTTCTCCACGTTGATCAGCGCCTGATCCACCGCCATTTCGGCGGCGCGCACGTTGAGCACGTCCAGACGCGTGTCGTCTACGACCTCCTTGGCCTGCGCCGCGGCCACCCGCACTTCCTGGCGCTCCGCCTCCACCCGCGCCTTCGCCAGCGACCACGGCAGGTCGCGCTGGTCAAGCTCCGCCAGCACCTGCCCCGCCTGCACCAGGTCCCCCGGCTGGACGTACACCTCGCGGATGCGCCCGCTGTTGCGGAAGGAAAGGTCCGCCTCCTGCGACGAGACCACGCGCCCCAACACTTTGATGGCGTCGACGATCGTCGCGCGTCGCACCTGCACCGTGGCGCGCGCCGGTTGCGGCGTCGCGCGCGGTGCTGGCGTCGCCTCCGGGTTAGCAGACGTGCCCAGCGGGTCACACCCTGTGCCCGCCAGCACCAGCGTGCCGGCCAGCAAGACGCTCGTGCCCGCGTGCAGGCTGCGACCCGCGCGTACGGCACTGAATAAAGGAAGCACGAATCGCCCGCCCATCGGTAGCCCAGTATAGCAGCGTTTTCCCCTGGGGACGTGGCTATACTCCGCTATGGCTAAGCAATATTCCGCCCCACCCCCGCTGGACATCGACCTCACCAAGAAGTACTTCGCGACCATCACCACGCCCCATGGCGACATCAAGGTCGAGCTCTACGCCAAGCAGGCGCCCGTCACCGTCAACAACTTCGTCTTCCTGGCACGCGACGGCTTCTACGATGGCGTGACCTGCCACCGTGTCATCCCCGACTTCATGGTGCAGGGCGGCGACCCGACCGGCACCGGCAGCGGCGGCCCCGGCTACAAGTTCCGCGATGAAGCCGACGCGATGGAGCTCAAGCACGACGGCCCCGGCGTCCTCTCCATGGCCAACGCCGGTCCCAACACCAACGGCAGCCAGTTCTTCATCACCCACCGCGCCACCCCACACCTCAACGGCCGCCACGCCGTCTTCGGCAAAGTCATCGAAGGCATGGACGTGGTCAACAAGATCCGCGTGCGCGACCCCCAGACCGACCGCAAGCCCGGCGACGCCATCGAAAAGATCACCATCACCGAGGAGTAAGGGGGCGCGGGGACCAGGTGGTTACCTGAACTTGGGCAGCACCTCCCGCTCATAGAAGCGGAAGAAGCCTTCCTGGTCCGGCCCCACCTGGTGGATGTAGACGTGGTCGTACCCTGCGTCCACGTACTCCTGGATCTTCTCGATGTGGCGCTGCGCGTCGGGGCCGCACACCACCTCCTTGGCGACGTCGTCCTCGGTCACCATCGCCACCGCCTGCTGGAAGTGTTCTGGGATGGACAGCTCCTGGCTCAGCGGCCCCTTCAGGCCACCGTTCGGCCAGATCTTGTGCGCCGTCTTCTTCGCCGCCGCCTCAGTCGCCGCCCAACAGACCGTCATCTGTCCGATCACCGGCTTCCCCTGCCCGCCCGACTCCTGGAACGCCTCGATCGGCTCCTTCTCCGGCTTGGTGTTGATGAACCCGTCGCCCACCTCACCAGCCAGCTCCGCCGCCTTCGGCCCCTTCGCCGCGATCATGATCTCCGGCGGCTCTGGCGGCAGCGTGTACAGCCGCGCGTTCTCCACCGTGTAGTACTGCCCGTTGAACGACTGGTACCCACCCTGCCACAGCTGGCGGATCAGCTCGATCGACTCCTCCAGCATCTCCAGGCGTACGTCAGGCTCCGGCCAGTGCTCGCCCAGGATGTGCTCGTTCAGCCGCTCGCCCGTGCCCAACCCCAGGAAGAAGCGCCCCGGCATCATCGCCGCGCTCGTCGCCGCTGCCTGGGCGATGATCGCCGGATGAATGCGCATGGTGGGGCACGTCACGCCCGTCCCCAGCCGCATCGTCTTGGTATTCGCCGCGATCGCGCCGATCACGCTCCACACGAACGGGCTGTGCCCCTGCGCATCCACCCATGGATGGAAGTGGTCTGAGATCAGCGCGAACGGAAACCCAATCTCCTCCGCGCGCTGCGCGTGCCGCACAAGGTCGAGCGGCGCGTGCTCTTCACTGGACATGGCATAGCCAATCTGGACCATTAGGACTACGTTCTCCTTCTCTACTGGGCAGCGGCGGGGCCGGTGTCTGGACGCGCGTCACGCCTGCACGCGGTGGCGCGGGCGTCCTCTAACCCGGCACTGCGCCGGCACACGGCTCACCCCCCACGGCAAGTCCCGCGCCGCAGCGGCATACTTGACGCGGCGACGGCCGGCGTGGCTGGACGCGCATACGACAGGAGACCTCCCGTGGACCGTGCGACAGCGCTCCGACTCTTGCGTGAGCACCGCGCCGAGATGGACCGCTTCGGCGTCAAATCGCTGGCCGTGTTCGGCTCAGTCGCGCGCGATGAAGCCCGCCCCGATAGCGATGTGGACATGCTGGTCGAGTTCGAGCATGGGGCGACCTTCGACCGTTACTTCGGACTGCTCGAGTTCCTGGAGCAACTCCTAGGCAGGCGCGTGGACCTGGTGACGCGCGGATCGCTGAAGCGGGCCGTTCAGCCATACGTCGAAGCGGACTTGCTCGATGTCGCGTGACCCCGCGGTCTTTCTCGACGACATGGCCGAGTGTTGCGACAAGGTGCTTCGCTACACGAGCGGCATGACCTTCGATGACTTCTGGCAGGACGAGAAGACGGTGGATGCGGTGATCCGGAACATGGAGATTATTGGCGAAGCAGCAAATCACCTTCCGGTAGACCTGCGCACGCAATACCTAGGTGCGGACTGGCGTCGGGTCATCGCGTTCCGCAATCTAGTCGTCCACCAGTACTTCGGTGTCGATCTGCAGCTCGTGTGGGACGTGGTGGAGACCCGGATTCCGCAGCTGCGCCAGCGCCTCAATCTGCGCGTGCAAGGGCGCGCTGAGGAACAGGTGGAGTGAAGCCCAGGCGCACTGCTCCTGTCTCACCGCTGGATGGCGCCTTCCGCCAGCGCGTCTACGACATTGTGCGCCTGGTCCCCCACGGCCGTATAACCACCTACGGCTTCGTGTCTACCCTGGCGGGCGCCCCGAGGCATGCCCGGCAGGTCGGTTGGGCACTGCACACGCTGCCCGATGCCCTGGTGTGGGGGGCAGCTACGGACCTGCGCCGGGATGTTCGTCGCGAGGGCAGCCCGATTGACCCCGACGCCGAGCAGCGAGCCGGGCGCGTCCCGTGGCACCGTGTGGTGAACGCCAAGGGGCAGGTGTCCACCCACCCGGACGAGGCCGGGACGTACCGGCAGATTGACCTGCTGCGCCAGGAAGGCATCGAAGTGACCGACAGTGGCGTGCTCGTGGGTGGCCTATCGGCGCGCCTGTGGGTGCCGGACTCCGCGGTTGTGGACGGCCTAGAACTGCCCGCCGACGTGTTGTACGACCTCGACCGCCAGCTAGACCGCTAGCCGCGCCGAACGCTCCCAGACGCCCCGGCTGTATCGGCTCCGTGTGCGCGCGCGACCCCATCCACGAGCAGTCAGGTGCAGCGCACCCCGCCTGGTATGGCGATGGTCCAGTGGGCCATGTCCTTACCTGGGAGGAGGTAGTCCACGGCCATAGCGGTACCGTACTGGCGGCGGGCTGGTCTGGCCGCTCAGTGGCCGCCGGGCTAGTTAATCCCTAGTGGAGGATCGCGGCGCTGCCTGTGCCATGCTCATTGCGCGCATGATGCCCGTCGTGTTGTTTCTCGTCGTGCCCATCGCCGCCGCGTGGCTGCTGGGCCGGGTGTTCGACCACCTGTGCCACGGCAGCGGCGTGCGCCTCGCCGCGCTCGCTGTGGGGTTGTCGGTGGTTGCCTCAGTGCTCCTGGTTGCTCTGCCGCTGCGCAGCCCCACGTTCAACGCGCGCCAGCCGGAGCGTTCGCTTTCGGCGACAGAAGTCGCGGACGCACGTAGCCGCTCCGTGAGTGCGTGGCAGCAGGAGGGGTTCGGCGCCGTCAACGCGCTCCACTTCGTGGCCGTGGGCCTGCCCGCCGTCGGCCTGACGACACACCTGCTGCTGCACGTCTTGGCAGGCGGCGCTCCGGCCACTCCCACGCGCGTCGCCGCGGGGACGGTCCAGGCGGTGGCCACGCTCACCCTCGCGCTCCTGGCGTACGGCGCGTCGGGCGCCAGTGCGGGGGCGGTCTACGTGCCGGCGGTGGCGGCGCTGGGCGCCGCAGCAACGCGGGCGTGGCGGCCACCAGCATGATGGCGATGGCGGGCGGAGCCGCATCTGGTACCCGCCCTCAGGTGCTCACGCCGTGGAGTCTCGCCCGCACCCGTTGGCCTACAGCGCCCGTACGGCGGCCGGGTAGCCGACGGCGGCACCGCTATGGAATCGGGGTAGTGGGGATCAGTAGGGCAGGGCGGGGGGTACTCGTCGGAGCAGGACGGGGGGTACTCGTCGGAGCCAAGAGAGTGGGGAGCGGTGGCATGCCGAGCGGGCGGCGGAGCAGCAGGTAGAAGCCGAACACGCCCAGGACGATGGCGCCCGCCGCCGCGAGGCGGAATGCGGCCACCATCGGGCGGTTCCACCACCAGGCTGCATTGGACCGCCCCAGCGCGTCCATCTGCCGGGCGAAGAGCAGCAATGGCGTCCCCACCGCCAGCAGCGCGGTCGCGGCGAGCATGACCACCACACGATCTCGCGTCTGGTAGGGCCACATCATCAGGAGTTGCAGCCAGGTCATGCGATCCCGGTTTACCTGAGCCAGCACGACGCACACCACGGCCACCGCAGCCGGTGCCTCATGGCCGACTCAGCCGTCCGTAGCACCACCGCACCAGCTCAGGGTGGCGCCGACGGACCTGCTGGCAGCGGCGGGACCACCACCCGCTGCATCGAGCCGCCGCGGATACCGCCGCCGCCCACGAGGACCAGCAGGAGCAGCACGCCGAACAGCACCGGGATGCCGACGCCTACCGCGGTGGCGATCCTGAGGGCCGAGGACACCCGGCCCTCCGGCGCGGGCGGGAACCGCGTTCTGGCCGCCGCCGCCGCCATCGCCGCTGCGCTTGGCAGGTACAGGAAGCCCACCAGCGACGTGCTTCCGTAGTACATCACCCCGGTCATCAGGCACGCGGCGGCCACCCGGATGCCGAGCCAGAAGCCAGTGGGCCAGGCCCGCGTCCCCCCGCCGCTCACCACGAGCCACGCCAGGCGCGGAAGTGCTGCCGCCCTGACCGGCACGGCCGCCACGAGCGCGGCCCGCATCCCGCCGGTTTCGAGCGCGTTTCTTCGCGTCACCGCGGGGCGCTCCGGGGAGGAGCCTGCGCCCGGCGGCGACGCGTCCGCGTACAGCGGGAGTACCAGCAGCAACACGGACGCAGCGCCCGCGACACCGAGGGACACCGACTCCAGCCGCCCGGCGCGGCCCCGGCACGCGCGGTCCAGGGCGACGCAGAGGACGAACCCCAGCGCCGGGACCGCGAGCAGCCCGAAGACGGAGACGATCACCAGCACCGCGTCGGGCACGCCCACGACCGCCTCCTTCCTGCCGAACCGCGCAGCCGCGCGACCAACAGCCGACGCGCCCGCACGGCGAGCGGACCTCCCGGCACCGCCCCACGAGTCCGTTTGACCGCTCACGCCACCATAGCACGGCAGGCGGCCCCGGCATGCTTGCCCAGGGCATGCCGGGGATCGTCAAGCAATTTAGCAAGGGCGAGAGCGGCGGAGGAACGACACCCGTAACCTCCGGCCGGATCCTACTCGGTTCCACGCTCCAGCAACTCGTACGCCGCGCGGACCGTCGCCGAGGTGACAGAGCTGCCGCGGTGGTCGACGTGACAAAACTGCGCCAGCACCCGTCACTTTGCGCTAATCGCCTCGCGGGGGCACGGCACCACATACTGTCCGCACACCCACCCTCCTCGGTCGTTTATTATCTTGGGAGGGACTCGCCAACACGATAGACGCCATGTGAGCGCACGACCGTTAGCGGAACACGAGCACACCAAACCACACCATCCCACACCAAAACGCTACGCCTCTCCGCTGCTCTCCGCTGCTCTCCGTCGCCCACTACCCGTCTGCCCCGGCGTCGGACTCGATTCTCCTTAACGAGCTCCCCGCACCTTTACAACCGAATAGCCACTCTCCCACCGGTCACGCGGACGCCGGCCCAGGCCGCGGGAGCCTCCACCTGTCACGGCGGCTCACAACGCCTCCTAGTGTCGGTGCGTGTACACGTCTGTGGACTCTCGCGCAGGCTGCGCAACCTACGCCTCCAGCCGTAGCCCCGGCGCGCCGGCGAGCGCCGCCACCAACAGCTCCCCAAGCCGCTCGCGGTGCGTCGCCAGCCAGTGCAGCCGTTGGTGGTCTTCCATTGCTAACCGGTCGGTGCGCGCCGAGCCCTTCCGGTAGTGCTCCTCGTATACCCACAGGCTGTGCACCCGCGCCGCCCAGTAGAGGTCCGGCATCGCCGTGCACTCCTCCGCCGTCAGGACCGCCGCCGAGGCATAGCCGTGCACGAACGCGCGCAGCCGCGCGCCACCCGTTTCCACGTCATCCGCCAGTGGCAGCGCCGTGTCCAGCGCCCGCACGATCTCCCACGCGCGTGGCCCCACCGCCGCCAGCTCCCAATCGATCACCGCGCTCACGTCGCCGTCCGCGCCGAAGAAGACGTTGCGGTCGTGGTAGTCGCCGTGCAGCACCTGCGCCGGCAGCGCCGCGAACGCCCCCGGCGCCGGCACGCCGCCCGCCATGAGCGTGCGCCGGTAGCCAAAGCTGGCCAGCGTGTGCTGGTCGAACGGGTCCTGCACCGGCCGACGCGCGATCATCGCCTCGTACTCGGCCATCTCACGTGCCGCGGCCGCGGTGTCCCAGGTGCCCTTGCGCGGGAAGCGCTCGACCTCGGCGCGCGGCACGCTTGCCAGCGCCCGGTGAATGCGCCCCAGCATCCTGCCAAGTGCCTGCGCCCGCGGCGGCGTCATCGTATCCGGCCCTGGCTGCCCGTCGCTCACGCGCGGAAACACCGCCCAGAAGCGGCCTCCCACGTGCAGAAAGGTCTTGCCGTCGGGCGTCGCCAGCGGCGCCAGCGCCGGCACGTCCAGCCGCCGCGCGTGCGCGATCAGCCGGTGCTCCCGGTCGATTGGCGCCGGGTCCGTGTACCGGTAGCCCTTGAGGAAGTACGCGCCCCGCGCCGTCACCGCGAACAGGTTCTGGTTCAACAGCCCGCCCGGCGCCAGGTCCAGCTGCATCGCCGGTCCCAGCCCAAACCGGCGCAGCAGCTCGTCCGCCACGCGCCGCGCCGCCGGCGGCGGCTCAGCCGGCGCCAGCCCCACCAACCCCGATGGCACGTCCCCTGCAAGCTCAAGCTCTGACACGGACCACGTTCCATACTAAACCAACCATCGGCTCCACCGGTGATAGTGGAGGACCGTCACCTTCTTGCCGCTGGTGGCGTATCTCACACTGTGGGGCACGTCATAGTCGATGCGTGGGCCGGCGCGTACGTTGGTGGTGGAACCTGGGAAGGGCAAAGCGTCGCTGCGCCTGCTGCGCCCGCTGTGCCCTCCGGGCATTCGGTGCCCGTAGCGTGGAGGCCGGCCTGGTCCAGTTGGGCAAGTCGTGGTCGTGGGAATGGCATGAAGCCTCAAGAGAGCCCTGAAGTACTCGTCATAGAAGACGACACAGACGTGTGCGACCTGCTGGAAGACGCACTCAGCCTGGCCGGCTTCCGCGTTCGCGTCGCCGCCAACGGTCTGGACGGCCTGGCGCGCCTGCGCGAGAGCGTCCCGGACATCGTCCTGCTGGACCAGCAGCTGCCGGGCATCAACGGCTCCGAAGTGTGCCGGCGCATCCGCCGCGCCCCAGGGCTGGCCGCCGTGCCGGTGGTGATGCTCACCGCGATGAGCCAGCCCGCGGACCAGGTGGCCGCTCTTGACGCGGGCGCCGACGACTACGTGACCAAGCCCTTTCACGTAGAAGGGCTCACCGCCCGGCTGCGCAGCCACATCCGCCGCTCGCGGCGCGAGCGCCAGCTCAACCCGCTTACTGGCCTGCCCGGCAACCTCGCCATCGACGAAGCCATCGAAGAACGCCTGGCATCCGGCGAAGCGTTCGCCGTGGCCTGGATCGACCTGGACAACTTCAAGGTCTACAACGACCGCTACGGGTTCTACGCCGGCGACGGCGTCATCGAGGCCACCGGCCGCCTGGTGGGGACCACTATGGAGGCGCTCGATCCGGACCGCTCCTTCGCCGGCCACATCGGCGGCGACGACTTCGTGCTCGTCACGCCGCTCGACCAGGCCGACGAGGCCGGGCGCCTGATCGTGGATGGCTTCGACCGCATGGCGCTCGGCTTCTATTCCGATGAAGACCGCGCGCGCGGCTTCATCGCTGCCATCAGCCGCACCGGCGACGAGCGCGCCTTCCCGCTGATGAGCGTCACCGTCGCCATCGTGCCCTGCCCCGCCGGCCGCTTCCGCCACCCCGGCGAGATCGCCCACGTCGCCGGCGAGATCAAGCACTTCCTCAAGCAGCGCCCCGGTTCCTCCTGGCTGGTAGACCGCCGCACAACACCGGGCGCCGCGCTGGTCTGGCCGCCTGACAACACGGAGCAAATGCGCGATACTACCGGCACCACATGCCGGCAAGCGCCCTAGCGTCCTTCGGTAGCTCAACCAGGTTCAGCATCCGGCCGCCCGACCAGCCGGAGGTCGGCGCGTCTCGCTTCGGCCGGCCCAATCCGTTCTCTCCGGGCGGCCAGCTGCCGCTCGTCCGCCGCTCGTTCCTCGCGCGCCTCGGCCGCACCGATGAATCGGAGGCGCGTTACCGCCAGTTCGGCCTGGGCGACCACATTGGCGTCCCGCTCACCCAGCTCGAATCGCAGCTCACCTCGTCGCTCGCCAACACCGTCCAGGGACTGATGCAGCGTGCCGGCGCCCTCCAGGCGGCCGCCGAGACGCTGGTCAGCGGCACCCCCAGCGGCGTCTTCGACCGCCGCACGGCCGCCACATCTGGCGCCGCGGTGAGCGCGCGCGCCCAAGACAGCGCCACCCTCGCCAGCTACGCGCTGGAGGTGCAGCAGCTCGCCGTCGCGCAGCAGAACACCGGCGACCAGCTGCTCTCCGCCGGTGCGCCATCGCAGATCGCCGCGGGCACGCACACCTTCAGCATCATTGCCGGCGGCGCCACCACGTCGGTCACCGCCACCATTGGCGCCGCTGACACTAACTTCCAGGCCATCACCCGCGTGCGAGACGCCATCAACGCCGCCGGCGCCGGTGTCGAGGCATCCATCGCCACCACCGGCGATGTCTCTCAGCTGGTGCTCACCGCCACGCGCACCGGGACCGCCAAGACGTTCTCCGTCGCCGACGTCACCGGCAGCGTCGTCGCCGCCACCGGCACATCCACCGCGACGCGCGCGGGCGCGGATGCACTGGTGCGCGTGGATGGCGTGGACCACACGCTGACGGAGAACCGGCTCACGCTGGACGTGCCCACCACCGGCGGCGCCGGCCGCCTGGAGGTCTTCCTGCACGACATAACGGAGGGCGCGGTGCGCGTCGAGGTCACCGTCGCCTACAACGCCGATGCCGTTGTCACCGCCACCGGCCGCCTCACCGGCGCCGTGAACGACGTGCGCGCCTACGTCGAGGACAAGCCCCAGATCCTCTCCCCCGGCCTGCTCGCCCGCCTCGCCGCCGCCGGCGACGGCCTGCGCGACGCCCTGGCCGGGATTGGCGTTCAGGCATCATCTTCCGGTCACCTCACAGTGGACGAGCCGGCGCTGCGTCTCAGCCTGGACCAACGTCCTGGCGACGTGGAGCGCGCCATCGGCTCCATCCAGGGCCTCGCCGCTCGCGAGCGCTCGGTCGCTCAGACGATCTTGGAAAGCTCAGCCGTCGCATTCGCCACCAAGCCCGGCCCACTCGGCGCCGGGTACGCCCGCTCCCTGGAACAGACAGCCCGCCTCCACAATTTCTTGTTGGGCGGGCTGTTCGTCGATATTTTCGCCTGAAGCGCTCAACGCGTCGGTCAGCCATCCGTCGAGCCGAGCCGCGGGCGCACCTCCCTCTCCGTGCCGGAGAGGGGTCGGGGGTGAGGTCTTCTACTCGGTGACCGTGATCACGGCCTCCATGCCGCCGTGCAGGTCACACACGTAGGCGTACGTGCCCGGCACGTTGAAGGTAAGCGAGAGGCTTTCGCCGGTCTTGGCCAGCGGCGTCTCGAATAGGATCGCCGTGCGCTCGATCACGTCGTGCGGCTCGACGTCGTAGTTGAACCACGTCACCGTCGCGCCTACGGGCACCACCAGATCGAGCTTCTCGAACACGTTGTTCCGCATCGGAACGAAGTACGGGCTGTCCTCGCCCACCGGGGCCGGGGCCGGTGACGCCACCTGCGCCAGTGCCAGTCCACCATTCAGCAACAGGCCGCCCGCCACGGCAGCCCCCATCAGTGCGCGCTTGATTGCCAGCATGTGCTCTCCGTCTTCTTCTACGCTTCGGGCATCCGCCCGACACACGTACATACGCTACAGCATTGACAACCGGATTGAGCCTCCCTGGACCGGACGGGTTACGCCATGCGGCGACGGCGGCGCGGGCGCCCAATCGACCACAGATCCGGCGGCTACCGATGCCGTTCGGCGAACGCCGCGACCAGCTGCGCGGCGTCCTGGAGCACCTGCCCCTCCGAGACGCCGAGCCGCTTAGGGGTCTTGAAACTGTGGTCTGCGCCCTTGAACACATGCAGCGTGGCGAGCGGCCCCAGCTGCTCGACCACGAGCCGGAGCAGGCGCAGCTCGGCCAGGGCGTCCGCGCTGCCCTGGAGGAACAGCATCGGCACCGTCACCCGCGCCAGGTGCTCCGCGCGCTCGACCGCCGGACGACCGGCGGGGTGTAGCGGAAACCCGTAGAAGATGAGGCCGCGCACACCCGGCAGCGGCTCCTCGGCCGCCGCGCTGGAGGTCATCCTGCCGCCGAAGGACCGCCCGCCTGCGAGCACCGGGAGGTCAGGGGCGGCTGCCTGCGCCGCCCGCACCGCCGCGCGGACCGCCGCGGTCGCCACCTCCGGTCGGTCGGTGCGCCAGTCGCCGCCCTCTTTGAAGGGGAAGTTGAAGCGATACGTCGCCACGCCAGCACTCGCAAGTGCCTTTTCCGTCGCCTCCATCGAGCGGTGAAGCATGTCCGTGCCCGCACCGTGCGCCAGCACCAGCAGGCACGTCGCTTGTTCCGGCCGCAGGAGCAGGGTAGATACCTCGCCTATCTCGTCCGAAACAGCGATGCGCCCCTCAACAACGTCAGTCATCTGTGCTCACGAGTATCACCGGCGGTCCGCACCAGCAGCGCCTCGATCTCCTCCGCGCGTGCTGGGCCGCACGTCGGGCTAGGCCTCGCCAGCGTCCTCTGTGCGCCAGGACTGCCCGCTGTGCGCCTACCCGATCAGTCGCAGCAGCACACCGGAGCCGACCAGCATGACCACGGCCAATAGGGTGAACACCCAGACGAGCGTGGCACTCGGCCGTGCAGCAGCACTGCTGGTGGCTAACCCCTCCCCACCCGTCGTCGCTGCCACATCAGCCCAGGCCCAATACGCCAGGCTCGCCGCCGCCCCCAAGAGGATCGCTCCAATTATGAGTACCATGACCAGGGCGGCCGTGGCGGCCCCGCGCGCAACGTCCGCTATGACGCTGATATCCAGCATAGCGACCTCCGCCTCCTACCTTCGTACCGTGCGGTGTCCATCAGGCAATCCGTCCCACCGCACGGCCCCTGGAGTAGTACCAGAACTGCCACGTCAGGCGCGATGAGGTCGTCGCCCGCCTGCACAAGAACTCACGGCGGGAACAACGGGCCCGGTGTCACTCCCGGTGCTCGGGCCGCGGCGTCGGCAGGTCTACGAATGGGACGGGGCGCTCTCCGCGCACCAGTTGAAGGATCACCTGCACACGGCGCTGGTGGCTGGGGCTGAGCGGCGGCAGGTCACTTGGGCCGAAGAAGCCGAACGCGGTTGCCTCCGGCGTCGGCTGCGGCTCGTCGGTGCTCTCCACCTCGAAGACGGCAGCGTACATGTGCGCCCTGGTGCGCATGTCCCAGCGCAGCGAGTCGAATACACCCAGCAGGCGCGTGACGCGGCCCTGCACGCGCGCCTCCTCCCACAGCTCGCGCGCCGCCGCCTCCGCCAGCGTCTCGCCTATCTCCGCCAGGCCGCCGCACATCGCCCACAGCCCGCTGTCGGCGCGGCGGTGGAGCAGGATGCGCCCGCCGCGCACCACCACCGCCTCCGCACCCGCCACGGGGCTGACGTGCGCCAGGTTCTCGCGAAACGTCGCCAGCACGCGCTCAGCGCCTCCGGGCTCGTCCGTTGGGTGCCGCTCCGTCACGCCCACGAGTCGCGCGGCGGCGGCGAGCACGCGCTCGTAGCGGTCGCGGTCGTGCGAGTTTTGGGCGTACGCCAGCCCCAGCAGGGCAATCCCGCGCAGCTCGTCCGCCAGGTGGAACAGCGCCTGCTCCCGCTCGACCATGTGCCCTACAACGGGGAGCGGGTCACCAACGCCCCTGTACGGGGTCTGCGGCGCCGTCGGGGTGTGTCGATCAGGACCGCCAGCGGGCACGTCGTGGTGGGCCGGTGGCGCCGCGTGGCGAACGTGGGGACCCAGAGCTTCGGCCGGTCCAGCAGGCAGCGGCCTAGGCAGTTCGGGCGGTGGTAGCATGCCCATAGATGGGGACCACGCGGTACACCCTCGACGAACTGCGGGAACTGTGCGCCAAAGCATTCCAGCGAGTAGGTGTGCCCCAACAACACGCCGCCACCACCGCCGAGGCACTCGTGGAAGCAGAGGCGCGCGGCATCGAGTCCCACGGCGTGCGCATGCTGCCCAGCTACGTTGCGCGGCTACGCTCTGGTGGGTTCAATTCCGCGGCTGAGCCGCAGGTGGTGCGGGATGGGCTAGCCGTGGCGCTGATGGATGGGCAAAATGGCCTGGGGCCACTCGTAGCGACGCGGGCCATGGCGGTGGCGAAGCAGAAGGCGAAGGCCGCCGGCATCGGCGCGTGCGCCGTGTTTGGCAGCAACCACTACGGGGCAGCCGCGGTCTATGCCCTGCAAGCATGCCGTGACGGTCTGATCGGCATCGCCACCACCAACAGCGTCGCCGCGGTTGCGCCGCCAGGCGGGCGAGTTGGTCGCGTAGGGAACACAGCCACCGCATACGCTATCCCGGCTGAAAGCGAGCCTCCGCTCGTTCTCGACATCTCGATGAGCACTGCAGCGCGCTCGCGGTTCGCGCTGCTCGCCGAGCGCAGCCAGCCGCTGCCGGAGGGATGGGCCATCGATGCCCAGGGACAGCCGACGACCGATGCCCAGGCCGGACTCGGCGGCTACCTTTTGCCTTTGGGATCGCCAACGGCGGGACATAAAGGATTTGGGTTGGCGATGCTCATGGATAGCCTGGCTGGCGCACTCTCTGGCGCGCGCTTTGGTGTAGCGCTTCAGCGCATGACCGACGACGACCCGCGGCCATACGACATCGGCCACTTTCTACTGGCGCTAGATCCCTCATGGTTCGGCGAACCCATGGAGTTCCGAGTTCGTATTGACCGGATGATCCGCGACGTGCGAGACACCCCAACCCAGCCGGGCGTTGAGCGCGTCTACGCACCCGGAGAGCGGTCACACGCGCGTTGGCAGGAAGCGCAGAGGCTTGGCATTCCGATTTCGACAACCGTCGCCGCAAAGCTTGAAGCCCTAGCGGGCAACTAGGGGGCCATTCGAACGCTGGAGAGCTGCACCAAGCGCGGTCCCTGCGCCTCTCCATCGGCGCGTGGACGCCAGAGGAGTTCCACACCATGACGACCGAGACCTACCGGTGCTCGTTTTCGGTGGAGCTGCCGCGGCGGGATCACGCCAAGAAGCGCGGGCGGCGGTGAGCACGGGGACGACGCCGAGTGTCCTACCGTCACTCGAGCGAACGGAACTCGCGCTCCAGGATGCCCATGATCACGTCGCTGTGCCACCCGCCGTCCACGTAGGCCGACTCCCGTTCGACGCCCTCTCGCGTGAAGCCGCACTTCTCGTAGGCGCGGATGGCCCGCGCGTTGTACTCCAGCACGCGCAGGGCGACCCGGTGCAGCCGCATCGTCCCGAAGGCGTGGCTCAGGAGCAAGCGGATGGCCTCCGTGCCATACCCCTTTGACCAGTATCGCCGGTCGAAGATGCCGATCGCCAGCGTCGCGCGGCGGTCCGCCCCGCTCAGGCTGTGGAGGCGAATGCCGCCAATGTAGCGGCCCGCCTCCTCCACAGCGGGGGTGCCGTCCGGCAGGACGCGGGCGGCAATCACAAAGGAGCGGGTCGTGGTGAGATCCTGGCGCGCGTAGGAGGCGAGACTCTCGCGCGCTTCTTCGGGAGTAAACACTGTCGTCCCTGAGGGGACCGACTGGCCGTACATGCGCTGCGCCTCAGGATCCCGCGGAACCTCCACCCGCGCGGCCACGTCTTCGGGTACGGGCTGGCGCAGGTCCACGCGCGTCCCTCGCAGCACCGGAAGAGGTCGCGCATCAAAGTGACCAGCTGCACCGTCTGCTGGCGGGGCATAGGGAGCGGGCATGGCGCAGATTAGCGCATCTGCCCGCGCCTCAGCATCCCGGCCGGTCTCCAGGCCGGTGCTCTACGTCTACAGCAGTGGCGTCCCACACGGGAGGGTGCAAAGATGATGCGGAACGCCGCAGCGTTGGGGGCAGCATCACGGAGCTGGCTCTCCGGTCACGTCACCCCTGTCGTCGCATTGGACCGCCCCAGACTGTGACTCGTTAACGTGGGCCCCTCGCTTGAGCTACCGAAGCGCGTGCGCTAGAGACGGCGCCATGTCGTAGAGCAGTTGGGCAACGGCGAGGCAGCCCATCTTGGCGACCTCCTCATCCGAAGCGTCTCCGTCTTCAGCGTGCCACCACCCTGATAGCACGGACTGGGCGAGACACCACAGCCGGACGCGCTCGCGCTCCCATCCAAGCTCTTCCGCGAGGATGGCGACGCGCCGCGCGACCCGCGCCTTCGGGTCGGGCGCCTTGAGCGGGCTGAGCGCGTCGCCGGGGATCGGGCCGTTCCCGTTCGGGTTATAGATAAAGCAGCCGACCTCGTAGCCCGGATCGCCCGCCACGCCGTGCGGATCGATCGTCAGCCACTCGTCCCGTCCGCACCCTTCGCGGATGGTGTCGTGCAGGATGTTGTAGTGGTGCGCGTCGCCGTGCAGCACCATCGGCTCCACCCCCACCGGCAGCTCGGCGAAGACGCGCTCCGCCGCCACCACCAGGTGCTCTGGAAAGGGGCCGGTGCCGCCGCCAAACACGGGACGCTGGCGCTCAAAGGCGCGTCCCCGCTCCTCCAGCGTCTCCAGCGTGTGGCCGGCCGGCACCGGCCGCCAGAGCCGCCGCATGACGCGCGCACCGATGCGCGTCGCCTCGTCGTCATCGGCCAGGGAGGCGAGGGTGGTGCCCGGCGTCAGGCGCTCCAGCAGGAGCCAGCGCCGCTCGGCGTCTAGGTCCAGGACGCGTGCGGAGCCACGCCCGTCGAAGACCCGCAGCGCCTCGATCTCCTCCGCGCGCGCATCCAGCTTGAGCACGCATGGCGTGCCGTCCGCGCGCTCCGCTTCGGCGACGAAGCTCCGCGAGAGCTTCCAGGGCGTGCGCACGACGCGGATGCCCCAGCGCGCCTCGCACTGCTCGACCATCGCGCCCAGGGTGCGGAGGAACGTCTCGCCCTCGGCACCGTGGGACCGTCTGCGGCGGATGAACTCATCCTGGCCGCCGAGCAGCTCCGCCGCGCGCCGCTCGGCAGGCGAGGGGCTCACCCCGCGCAGGTGGTCCAGTGGTCCCGGGTGCGCTCCCACCGGGCTGATGGTACGCGCCAGGCTCGCTCATGCCGTAAACAGGCAAGTCGTTGTCTCGGCAGCGGTTGTGGACCCTCTTCTCGTGTCTGCGGCGTGCTGTCCCTGAGTTTTCAGGTGTCCCCCAGTGTGCCGGCCCCGATCGTACCCCCTGCTCCATCCGCCCAGTACCTGCCGCTTTGACCCCTCTCAACCGTCTTCATAGTAGAGAGATGTTGGAGACTGGCCGCCTCTGACCCGTCGCCCCTGGGACACTCCAGCCCCCAAGCGTAGTAATAAATGAAGCAGCGAGCTCTTCGAGTGCCATCCTCAGTCGACACTCTCCGTCTCGTCCCTCATAAGACCCGAAAGCACCGTTCCGTGTAGGAGCGACAACAAATGACAACAAAAAGCGCCACCAGTGCCCGCACCGCTGCCAGCGCACCCGCACGCCAGTCTCACCCATTACCGTGTGGCTTGGACTACAAATGGCTACAAACGGCTACAAAAACAACTGCCTCGGGGCCACAGCCCGAGCGGTAGACTTCGACCGGCCACGCCAGGAACCCGACCCTCACCCCAACCTGGTTCTGCGCCACCGCCGTTAGGACTGCCGTCATATGGCCCGCACCTACTACATCACTACCGCAATCGATTACCCCAACGGTCCGCCCCATATCGGCCATTCGCTCGAGAAGATCGCGGCCGACGTGGTGGCGCGCTACCA
>CADCTC010000314.1:0-17593 GCA_902805635.1 uncultured Chloroflexota bacterium
GGCGCTTCGCCTCGGCGTAGACCTCAGCCGGCAGCGGCCCCGCCGCCAGAGCGTGCAGGTTGTCCCGCAGGTGGTCCGGGTTGATCGTGCCGACGATCGTGGTGTCCAGGTCGGGGAGACTGACGGTGAAGCGCAGCATGAACTCCATGCGCGACATGCCGCCCAGCAGGTCGTCGAGGCCGGCGCGCTGCCAGGCCTCCCAGGAGTCCCCCTGCTCCTTGCCGGGGCCACCCTTCGCCACACCACCACGGATGATGATTCCGGCCCCGGCCCGCGAGGCCTGCTCGATCAGCGCCTCGTGGGCCCGCTCAAGGGCGGAGTAGGGGATCTGGAAGGTGTCGAACACTCCCATCGCGATCTGCTCGTGGAGGTTGGGGAGGGTGCCGGAGATGCCGATGAAGCGCACCTTGCCCCGCCGCTGGAGCTCCTGGACCGCCTGCAAGCCGCCGTGCTCCTCGAGCTCCGCCTTCGAGGGCGACGCGTGGAACTGCACCAGGTCCAGGTACTCGGTCCGCATGCGCTCCAGGCTCTGCTCGACGCCCTGCACGATGTTCTCGGCCGTGAAGACGTGCGGGGAGCGCTGGCCGGGGCGCGCCGGCGGCGGGTTGCTCGCCAGGGTGCCGGCCAAGCAGCCGCACTTGGACGCGAGCACGTACTCGGAGCGCCGGTGTGCGATGTACCGGCCGATCCGCTCTTCGGCCACGCCGTAGTCGATCGAGGTGTCGATGAAGTTGATCCCGGCATCGAGCACGGTGTTAAGGATGCGCTCGGCCTGCTCCTCGCTCACATCGCGGCCCTTGGGGGCGCCGCGCAGCTCCATCGCCCCGTAGCCTAGTGTCGTGACCTCAAGCCCGGTGCGTCCGAGGGTGCGCTTCGGCAGATCAGGCATGGCGGCTGCTCCTTGCGACGAGGTCTCTTCCTGATCGCCGGTCGGTCCTCCCTGACCGGAAGCAGTGCCCCATCGTAGCTCACCGGCGTGCTCCCGGTCGAGCACGAGTCCACACACGCGACAACCAGGTCCACCGACTTGAGCGCATCGAGCGTCCGGGAGTTGGGAAACCTAGGCCGATACCGACCTGCCCGAACGAGCTCAGCCCATGGCGCGCATGATGAAACCGCTCGTGGTGTCCGACAACTCCGGGTACTCGTTCCGCTCGTCCCGCGTATGGCGCTCCGAGATGAGCATCGCCGTCTCGGCAGGACAGACGGCCGCGAGCATGGACAAGAAGATCGCGGCGCTGGCCGGCCGCACGTCGCCCGACCTGGTTAATACCAGTGGTGGTCAAGAGGGACCTGGGCGGGCAGGCCGCCCAGGTCCCTCTTCGCCAGCGCTACCGCAGAGAAGGACCCACTGGTCAGACGATTGCCGGCGCCGCCGGTACGAGCTGCTCGTGCGGGCGGCCCGGGACGAGTCGCCCGCCGGCGGTAAAGCCCTCCGGTCGTTCACGCAGCTGCCGGACCAGGCGGGCTCGCCAGGGCGCGAGCCGCTGCTCCGCGTCCGCCCCCTGCGCGAGGTCGTGCACCTCGTTCGGGTCGCCAGCCAGGTCAAACAGCTGCTCGCGCCCGGTCTGCGACCACCAGACGTACTTGGCGCGGCCGTCGACCAGGAAGTGCATGCCCAAGTCATGCTGGTAGAGACCCGAGTGCTCGCCGTGCAGCGCGTCACGCCAAGGAGCGTCGGAGACCACGCCCTGCTGCAACAGCGGCAGCACGCTGCGGCCGGTGACGGTCTCTGGCACTTCCACGCCGGCCGCGTCCAGCAGCGTGGGCATCACGTCCTGCAGCCCCACCGGCTGGTCGAGCGCCACGCCTGGGCGCAGCCCCATCCAGCGCGGTGCTCTCAACAGGAAGGGCACGCGCGCGGAGCCTTCGTACGGGAAGCACTTGCGGAACATGTGGTGGTCGCCCAGCATCTCGCCATGGTCAGACGTAAACAGGACCAGCGTGTCGTCCAGCAGCCCGCGCAGGCGCATGAAGGCGAGCAGCCGCGCCACCTGGTCGTCCACGTGGTTCATCAGACCGTAGTAGCCGGCGCGGCACCGGCGCATCGTCTCGCGGTCGAGGTTGACGAACCAGGCGTTGGGATCCTGGCCCTTCCCCGGGGGAACATTCGGCGCCCAATCGCCCACCACCGGCTCCGGCAAGTCGAGCGCCATGTAGCGGTCGTAGTAGAACTGCGGCGGCGTCAGCGGTGGGTGGGGATCGATGAAGCTCACGTTGAGGAAGAAGGGCACCGTCGGGTCCCGCTTGGCGAGGAACTCGGTGGCCTGGGAGACGCACCAGTAGGAGTGCGTCTTGTGCTCCGGCAGGTGGCTGGGGCGCCCCACCCAGCCGTTGGGTGAAACCCCGTGCGCCACGCCCACTTCCAGGGGCGCCGCCCCTCCTGCCCCACCAGTCCCATCCGCCGCACCGCGCTTGAGCCACTCGAGGTAGTCGTTGTTCTCTTCCCGCTGAGTCGCCTCGGCGAGCTGCAGGTGGTGGAAGCCGTAAAGCCGGCGCGGCGGGTGCAGGTGCAGCTTCCCCACCATCTCCGTCTGGTACCCGGCGCGTGCCAGCTCCCCCGCGAGGGTGTGGCCGATCGCCCACGGCACGCCCATCTTCATGCCCACCATGCCGTGCACGGCCGGCGCCTGGCCGGAAAAGATGGTGCGCCGCGCCGGGACGCACGAGGGGCACTCCGAGTAGGCGCGGCGGAAATGCGCCCCGGTCGCGCCCAGGTAGTCCAGGTTGGGCGTGGAGACGACCGGGTGGCCCTCAATGCCGAGGCTGTCGCCGCGCCACTGGTCTGCCAGGATCAGCAGCAGGTTGGGGCGCTTTCCCGTGGCGAGTCGATCACGGCTGGTGGCGCCGCCGCTGTTGGAAGTGGCGGAATCGCTCACTTCCGTAGGATTGCCCCCGCCAGGTGGTCAATCTCCCCTGTTGCTTCGCCAGGGCTTGTGCAGCGGGCGAAGGTCCGGCCCGCGGACTCGGGGCGAACCGGGTCGTGGCTATCCATAGTCATGCGCGCCTCGTGCGGGATTGTCGCAGAAACGGTTTCGCGGTGGCGCATTCGTGGACGTCTCCCGCGCCCGCCGCTGCAGCGCCAGCGCCGCCAGCGCCAGGTGGAGCGCAGCGGTGAGCGGCATGAGCAACGCTAGCGTCCAGAGCCACAGGCCGAAGCCGGGATGGCGGAGAGGCCCTCGGCCGACGACCGTGCGCCCATGGCCAGGAGCCCCAGGCGCGCACCAGCCGGCAGGACGACCGGGATCGCCAGCCGCAGCCGCCGCACGCGCCAGACGCGTTCGGCCTGAACCGCCGCCCAGGACACTCCGCTACCCCTTCACGTGCGCTTCCAGGAACCGCGCCACCGTCGCCTGGACGATCTGCCCGCCCCAGCCATCGAAAACGTAGTCGAAGCCGTGCTGCGCGTAGGGCACCAGCACCGTCTCGTGCGGCACCCCGGCCACTTGCAGGCGTGACGCGAGCCGCTCGCTGTGCTGGGATCTAGCGAATTGATCACGTCCGCCGTGCAGCAGGAGCGTCGGCGGTGTCTCGGGACGCACGTGGGTGGTGGGTGAGGCGCGCTCGTAGATCCCGCGCGCGGTGTGTGGCGTCCCGCCAAGAAACTGCTCAAGTGTCCGGCGGCCGTCGATGACCCGCTGGTTGGCCGGGTGCTCGTACCCCCAGATGAGGTCGGTTGGCCCGTAGAACGACACCACCGCACGCACCGCCGCGTCGGGCACCGAGCAGCTTGGCCGGACACCCTGGTCGCCCGCGTCGTTAGGGTCGATGGTGCTATCGGCAGCGCCCGCCTCAGCCGCCGTGTACGCCGCGAGCAGCGCCAGATGACCGCCGGCCGATCGGCCGAGCAGCGCGACTCGCGCCGGGTCGACACTCCAGTGCGCCGCCTGCGCCTTGATGGTCCCTACTGCGCACAGGATGTCGCCGGTGGCTGCCGCCCAGTTGGGCTGGGGGACCAGGCGGTAATCGACGTCGAACACGACGTAGCCGCGCGCCACAAGCCACCGGTTCCAGCGCGCCTGCTCGCTCCGCTTCCCTCCGTCCCAGGCCCCGCCGTGCACCACGACCACGGCCGGACGCGCGCCGGGCCCGCTCGAAGCGTCTGACCGGTGGGAGGGCCTGTACACGTCCATGTGAAGCGCCTGTCCGTCAACCGCGGCGTACGTCACGGTGCTCATCGCCGTCACCGCCGCGTCCGAGTCCGATGGCGTGAGCGCTCCCGTCATGGCCCTGAGCGGCGAGAGCGGCGCGCCGTGCGTCGTCGCAACCGGCCGCGCCTGGAGGGGCGGAACAAGCGCCAGTCCCGCCGCCCCCAGCCCGCAGAGCACCGACAGCCACCCCACACGGAGTACCCATGCCGTTCCGCCTC
The DNA here is from genome assembly GCA_902805635.1 of uncultured Chloroflexota bacterium. Lineage (GTDB taxonomy): Bacteria > Chloroflexota > UBA11872 > UBA12225 > UBA12225 > CADCTC01. The sequence continues at coordinate 4,370 of CADCTC010000314.1, forward strand.
CCCCAGCCCGCACCGCCGCGGCCGCACCCAGCCCGGCTCCGGCACCCCCCGCCACCAGCAGCCACGCGCTCAGCTCACTCGCCCCCACCGCCAGGAGGGCCAGTACCCGGTGCGGCGCCGGCACCACGATCCACACCGCGCAGAAGAGGGCCGCCAGGCTCAGCGTCAGCCCTGCTATGCCAAGCGCGCCGCCCATCATGCCCAAGGCGCGCCTACTCACGCATCACGCGCGCCAGATGGCGCCGGGCGACCATCAGCCGGTTGTAGTCCTCGTGGGTAAGCCCGAACGCCGGGTTGTTCCACGTCGTAGCCACCAGCGGGCGCAGCACAGTCGACAGCACGCCGCCCAGGCCGGCCGCCAGGCCAGCGAACTGGAGGGGCGTCACGGAGGGGTCGCTGGTGTCCGAAACCTGGATTCGCGATGCGGCCGGTGCCGCGTGAATGGTAGTCATGCTTTGTCACTTTCTTCTGGGGGCAGCGTTACCAGCCCGCGGCGCAGCGCGAGGAGCACGGCCTGCGTGCGGTCGTTGACCTGCAGCTTGGAGAAGATATTTGCGGTGTGGTTCTTGACGGTCTTCTCGCTGATGACCAGACGGACGCCGATTTCCTTGTTGGAGAGTCCGCCGGCGGCGAGCTGCAGCACCTCCCGCTCGCGCTGGGTCAGCTCCTCATAGGGCACGTCCGGCTGACCCCGCTCGCGCGCCGGCTCGAACTGGCGCAGCAGCTTCTCCGCGATCTTCGGCGCCAGCATCACCTCGCCCCGCGCGGCGGCGTCAATCGCGCGGCGCAGTTCCTCGGGCTCGGCCTCCTTGAGCACGTAGCCTCGCGCGCCGGCACGCATGCCGGCGAACACCGACTCGGCGTCGTCGAACATCGTCACCAGGACCACGCCGATGTGGGGGTTCTCGGCCACCACCCGGCGCGCCGCCTCGATGCCGCTCATGCCCGGCATCTTGACGTCCATCAGGATCACGTCCGGCACCAACTCGCGCGCGCGCTCCACGGCCTCCTCGCCGCTGGACGCCTCGCCCACTACCTCCACCCCCTCCATCCGCTCCAAGAGCGTGCGCAGCCCCTTGCGGAACAGCGTGTGGTCGTCTGCCAGCAGCACCCGCGCCTCGTCCATCGCGCTAGACCGTGCCCTTTCCCACCGCAGCCGCCTCAGGTGCCGGGGATGCCGCTGATGCCGGGGATGCCGGCAGCCGCAGCACCACGCGCGATCCCGCTCCGCGCGTGCTCCGGATCTCCAGCTCGCCACCCAGCAGCTCGGCGCGCTCGCGCATGCCGAGCAGCCCCAGACCGGACCCCACGTCGCCAGTGCCCCCATCCGCGCCGCTGCCAGCGCCGCCGTCGCGGGCAGCGCCCGCCATGCCAGCGGTCTCGCAATCGAATCCGCGTCCGTCGTCCTCCACCGCGAGCGTCACGGAGTCGGCGGTGCGCGCCAGCCGCACGTCCACGCGCTGCGCGCCGGCGTGCTTGTGGACGTTGCTCAGGCACTCCTGCGCCACGCGGAAGACCGTGACCTCGGTCAGCGGGTCCAGCGCCAGGTCTCCTTCGGTCCGGACGGCGATCTGGACGCCCGCGTCGCGCGCGAGGCGCTCGGCGTACTGGCGAACCGCCTCCGCCAGACCAAGCTGGTCGAGCGCCGGCGGGCGCAGGTCGTGGATGAGCTCGCGGATCTCGCGCACGTGGTCGCGTAGCCCCCACTCCAGCTCCTCCAACTCCCGTTCCGCCTGCGCCGGATCGCTGCGCACGATGGCGCGGCTGGCCCGGAGTCTGTTCCCGATCGCCGCAAGCGAGGGGCCCAGCCCGTCGTGCAGCTCGCGCGCGATGCGCCGCCGCTCCTCCTCCTGGGCGAGCGTCACCTGCGCCACGCGCTCCTGCAGCGCCTCCTCGCGCGCCCGCGCGCGCTCCCGCGCCAGCCGCGCCTCCTGCAGGCCCGCCAGCTCCTCGGCCGTGCGGTTGACGCGCGCCGCCAGCTCCCCCAGCTCGTCGTTGTTGTCCACCGCCACGCGCGGCGAGAAGTCCCCCGCCGCGATGCGCCGCATCGCCCCGCTGATCCGCCGCACCGGCTCCACCACCGACTGGGCCATCGCGCGCCCTAGCGACGTGGCGACCAGCGTCGCCACTAGGCCAAGCACGGGGGTGAGCGAGAAGAGCAGTCCGTGCTGCGTCTCGTCTAGCGCCCGCAGCCCCGCCACCAGCCGCTCCGGCTCGGACGACCCGAGCTCCTGAAGCGCATGCACGCTCTCGTGCATGTAGGTCATGGCCGCGAAGTTGATGAGGCTGACGGCGAAGAAGAGCGCCGCGATCACCGCGATCGCCGCCAGGAACTTGGACCGCACGCCGTGGCGCAGCCGTGGCAGCAGGCGTGAGCGCGAGAAGATGTGCAGCGCGATCAGCGTGACCAGGACCGCCAGCGCGCCGGGCAGCCAGCCCATCATCATGCCCAGGAAGATGGCCACCAGCCACCCAAGCGCCACTAGCGGCGCCCTCAGCTTGCGCTTCACTGAGTCACCTACACTCCCTGCGACCCTGTCCGAGGCTACGCTGCGCGCCGAGTGTTCCGCCGGCGCAGCACCGCGCCAAGACCCGCCAGCGCCGTCAGCGCACCCGCCCCCAGCCCCATCAGCGGGGCCGCCGTGCCGCCACCCGTCGCCGGCAGCGCCGCCGCGCCGGCCACGATCGTGCCGCAGGCGATGCGCGCTCCGCTGTTGCCCGTCGGGTCGGTGACGTGGTCGTCCGGGTCCGCGTGGATGACGAGCGACGAGCCGTCGGCGTCGAACAGCGATGCGGCGCCCGTGCCGAGCGTGACGCGGGTGGTTGTCGTGGCGTAGCTCGCCGTCCCGTTCGCCGCCACGGCCAGCTCGGGCAGGTCACCCGCGTGCGCGCCGGCGGGGTTGCGCAGGCCGTGCTGCGCGTTCATCGGGTTGAAGTGCCCGCCGGCCGAGAGGAACGCCGGTCCGTCACAGGTGCCGACCGCGTGGATGTGAATGCCGTGCTCTCCCGGGGGCAGGTTCCGCACCTGCACCGCGAGCCTCACACCGGCGGCCGTCTCCGTCAGGCTCGCCGTCCCGATCTGCTGCCCATCGCCACTGCGGATCACCGCGTTCGCCGCGCGGGGACTCGTCTGCGCGGCCGCTACGCCGCCCGTCAGCGCCGCGGCCACCGCCGCGCCGAGCACCGCCAGCACCGCCAGCGCCACCTGCGTCACCTGCGTCACCTGCTGCTGCCTCATACCGAATGTCCTTTCCGTGCCCCCGCATCTCTCGGCGTGCGGGAGCTCAGGACCCCAGCATACGGCCGTAGTGCCCCGCGCCACATGAGCCGGGCGGCCCATCGAGTCTAGGCATTTGGGCCTAGACCAGCAGGTGAAACGCGCAGTGTCCGTCGCGAACTCCCCGGATGGCGTCGGGCTGGTGGCACAGAGCCTGCGCTTGATGGACTCATGGAAGTCCGCACGGCCCCTCGCCCGCACGCAGTGCCGCTGGAGGGCCCCGCCGCGGTGCTCGGCCTCTGCGGGGCCGCCGCGGCGTTCCTGGTGTCGGCGTGGCTGTTTCTCGCACCGGGGCTGATCGGGGCCGCCGGTCTGGGACGGACCGCCTCCCTCATTTGGACGGCCGCGTCGGCCACGCCTCTACCACTGGCGGCGGCAGAGCGCACTCTGGTCCTCTCGTACGTGGAGTCGTACCGCGCAAACGACGCGCTGGTGGAGGTGCGTCCGGGTGTGGAGGCCAAGCGCAGCAACGTCGAGGGCGTGCGGCTGGACGGGCGCACCGTCTACTACGACGTGCTCAGCCACCAGTCGTTCGGCCCGCTGCGGTCGGGCCGTGTGGGAAGGGACGACGTGCACATCCTGTCGCGCGAGGGAGACGGTCCCGTCGCCGTGGTCATCTACGCCCTGAAGCGGTGACCCGTCCCGGCTGATCGCCCCGCCACTCCGCGGAGGCGGCGTCCTGGTGCTGTCGCCCGTGCGCCGTCGCTTCCGCGCAGCTCTTCGCGCGCGACAACCGCAAGGAGTCGGCACGTTTACTCTCCGACCAGGGCGGCGCCTACCTGCCCCAGCCGCTGCCCGCCATCGAGCGCGCGCTGTCCCACTACGACAAGAGCGAGTATGGCGGCGGCGTACTCATCGCCCGATGTAGGCATGCCGGACAGGGCAGCACATGGCAGGCCGCGCTTATCCACCATGCACGCTGGAGACTGTCCCGAGTCTCTCAGCGGTCTTTGCCCATGCAGTGCAGAGGCCCGCTACTGACACAAAGTATCCTGCCACAGCGCCCCGCGGCGAAAGCGGCGAAAGTGTGGGACGAAGTAGCGGAGTAGTGATTGACTTGTGTTCACCGGTACCCGTCCGGTGGCCCTCCACGTGCGTATATCGGACAGCCACACGCGCCGTGCTGTGGCGAGGAACGCCGGGAGCAACGATACTGGAACTGGAGATTGACGTGCAGCACGCCGCGCAGCGAGGCCGGCGCCCCCTGTCCGGCCACGAGCTGCTGGTCCTCCAGCTCCACGCGCGCGGCTACCGACCGCCGCAGTGCTGCGAACTCACCGGACACGCCAGGGGTGCCTGCGCCGGCATTCACGCTACCGCGGCGACAGCGCTCGGCATTGCCGAGGCGGCCGATGCCGTCACCGTGGCCCTGCGGCGCGGCCTGGTCGTCTAGGACAGCTCGGCCGGCGGGCAGAGCCTTGTGAGCCGTTCCAGCAGCGCCACGATGCGCGACGAAGCAGTCAACGCGCGCCCGCGCCCACGCGGCCTGCCCCAGCAGCAGCGCCGCCTCCATGCCGGTGATCAGCGCTCGCACCTCACCAGTGCTGCCCCCGTCCATGGAGCGAGAGTGTATCGGCGCAGCGTCCTCACGCGGTACGACTACCTACCGGGCACCCACACCATCACCGTGGAACCGCTCGACGGCTAGACATTGGGCATGGCGTTCCGTCTCCGTGGTGTCCGGCCGGCCGGACACCACGGCGCTGCCACTGGGCTCCGCTCACCGCTGCTTGCCGCCGTGGCCGCGCACCGCTCCCACAAGTGCACAGAGGATCAGGCTGGCCCCAATACCAATTGCCACAGCGACCACCGGCAGCACCGTGTCCATAGGCGGACTGTCCGCCCATGCGGTTGTGGGGCCGTTGCGGGCGCGTAGCGCGCGCGTTGTGCTCTTGCCGTCCATGCGCGCCTTGTGTCACCGGACCTAAAAGCTGCGCAGCACATCACCCATCAGTGCTGACAGTTTTGACAGGGCAGACTCAGCCGTGCGTATCATTCCTCCTGGACAGCGGCGTGCCGCTCAGACGCTGAGGCACTCCCTGCTGGAGAAGGAGACGGTCCATGCCTGCACTGTCTGCCCTGTCGCTGGATGCGCGAATAGCACTGGCCGACGGCCTCCGCGCCCGGCGGGCCATTACAGCAGAGGCCGTGACCGAAGCGCTCCTGTGCGCTCACCCGGACTGGCGCGAGCGCTACGGTGAGCTCGCCCAAGGCCGGGGCATTGAGGACGCCTGCAACCACGTGGACTTCCTGGCGGGAGCCGTGGAGAGCGGTGCGGCGGCGGGGTTCGCGGACTACGCGCGCTGGGCTGCCACAGTATTCGCGGCGCGGGGCATCGCGCCGCAGTTCCTGGCGGAGAGTTTCACGCAGATTCTCAGCACGCTGACGAACCACCTGGGGCCCGATCACAGCGCCGCACTCTTGGAGATCGTCGCCGCCGGAGTCGATGCGTGCGTGCTTGCGACGGAGGACCTCGTCAGGCCAGACTTCGCAGCCCCCCTTCACGAGGGACTCGCTCTCGCTCAGCGCGTCTTCCTCCAGGCCCTGCTCCAGGGGGATCGGCGGGCCGCTAGCACCGTCGCGGTGGAGGCGCTCCGTGACGGTTATCCACTCACTGATGTGTATGTGGACCTGTTCCAAAACGCGCTGTACGAGGTGGGCCGGCGCTGGGAAGCCAACGATATTAGCGTGGCGCAGGAGCACATGGCGACCGCCACGGCCCAGTACGTGCTCACGCAGCTCTACCCCCGGATCGAGCAGCCACAGACTCGGCGCGGCCGCGGCGTGGTCACCGGCGTGCAGGGGGAACTGCACCAGATGGGGCCCAATATTGTTGCCGACGCTCTGGAAGCAGACGGCTGGGACATTCGTTTTCTTGGAACCAACATGCCCCACGACGGAATCGTGCGCGTTGTCGCCGAGCACGGCGCGCTCGTGCTCGGCATCTCCGCCACGATGCTGTTCAACGTGCCCCAGGTGCGCCGTCTTATACAGGACGTGCGCCGCCAGGCCTCGCCGCCCCGCATAATCGTGGGTGGGGGCGCCTTTCGGGCTGCGCCACACCTGTGGCGAGAGCTTGAGGCCGACGGATTCGCCACCGGCGTCCGGGAGGCAGTAGCGCTCGTGCGGCAATGGTCAGCGGATGGCGCCAATGAGGCCGACGGTGTCACGCGCCCCTTCGTGGCGCGCCCGTGATTCTTGCCGTTTCGCGCTTCCGGGTGGCGAATGGTCGCGAGGGAGACGTCACAGCGGCGTTTCTCGACCGTCCCGGCTTCGTCGACCACGCACCGGGTTTCCTTGGACTGGAGGTGTTCACGCCGCCGGAAGATCCCGCGCTCTTTTATCTCGTCACGCGCTGGACCGATCAGTCAGCGTTCCGCACCTGGCACGGCAGCGAAGATCACCGGCGCTCCCACCGCTTCATCCCCAAGGGCCTCCGTCTGGACCCGGCGGCTACCAAGGTCATCGTCTTGGACCGCCTGCGCGACCCATCGCGCGGAAAGCAGCTCGCAGAACTCGCCGCCGACTCCGCGCCGTTCCTGGCCCACTACCTTGAGGAAAGTCGCTCGGTCCACGTTATCGCCGCCTTGCAAGACGGGACCATCATCGCGGCGAACGGCGCCACCGCCGCCGCGCTTACCGTGCCGGTCGAGACCCTCATCGGGCGTCCGCTGTGGTCCTGGCTCACGGAGGCAGACTCCGCGACGCTGCGGCGCCGCGTGGAGAGTGGAGAACGCCACCCAAGGGAACGGTTCTTGCTCAATCTGGTAGACGTTTCGCGTGTACCTCACACGCTGGAGTGCCGCGTGGACGTGCAGCCGGACGGATTTGTCGTGATCGGTGAGCCACGCCCCCGTGATGAGCGGCTCCTCGAGGAGCGACTGCTCCAGCTCAACAACGAGCTTGCGGTCCTCGCGCGGGAACACGCTCGTCAGGCAAAGGAGCTGGAGGCGACCAACACGCGGCTCGCCCGCGCGCAAGGTGAGATCCAGGAAGCACTGAACCGTGAGCGGCAAGCACGAGGTACGGCGGAGGCAGCCGTCCTGGTGCGCGACGAGTTTCTTTCGGTCGCCGCGCACGAATTGCGACAGCCGCTGGCCTCCCTGCGCGGGTATGCCCAGCTGCTACGGCGGCGCCTGGGTGGCGCCGAGACCGTCGACCGGGAGCGCGTGCTCGAATTCACGCAGACGGTGGTAGAGCAGTCAGATCGCATGGGCAGGCTTGTTGAACAGCTCATGAACGTAGCGCGCATAGAGGCGGGCAAGTTCGCACTCGATTGGCAGTCGCTGGATCTCGCCGAGCTCGTCCGCGAGGCTGTCGCGGCCTCGCAGGCCACCACGGACCGGCATCAGCTCGTGCTCCGCACCCCAGCAATGTTGGAGGTGGAGGGCGACCCGATGCGTCTGGGGCAGGTCATCAGTAACTTGCTCTCCAACGCCGTCAAGTACAGCCCCGACGGCGGCGATGTTGATATCGATCTGGTTCCGCCACCGCCCCCGAGCTCGTGTGGCGTTGCCGAACGGGACATGGCAACACTGACGGTGCGGGACAGAGGCGCCGGCATCCCGTCGGAAAGACACGAGCGGATCTTCGAGCGCTTCTACCAAGCACACGGCGAGGGGCACTTGGGCGGACTCGGGCTCGGCCTCTACATCGCCCGGCAGGTCGTGGCGCTTCATAACGGCCGCGTCTGGGTCGAAGCTCCCCAGGACGGTGGCACTCGTTTCGTCGTAACGCTGCCGACCAGACGGAGCTCGCCAGATGGCTAGATCGCCGCTGATGCCACGCCGCCCGTTCAGCGGCAGCCGCTACCGTGGGTGTGCCTGATCGCGGGCGGCGGAGACCGCTTGGCGCACGGCAGCAACCCACCGTTCGGAGAAGCGGGCGGGGTCGGTGAGCCAGCCGGTGAGGCTAGTCACCGCATTCACTACCCCCGTCTGCTCATCCGCTACCGCCGCCGCCAACAGTTCACCCACACCCGCTCGCTCTCGCTCGTGGCGCCACTCATCGCCGGCCGCTGCTTCGAACACCGCACCGATGCGCTTCATCGCCTCGTCGGAGAGGATCCTAGTGCGTTGGCGGCGCAGCATCTCGGCGGCGGCGCGTAGCTTGGCGTACTCTGACGCTTTTCCAGGAAGGGTCTGCTCCAGCGCGTCGTGCAAGACCAGCAGGTGGCGTTCGAGGAGGAGCTGGGGCATCCCACGATTGGAGAGCAGGTTGCCCAGCCAACCGATCTGCTGGTCCACCACGGTTTGGGGCAGGGAGACGAGATTCACCAGCCAGGCACTGTCACTGTGGCCAAAGCGCCGTCCCCGCTCCCCGTACCGCCACAGGAAGTACGGCACCCGGCGCACCGTTTCGTCACCGGCCCGCACGGCGGCCTCCACCTCCAGGGGATCCGCGGTGACGGCGTGAGACCCAGCGTCAGGGTTGAGGCTAGATGCAGGTACGGGTTGCATGGACGACACTCCCCATCTATCTGCCGGTGAACAGCTCCGCGGGGTCAACCTCCGGGGTAGTCGTCTCCTGGAGCAGCCCTGGTGCACTCGGCGCAAGAGGTATGGCTTCAGTCCAACGAGAGGCGCTTGAGAAGCTGCACCACGCTTCGCGACGCGCGCCGAGTCATCGTACCTGATCCGGTGGCGGCACCGGCCCGCACCTCAACCGGACCGTGCTACCTGTGCCGGCGGTGCCGGCGGTGCCGCCACGGCTGCTGAGCAGCACGCCGCCGCGCTAGCCGCGCGTTGCCGCTACCGCCGCTTTCACCCACCGCAGCCACCGTACAATCGCCGGCCCCGCCACCGCCTCAGTGGGGCTGGCGCGCCACCACTTTCGCCCGAGGACATGATGCGCTACACGCAATTGGGACGCAGCGGACTGCGGGTGTCCGAGATCTGCCTCGGCACGATGACCTTTGGCACCGAGACCGGGTGGGGTGCCGACCGCGACGAGAGCCGCGCCATGTTCGACGCGTTCGTCGCGACCGGGGGCACCTTCATCGATACTGCCGACGTCTACACCGGCGGCACCAGCGAGCGCCTGGTCGGCGAGTTCATCGCCACCGAGCGTGGCCGGTTCGTGGTCGGCACCAAGTTCAGCATGTCGCGCCCTGCCGCCGACCCCAACGCCGCCGGCAACCAGCGCAAGCACATGGTGCAAGCGCTCGAAGCGAGCCTGCGCCGGCTCAACACCGAGTACGTGGACCTCTACGGGGTCCATGCCTGGGACTTCATCACCCCAACCGACGAGGTGATGCGCGCATTGGACGACCTGGTGCGCTCCGGCAAGGTGCTGTACGCCGGTGTCTCCAATGCCCCCGCGTGGGCGGTCGCGCGCGCCAACACGCTGGCCGATCTGCGCGGTTGGAGCCCGTTCGTCGCGCTGCAGATCGAGTACAGCCTCGTCGAGCGCACCTCCGACCGCGAGTTGCTGCCGATGGCGCGGGCGCTCGGAGTCGGCCTGACCGCCTGGTCGCCCCTTGGCGCCGGCCTGCTGACCGGCAAGTACGGCGCCGAGCGACCGGCCGCCGCCGCCGCCCTGCGGCTCGACTTCACCAAGGCCACCCCCGTGGACGAGCGCACGCTTTCCATCGCCCGCGCGGTGGCCAGCGTCGCCGCCGAGATGGACGCCACTCCGGCCCAGGTGGCGCTGGCGTGGGTCCGCCGGCGCGGCGTCATCCCCATCCTCGGCGCTCGCTCCGCAGCGCAGCTCTCAGAGAACCTGCGCTGCGTCGACACCGTGCTCGACGCAGCGCACGCCGCGCGCCTCGAGGAAGCCAGCAGGCTCGCGCCCGAGTACCCTACCCGCTTCCTCGAGCGCGACAACGTCAGGGCCTCGATGTCCGCCGGTTTCGCGGACCGATTCGACGTGTTCGACATCCGCGCCGGATAGCACGGCCTCTTCTCCGTCGCCCCCACCGCCGGGCTGCTCCAGTGCTACGAGTCCCACCTCGTCACCAAACTGGACCTCGCCCGGCTCGCTGCCCTCCAGAGGATCAGGGATTTCCCCGACGCGCGCCTGTCTCGGCGCCCGTATCGTCTACTACGTGCAGTGCTCGCCGGCCGTGCGCCGACACACACGACACAGGGTTTAGGGCACGAAGCCACGTTGGAGATAAGGTCATGCTGAACAAGTTGTATCCCCCGCTCTCGTCCGAGCTCAGAAGCAGAATCATCACGCTGTGGGCGGTGCTGCTCGCCGCGGTCCTGGTGGTGGGCGCCGCCGCGGTGTACATGGGCGGCTTCATCCGGGGCAACGTCGCCGACCAGCTCGCGGCGCAGCAGATCCAGTTCACGGCCGCCGCCGAGCTCACCCCGGTGGAGAAGGCCGAGAACGCCTGTCTCACGCGGTACGGCGGCCAGATCATGACCACCGGCGCCCAGGCGCAGTGCTACAGCGAGAGCTACATCGCCCTGCACATGCGCGAGTCGGTCCAGAAGGCCGGGTTCCCCGGCGCGACCTACGCCACGCTGGGCAAGGAGCAGACCAAGATCCGCGCTGAGATGGCCGCCGCCCAGGCCGCCGGCAACGCAGACGCAGTGAAGTCGCTCAACGACAAGCTGGCCGCGGCGGGCGCCCTGCGCACCACCATGCAGACCGGGTCCACGCTGCGGGGCCAGCTCCTGAACGCCTGGGGCTGGGACACCTTCGGCATCGGCATCACGGTCACTGGCGTGGCGATGGTCGCCGTGGCGCTCATCGTCGGGTCGGCCCTCGTCTACGAGCTGCGGACGAAGGCCACACCCAGCCAGGCCGCGGCGGTATCCGGGAAGCTCGAGGTCGTGCCGGCCGCTGCCCGCTAGACCAGCGCTAGCTCAGCCGACGCAGCCACAGAGACGGGCCTGCCGGCGAACCCGAGGGTTCGCCGGCAGGCCTGTTTTCGTTCATCAGACGGGACCGCTGGGACAGGGCACGCTGTAGCTCTGTCCGGAAGACACGGCGTTGTATGAGGGGAGCGCACGTGAGCCAAGATCGAGACAGCTGGGTGAACTGGGCCGCGAACATCACCTTTGGCGCGGCCAGGGTGCACCGGCCGCAGACGGTGGCGCACGTGCGGGAGCTGGTGGCCGGTGCCGGCCGGGTCGGCGCGCTTGGCTCGCGCCACTCCTTCAACGCCATAGCGGACACGCCCGGCGACCTCGTCTCCCTGGAGCGGCTGGATGGCGTCGTCGCGCTCGATCCGGAGCGCGGCACCGTGACGGTCGAGGCGGGAATCCGCTACGGGGTGCTGTGCGCGGCACTCAACAACGCGGGGCTCGCGGTGCACAACACCGCCTCGCTGCCCCACATCTCGGTCGCGGGGGCGTGCGCCACCGGCACGCACGGGTCGGGTGACCGCAACGGCAACCTGGCCACCGCCGTGTCAGCGTTAGAGCTGGTGACGGCGGACGGCGAGGTGCTGGCGCTGTCGCGGGAGCGGGATGGCGAGCGGTTCCGCGGCGCGGTGGTGGGATTGGGGGCGCTGGGGGTGGTCACCCAGCTGGCGCTGGACGTGCAGCCGGCGTTCCAGGTGCAGCAGGACGTGTATGAGGGCCTGCCGGTGGAGCGGCTGGAGGACAGCTTTGACGCCATCACGGCCAGTGGCTACAGCGTCAGCTTCTTCACCGACTGGCAGGGGGACCACGTGAGCCAGGTCTGGGTGAAGCGCCGCGTTGGGGACACCAGCGCGGGAGGCGCATCGATGGTGGGGAGAGCGGGGACGCCGTCAGTGGCAGTGGGAGTGGTAGGGGCGGCCGCAGAGGCAGCTGACTTCTTCGGGGGGCGGCCTGCCACAGTGAAGCGCCATCCCATCATCGCCCTGCCGGCGGCGGCGTGCACCGAGCAGCTGGGCGTGCCGGGCCCGTGGAACGAGCGGCTGCCGCACTTCAAGATGGAGTTCGTGCCGAGCAGCGGCGCCGAGCTGCAGAGCGAGTACTTCGTGGAGCGGCGGCACGCGGTGGCGGCGTTCCGCGCCATCCGCAGCCTGGGCGCGGCGCCGGCGCCGGTGCTGCAGATCTCAGAGGTGCGCACCGTCGCCGCTGACGACCTGTGGCTGAGCGGCAGCTACGGGCGTGAGACAGTGGCGCTGCACTTCACCTGGTATCCAGACTGGCCGGCGGTGGAGGCACTGCTGCCCCAGCTGGAGGAGCGACTGGCACCGTTCGACGCCCGCCCCCACTGGGGCAAGCTCTTTACGATGGCGCCTGCGCGCCTTCGCGCGCTCTACCCACGGCTGCCAGACTTCCGGTCGCTCGCGCACGAGCTCGATCCGGCCGGCAAGTTCCGGAACGCGTTCCTCGACCGGTACGTCTTCGAGGAGGAGCGCGGGCCCTCGTAGTGGCGCGCTGATCAGGAGCCGCCGGCCGGAGCTTGCCCTGTGATTGGCCTCACTGCGCCGTCAGCGCCATCGGATGTGATCACCGGGGCCGTGGCAGGGCTGCCGCCGGCAGCCTGGGGGTGCGCGGAGGCAAGCGGGACAGACGTGTCTGATGACACACCCACCGTCGGCGCCGACGGTGGCGGACCCGCCGGCGTGACCTCCTGGGAGGTCTCATCCTCTTCCGGCGAAGCAGGCTGGCGGCGCTGCCAGAGCCACCAGCCCAGCGCGCCGGCGATGAGGGCCGCCGCGCCCACCCAGCCCGCGCGGCGCAAGATCAGCTCGAACTTGTCCCATTCGCGGCCGAGCAGGTAGCCGCCACCGGCATAGAGCGCGCTCCACAGCAGGGCCGCGGGGAACTCGATGACCAGGAAGCGGCGCAGGGGGAAGCGACTGGCGCCGGCGGCGAGCGCCATAGACGAGCGACCGTGCCCAAAGGCATGGGCGAACAGCATGATCCACCAACCATGGCGGCGCAGGAGTGGCGCCGCGTTGTCCAGCTGGCGCGCCAACCGCTTGCCGAAGCGGCCCGTGAACCGGTGATGGAGCAGTTGGTGGATGCCCGCCTTGCCCATGAAGTAGTCGATCACGG
>CADCTC010000314.1:17603-22629 GCA_902805635.1 uncultured Chloroflexota bacterium
ACCCAGAGCCGCTGCAACCACCACCAGAGGCAGCGGTACGTTTGCCACCCGCGCTCCCGCGCCAGCCAACGCCACCACGACGCCACCGGGCAGCAGGAAGCCCAGCAGGATAGTGTTCTCGATCATGGCGCCAACGAACGCCAGCAGGAGCGCGTGGCGCGCGAAGATGCGCAGCATCCGCGCGACCCAGGTGACCGCCTGGACGGGCAGCGCCTCCATGGGCAGCGCCTCCACCGGGAGCATGTCTACGAGGTCGGGAATGACCCCGGCCAGCTCTCCCAGGTCTCCGACGTCAGAGGGATCCATGCAGCTCTCTCTGGCGTCCTAGGCGCGTCTTAGGTTGGGTACCGGAGGAGGGACTCGAACCCTCAAACCCTTACGGGCGTGCGATTTTGAGTCGCATGCGTCTGCCAGTTCCGCCACTCCGGCGCAGATGCCTGATTCTAGCAGCGATTTGGAAGCGATCATGGTTGTCGGTACCTGGGAGCTTGGGGTTTCGTGTGTGGTGTCGCAGATAGGTCAGCTGGCACGGGGGGTGGGGACGGGGCCGGGCGGTCCGCCTCCGGGGCGGCGGGCGTCGCGCTGGACGACGATGACTGGGTTGGCCCAGCCCGACCAGTCGTGCTCGGCGGTCGGCCCCGGCTCAGTCCGTAGCGTCAATGTGACCCGCTGCCCCCCGAACACCGAGAGGTCCACCCAGCGATCCAGCCAGCGGCGGTGCTCGCCGAACGAGCGCGGGTTGACGTGCTCGTCTAGCACCCGCACCGGGGCTCCGGCGCCCAGGCTGGCGCCGGACGCGTTTGCAGCGCCGCGGCCGGGACCGGCCGGTGTCACCTCGACGACGAAGCGCAACCCATCGCCGGTGGGCGCCGTCCACGCCTCCGGGTCTACACCCAGGCCGGCCTGGAAGGCTGCCCGTTCCGGGAGGTCAAGCTCATAGCTCACGCTCGATGGCGCATGCATGTAGAGCCAGGCGCGCTCGCGTCCCTCCAACCGCGCACGCGTGGCGTTTACGTACGGTCCCAGGGCAGCACCACCGGGACTGCTGATGTGGATGTGGGACTGTCCCGACTGAGCCAGGGCCAGCAGGTCGGCGACCAGCCGCGTGTCGGCGGGCCGCGGCCGGACCGGCGCGCCGAGCACGGGCCGCACCGCGTCGTGGGTACACGACAGGGCGAACAGCGCCGCCGGGGACAACGCGACCGCCAGGTACCACCGCCTGTGCCGCCGCCGTCTTTGCTCGCTTACCACTGTATTAGCGGTGGTCGCCATCGCTGCGGACTGCCCACCCACAAGCGTGGGCTTGGCGGTGGACACAGCCCACCAGCCGGTGAACGCGAGGGTGAGCACGCTGATGGCTGCCGCGAGCGTGCGCAGGCGGGTGGGGCCAAACGCAATCTGCACGTGGTGCTCTCCCGCCGGGACGGCAACGGTGATGAAGCCGGGGGCCACGCCCAGCTGCGGGTCGCGCGGTGCCGTGCCGGGGGTCACCTCGGCGCCGTCCAGGTAGGCACGCCAGCCGGGGAAGGCCACGGTACGGAAGGCGAGCACGCCCGGCGTCTGCGCCCGGACGCGCGCGTCGGTCCAGGTGGTGGCGCCGGAGAGCGCCGTGACTTGAAGCTCGCCCTCCAGCGGCAGCACGCGGCCGGCCAGCCAGCCGAACTCTGGATACAAGCGCTCGTACAGGCCGTTGCCGTAGCGCCGTTCACCGTAGCCCTGCAGGTCTACGTTGCGCGGCACGAACTCGCCGCCCGTAGTGGTCCCTGCGCCGAACAGCGTGTTCTCAGTGCCCACCAGCTGTGGCCCGCCGGCGCGGCGCTCCACGTCATCGCTTATCCAGAGGCTCCGCGCGGTGGTGGTGTTGAACGCCAGCAGCACGGCCAGCAGCACCGGGATCGCCGCCAGGACCATTCCCGGCGTGATGCGTGGCCGAGTGTCACGCCCGGCCGCTAGCTCGGCGGCGAGCTCGGTGGCTGGGTTGATACGGCGCGCGCTGCCAACTCCGTACTGCCCCAGTGCGAGCGCCACGGCCGCGCCCGACGTGAGTCCCAGGGCCAGTCCCAGTGGTCCATAGAGGCGCCAGGAGAACTGGAGGAACGACATCAGCGGCACGTGGTCCCAAGCCCAGGCGGACCAGGTGGTGGTGAGCAGCCACAGCGCCACCGTCCCGGCGAGGGCGAAGAGCGCCACGTCACGCGCCCGATGCCGGCGCAGCGCGCCATACGCGATGAGCACGATGGAGGCGATGAACAGCGCGCCCTGCGCCAGGCTCGGTTTGGGCGGGAAGTTGAGGTCGTAGGGATAGCTCAGGTGGAGGTCGAGCGGCCCACTGACGGTCTGCGGGTTCTTGGGCTGCGCGGTCTGGAAGGTGGCGCCCAGTGGGTTGATCAACCAGGCGGTGGGCGACTTATGGCCGCCGCCGAGCGCCACCTCGATCTGCACGTGGCGCTGCTCGGCCATGGCGGGCAGCCAGAAGAATGCGGTCAGCGCCAGGCCCAACGCCAGGCCGCCCGCCACGTGGCGCAGGCCGCTCCACCGCCGGCCGTGCGGCGCCGGCGGCGTCCGCAACGCGGCGAAGCAGCCGGTGACCGCCGCCATGGGCAGGGCAATCAGTGCTGTCAGGTTGTGGGTCAGGATGATTGCCCCGATCGACGCCGCCAGTGCCAGCGTGGTGCCGACCCGCGCACCGGCCGCGCGCCACGCCGCGAGCAGCGCCCAGGGCAGCAGCGCCAGGCCGAGCGTCTCCGCCAGGTCGGCGCGTACCACCAGGTTGGTGATAAAGGGATAGGGCGCGTACGCATAGACTGCGCCAGCCACTAGGCCGGGCCAGAAGCCGCCGAACAGCGCGCGCGCCAGGCAGAACGCCCCGGCCGCTCCGAGGCAGGTGGCCAGCACGCCGAGCGCCTGGACGGTGGTGTAGACGTCCAGGCCCAGCAGCCGCAGCACCAGCGCGGCGTAGTAGGTGCCCGGCGCGTAGTAGTTGAAGATGGGGTAGCCGTAGCCCACGAACAGGTCGGGCGTCCAGCGGGGCAGCCACTGGCCGCTCCAGAAGGCAGCCTCAAAGACGTAGACGCGCAGCAGGTGGTACTCGCCATCATCCGCGCGCCAGATGTCGAAGTCCGGCTGCGTGAAGGGCTGCCAGGCAACGAATGTGAGCACCGCCGCCAGCAGCGGCCCCCAGGCCGAGGCGCCGGCGCGCCGCAGCACCTCCACAACGCGCGCCGCGCTCGGAGCGGACGGCGCGACGCGAGTAGCCCGTGCGGACGCCGTGGCAACTGGGGCGGGCAGGGTGGACTTAGCGGTCGGCACAGCAGACGCGGACGGGACAGAAGGGGCGGGCGTCACCTTCTAAGAGAACGGCCTGGGCGCGTACCGGGCACATCCTGCGCTGCCGGAGGCCCAGCAGGCGGCAAGAGGTTTGCTAGACTCTCTTGTCACGGCGCATTCGTCTAGTGGCCTAGGACACCGCCCTCTCAAGGCGGAGATCACGGGTTCGAATCCCGTATGCGCTACTACCCGGAGGCCCTCCAGCACCACTGGAGGGCCTCTTCAGTTTCTGTCTGGCCTCTGGCGTTGACGCCGCGGGGCTCGTGTGGTGAGGCTTGGGTCACCCACCGGTCACGCGCCGGCATCCGGTCCCGTGGCGACCGGAAGGCTCTCGTCGCGTGACCAGTCGCTCCACGAACCTTCGTACAGCAGGGCGTCTGGGTGGCCTGCAAGGTGTAGCGCCAGCAGGGTGTGGCACGCGGTGACGCCGCTACCGCAATAGGCGACCACCGTCTTGCCGGGGGTCACGCCCAATGCCTCAAATTGGGCGCGGAGCTCATCGGGCGCCTTGAAGACCGGGGCAGCGTCGCCGGTGAGGTTGCCGGCGAACGGCGCACTGCGTGCCCCCGGCACGTGGCCGAAGCGTGCGTCGACGGGGTTCTCCTGCCCCTCGTAGCGCTCGCGTGCGCGCGCATCCATTACCACCACCTCTGAGCCGGCCGCCAGGCGGCGCACGGTGTGCTTGTCCACGACGCCCCCACCTGGCGCCTGAGCTTCATATGTCCCCTCTGGGTACGCCGGGACAGTCGTGTCGAGGGGCCGTCCTTCTGCCCGCCACTTCACGATGCTTCCGTCGAGCACCGACGCGCGGTCGTGTCCGAAGTAGCGCAGCAGCCACCACAGCCGCCCGGCGATCGAGCCGCCCGCGTCGTCATACGCTACGACATGCGTCTGAGGACCGATACCGGCGCGGCGCATGGCCAGCTCGAAGGCGCGGGCGTCGGGGATCGGGTGGCGGCCCGGCCCATCATAGGCCGGCCGGGCCAGCACAGTATCCAGCTCCAGGAAGACGGCGCCTGGGATGTGCCCTTGGCCGTACTCGTCACGCCCCTGCTTGCCCACGTGCGGAAGATACCAGCGCACGTCACAGATACGGACATCTCGTGCGTCGAGATGGCCAGCCAGCCATTCGGTAGATACCAGCGCCGGCACGGTCCCACCCACAACCTCGGTAGAATTGGTCGTCATCGGCGGGCATGGTAGCCCACGCGCTTGCGCTGCATTCCTGGCTGTGACACCTCAGTCGCGCAAGCGGGTGCGGGCACGTGCCGGAGTGTGTGCTCCAAGAACGCTCGTGCGCTTTCGTGCGCTCGCCGAACCAGGCCCTCGTAGCTCAGGGGATAGAGCAGCGGTTTCCTAAACCGCGTGCCGGGTGTTCGAGTCACCCCGAGGGCACCCACTTTACACACCACTTTCTATCTGGAGCCGGCCACTTGGCCCGACCTTCTGTTTATCTCGGACCCCGATAGGTGTGGAATTGGGGGCAGCACACTCCACCTACCAACGCCGACTGACCGTCGCCCGCAACCCGCGTCCATGGGGGCGCAGCAGAATGAGACGGAGCGCTGCTGGTGCGGCTGCCTGGCACGGCCCTCAGCCCCGCACGAGCGGAAGGGCGATTCTTGTGACCCTTTGTGACTATTTGTGATTCCTCTCACACGCTTCCGTAGAACGGAGGAGCGCCCGAACTGCCACGTAC
>CADCTC010000315.1 GCA_902805635.1 uncultured Chloroflexota bacterium
ACCCCCGGCGTTGCCACCGCCATCACCGCCTCCTCCGCCGCCACCGCCACCGGCGGCGCCACCGCCGCCAGGACCGCGACGGTCCCGGCGATCACGGCGATCGACAAACGGAGGCGGCTCGACCCGCCCGCCGGGGCCGACATCGCCCCGGTAGATCCAGCACTTCACGCCGATGCGTCCGTAGGTCGTCAGCGCCTCGGACTGGCCGTAGTCGATGTCCGCGCGTATGGTCTGGAGAGGCACCGAGCCCTCGCCATCTTTGTCGGTCCGCGCCATTTCTGACCCACCCAGCCGTCCGGAGACACGCACCTTGATGCCTCGCGCGCCCATGCGCATCGCGCGCTGGACAGCCTGCTTCATGGCGCGCCGGAATGCCACGCGGCGTTCCAGCTGCTCGGCCACGCTGCGTGCTACCAGCCGGGCGTCGATCTCCGGCTGGCGGATCTCCATGATGTTGACGCGCGCCTTCTTGCCCGTCAGCTGCTCCAGCAGGCGGCGCAGTTCTTCCACGGCGGCGCCCTGCTTGCCGATGACGATGCCCGGCTTAGCGGTGTGGATAGTGAGCTTGACCTCGTTGAGGCTCCGCTCGATCTCCGCCTTGCTGACGCTCGCGTTGTACAGGCGCTTCTGAATCAACTGACGAATGGCGATGTCTTCGCCCAGCAGGTGGGTGTACTCCCGCCCGGAGGCGAACCACTTGCCTTCCCAGTCCTTGATAATGCCGACACGGAAGCCGACGGGGTGAACCTTTTGACCCACGCTCTTGTTTCCTCGCTACTACTTGCGGCGGCGCCGGGGCGTCGCCTCGTCATCCACGATGATCGTGATGTGCGTCGTCTTCTTCTCGATGGGGCCCGCCATGCCACGCGCCTTGGCGCGGAAGCGCATAGGTAGCGACGGCCCCTGATCCGCGGTGGCAGTCACGACCACTAGCCTGTCAGGGTCGAGGCCGTAGTTATTCTCCGCGTTGGCCATGGCGGAGCGAATGGTCTTCCAGACATCACGCGCGGCGGCGTGAGGATCGAACTGGAGCTGGCTCAACGCCTGTCCCGCGGGGAGGCCACGGATCGTATCGATCACGAGCCGCACTTTGCGCGGCGACATGCGCAGATTCCTGGTGGATGCACGAACTTGCATGACGTTCCTCGTTATGTGCAGACGCAGGCGCTACCGCGCGCCCGTGCTGCGCTCGCTCTTGCTGTGACCGCGGAAATGGCGCGTCGGCGCGAATTCGCCTAGCTTGTGGCCCACCATGTTCTCCGCCACGTAGATCGGCACGTGCCGGCGCCCGTCGTGGACGCCGATTGTGTGACCCACCATCTGCGGGAAGATCGTCGAATCGCGCGACCACGACTTGACCACGCGCTTCTCGCTGCGGCGGTTCATCACCTCCACACGCGCAAGCAGCTTGGCGTCCACGTACGGACCCTTTTTGACTGATCGAGACACTGTTGCCTTACTCCGTACTGCTACCTGCGGCGCCGGTCACGTGCCCGGCTGACGATAAGCTTGTCACTGGCCTTGCGCTTGCGAGTCCGCAAGCCCATCGCGGGCTTGCCCCACTTGGTCTGCGGTTGCCCGCCAATGGGCGACTTGCCCTCTCCACCGCCGTGGGGATGGTCCCGCGGGTTCATCGCGGAACCGCGCACCGTGGGACGGCGCCCCATCCAGCGCGCCCGCCCCGCCTTGCCAATCGAGACGTTCTGGTGATCGACGTTGCCGAGCTGGCCGATGGTGGCCGTGCAATCGGCATGCACCCGGCGGAGCTCGCCGGAGGGCAGGCGCACGGTGGCGTAGTCACCATCCTTCGCCATCAACTGCGCCGCCACGCCGGCGGACCGCACCATCTGGCCGCCCTTGCCAGGAGACAGCTCGATGTTATGAATGAC
Organism: uncultured Chloroflexota bacterium; assembly: GCA_902805635.1. GTDB lineage: Bacteria > Chloroflexota > UBA11872 > UBA12225 > UBA12225 > CADCTC01. The sequence continues at coordinate 1,890 of CADCTC010000315.1, forward strand.
AGTACCCACGGGCATGCTGCGCAGCTGCATGGCATTGCCCGGACGGATCTCAGAACCGGCGCCGGCACTGAGACGGTCACCAACCCGCACGCCGAGCGGCGCCAGGATGTAACGCTTCTCGCCGTCGGCGTAGGCAATCAGCGCGATGCGCGCCGACCTGTTCGGATCGTATTCGATCGTTTGCACGGTGGCCGGAATGCCCGTCTTATCGCGCTTCCAGTCGATGATGCGATAGAGGCGCTTGGCGCCGCCGCCGCGATGGCGCAGGGTGATCTTGCCCTGGTTGTTGCGCCCGGCGTGCTTCTGGAGCCGCTCGGTGAGTGGCTTATACGGCGTGTCGGTCGTGATCTCCGCGAAGGAGACTACGCTCATGCCGCGACGGCCGGGGGAAGTCGGCTTGTAATTGCGTACTGGCACAGGTGATCTCCTCCTAGGTTTCGAAGAGCTCGATGCGCTGCCCGGGCTGGAGCGTCACGACCGCCTTTTTCCAGTCAGGTGTGAAGGCGTAGAAGCGCTTCCAGCGCCGGCGTTTGCCGGGCATCTTCATCACGTTGACGGCGCTCACGTTCACGTTGGGGAACGCCTGCTCCACCGCCGCTTTGATCTGGAGCTTATTCGCGTCCGGGTGTACCTCAAAGACGTACTTGCCCAGCTCGGACAGCACCGTTCCCTTCTCAGTCACGCGCGGCCGGCGCAGGACATCCCACGCACTGATCTCTGCCATGGCTCTCTACTCCTGCGTCTCGGCCAACGCAGCAACCGCGCCTGCCTTCTCATCTTCGCCACGGTCAGCCCTGGCGTAACGCTCTTCGAGCGTGCGAGCCGCCGCGACGGTCATGACCACATGCCGGTGGCGCAACAGATCGTAGGCGTTGATGTTCTCTACCGTGGCGGTGGTGACGCCCTGCAGGTTCCGCGCGGAGAGCTGCACCGGCCGATGCGACACGTCAAGCATCAACAGAATGCTTCGGTCGCCCGCCACTGTGTGCAGCAGCTGCCGGAGCTGCTTGGTGCTGGGTGTGCTCATGCTGAGCTCTTCCAGCAGAAGCAGCTCGCCCGCCGCTGTTTTGGCGGCCAGCGCCGAGCGGATCGCCGCCTGGCGCATCTTCTTGGGCATGTCCAGTCGATGGCTGCGCGGGTGCGGGCCGAACGCGACGCCACCGCCGGTCCAGTGAGGTCCCTTGCGTGAGCCCTGCCGCGCGCGACCGGTGCCCTTTTGGCGCCACACCTTCTTGGTGGTGCGGCTTACCTCGGCTCGCGTTTGGGTGTCGTGCGTGCCCTGGCGGCGATTCGCCTGCTGGCGCACCACCGCCTGGTGCAGCAGCACCTGGTTCGGCTCGCCGCCAAACACGTCATCACGCAGCGCCACTGCCTGCCCGGCGGTGCCCTGCGCCGAATAGACGGCAATCTCAGGCATTGCTGCCTCCCTTGCTAACCATGATCAGCGCCTCACGCGGGCCGGGAACAGCGCCGCGCACCAGCAGCAGGTTGCGCTCGGGGTCCGCACGGACGACGAGCAGCCCCTTGACGGTGACGCGGGCGTTGCCCATCTTGCCCGCCATGCGCAGTCCCTTTAGCACGCGGCCGGGCGTGGTTCCCGAGCCGATCGAGCCAGGGGCCCGTGCCCGGTCGGACTGGCCGTGTGTCTTCTGGCCTCCCTTGAAGCCGTGGCGCTTCATGACGCCCTGGAAGCCCTTGCCCTTGGAGGTGCCGATCACCGAGACCCGCTCGCCGGGCTCGAAGATGCTCACGTCCAGGCGCTGACCGACCTCCACGTCGGCTTCACCGTCCAGGCGCCATTCGCGCAAGTGGCGCAGCATCGGCGTGCCCGCCTTACCGAGGTGGCCTCGCTCCGGGCTGTTCACCCGACGTGACTCCTCGAAGCCGAGCTGCACGGCGTAGTAGCCATCGCTCGCTTCGTTCTTCACGTGCGTCACCCAGCACGGACCGGCCTGGATGACGGTGACCGGCACGACCCGTCCGTTCTCGTCGAACACCTGGGTCATACCCACTTTTCTGCCTAGTAAGCCTGTTGGCATTGCTGTTCTCTCAGGAGGATTGTCCGCTCAACTGCCCACGCGATGGGGCAACAGGCCGGCAATCACTAGAGCGTGATGTCAGAGCTTGATCTCGATGTGCACGCCGGCCGGCAGGTTCAGCCGCATCAGCGCGTCCACCGTCTTGGGGGTGGGTTCGAGGACGTCAATAAGGCGCTTATGGGTGCGCATCTCGAAGTGCTCCTGTGAGTCTTTGTCGATGAAGGGCGACCGCATGACGGTGAAGCGGTTCTTCTCCGTTGGCAGCGGCACTGGCCCCGACACGTCCGCACCGGTGCGCTGCGCCGTCTCGACGATCTGGCGCGCGGACTGGTCGAGGATCTTGTGGTCGAACGCCTTGAGGCGGATGCGGATACGCTGCTTGGCCACGGCTGTGGTTCCCTTCGGATCTGGTCAGAGCGAGTAGATGATGAGTTCGGTGCTGAAGCTGTACTGAAAATGCCGGGGGGCGCCGGGCCGATGCCCCGCGCCTCCCTGAATGGTGTCGCCCTTTACTCGAGGATCTTGGTGACGACGCCCGCGCCCACGGTACGGCCGCCCTCACGGATG
>CADCTC010000316.1 GCA_902805635.1 uncultured Chloroflexota bacterium
CGCGCCGCGTCACACGCTTGTGCAGCATTTCACGCTCGGCGGCCCGCGCATCTACGACACAATCGTGGAGCACGGGCGCCACCTGGCGCTTGTACCCGCGACTGCGCCAGCCGGTCCCCCTCCAATTGCTCCGCCACGGACGCAGGGTGTGGCGGCCCCCGCTGCCCCGATGGTGCTGTTTTCCGGATCCGACCGGGAGGTCGTCGCGCCAGTTGTCGACGCAGCGCCTGCGGTTGTACCTGCGGTCGCCGGCTCCGATGCGCTCACCAGGGCGGCCGCGCCCGAGTCGCTCTCTCCAGGCACCCGAGCGCATGTGGCGCTGCTGGAGGGCCGGCAGGAGGCGCTGCGGCAGATGGGTGAGCTGATCGCGCTGCAGCTCAGCGCGGTCGCCCCGGTGGCCGTTCCCGCTCGTGCGGACGCTGTCTGGGACGAGGCTGCACTGCTGGAGTTTGCGCAGGGTAGCATCGCCTCGGTCTTCGGACCGGCATGGGCGCCTATCGACGCCTACCGGCGCCGGGTGCGCCTGCCGCTGCCGCCCTATCTTCTGGTAAGTCGCGTCACGCGCCTGAATGCTCGCCTGGGGCGTTTCGAGCCCTCCACCCTCACCACCGAGTACGACATCCCGCATGGCGCCTGGTACACGGTCGACGGGCAGGTGCCCTGGGCGGTGGCGGTCGAGTCAGGTCAGTGCGACCTGCTGCTCATCAGCTACCTGGGCATCGACCTGGAGACCCGCGGCGAACGCGTCTACCGTCTGCTCGACTGCACCCTCACCTTTCTTGACGACCTGCCCATGGAAGGCGAGACGCTGCGCTACGACATCAGCATCGACAGCTTCGCGCGCAGTGGTGAGAGCCTGCTCTTCTTCTTCTCATACAACTGCTTTGTCGGCGAGCGCCCGGTGTTGCAGATGCGGAGGGGCTGCGCCGGGTTCTTCTCCGATGCCGAGCTGGATCATGGCCGCGGCGTAATCGTCACCGATGCCGAGCGCGCGGCGCGCTCCCAGACCGTGCAGCGGCGCTTCGAGCCCCCGCTGATCTGCGCGCGGCACACGTTCACGTACGAGGACCTGCTCGCGCTGAGCGGCGGCGATCTCGCAGCCTGCTTTGGTCCGGCGCACGACACGCCTGGCCGCAATCCTTCGCTGCGCCTCGATCCGCCGTCGATGCTGATGATCGACCGGATCGTCTCCCTGGATCCGCAGGGCGGACCCTGGGGCCTGGGCGAGGTAGTCGCCGAGAAGGACCTGCACCCGGACCACTGGTACTTCCCTTGCCACTTCATGGGTGACGAGGTGCTGGCGGGCTCGCTCATCGCGCAGGGCTGCGTGCAAATGATGAGTTTCTTCCTGCTGCACCTCGGCCTCCACATCTGTACCGAGGACGCGCGCTTCCGTCCCATCCCAGGGCTGGCGCAGCAGGTGCGCTGCCGGGGGCAGGTAACACCCGCCGACTCGCGGCTCACCTATCGCATGGAGGTCACCGACGTCGGCCTGCGCCCACTGCCGTACGCGGTGGCTAACGTCGACGTAATTGTGGACGGTAAGGTGGTCGTGCGGTTCGATAATGTAGGCATGCAGGTGGCGGAGAAGGCCCCGGCGCAGCGCGCGCGGCAGGCTGACGCTTCGCCCGCACCGCCCGCGCTGGCCGCACCACCCGCGCCCCGCATCGTGCTGGCCTCGCCGGTTTTGCCGGCGCCCACACCCCTGGCTCGGGTCACTGGGGTGGCCCCGGCGCCGTTGTTCGACGAGCGGCACATCGCCGCGTTCGCCACCGGCTCGATCGTCGACTGCTTCGGTCCGGACTTCGCCGCCTACGAGGGCCGCCGTGCCCCCCGCACGCCCAACGGCGCGCTACAGTTCATCAGTCGCATCGTGGCGTTCGCGGGACGGCGCGGCGAACTGCGGCCGTACTCAGGGCTCGTCGCAGAGTACGACGTGCCGGCGGAGCCGTGGTTCACTCACGAGAACGCGGCGCCGGTCACACCCTATTCAGTGCTCATGGAGCTGGCGGTACAACCCTGCGGCTTCCTTTCGGCCCACCTCGGCTCGACGCTGCGCTCCCAGGACACCGACTTCTCCTTCCGTAATCTTGACGGCACGGGACGCCTGCTGCGAGAGGTGGACCTGCGCGGAAAGACCATACGCGATCACGTGCGGCTGCTCGCCTCCACCGCCATTGAGGGGGTCATCATCCAGAAGTTCGATTTCACCATGACCTGCGACGACGAGCCCTTTTTTGAGGGTACCGCCGCGTTCGGCTACTTCACGTCGAAGTCACTGGCGAATCAGGTCGGCCTGGACGGCGGCCAGGCGCTCCTGCCGTGGCTGGAGACGCCAAGGGGTAGGGCCGAGCCGGCAGGCCGGCGGGTGGAGCTTACGTCCGTTTCCGCCCTTTCGTTGTACGAAGGCATGCCCGGCAAGCCGCACTACCGGCTCGCCGGTGACCGGCTCGACTTCCTGGACCGGCTGGTAGTCGTGCCCCAGGGCGGCCACCACGGTTCGGGGTACGTCTACGCCGAGCGGCGCGTGCGTCCGGACGATTGGTTCTTCGCCTGCCATTTCTACGAGGACCCTGTGATGCCGGGCTCGCTCGGCGTCGAGGCTATCGTCGAGGCGATGCAGGTCTTCGCGTTAACGCTCGATCTCGGCCGTGACATGCAGTCACCCGCCTTCGCGCAGCTGCCGGGGCACACCACCGTATGGAAGTACCGCGGGCAGATCGTGCCTGCTAACGCGTGGATGCGGCTGGAGGTGCACATCACCCGCGTCGAGATGACCGCGCAGCGCGTCACGCTGGTCGCCGACGCCAGCCTGTGGCGTGATAGCTTGCGAATCTACGAGGTGCACGATCTGGCGGTAGCGCTCGTCGAGAGTGTGCCCGAGGCTGGGCCGACGGAGGTGCAGCGATGACCAGGATCCAGACGGCGGCGCCGCCGCAGCGTGACGAGGCGGCGCTCGGCGCGGCCCTGCGGGACCTACGCCGGCGCTGGCTGCTCGTCCGTACGGCCGACGGCATTGGCGCCGTGGATGCGGCTGAAGGGCGCAACCCCGGCGTGGAGGCCCAGCAGGTGATCGCTGAGGCGCGGCCGATCACGCCCGAGCGGCTAGGCGATCAGGGGTTCATGCGCGCGCACGGCGTGCGTCTGGCCTGCGTCGCGGGGTCCATGGCCAATGGCATCGCGTCGGAAGAGCTGGTAATTGCCCTCGGCCGCCAGGGGCTTCTGGCGTCATTCGGCGCCGCCGGGCTGGTCCCCTCCCGGATCGAGGCGGCCATCGAGCGTATCCAGTGTGCCCTGCCCGACAGACCGTACGCCTTCAACCTGATCCACAGTCCGGGCGAAGAGGCACTCGAGCGGCGCGCCGTGGAGCTGTATCTCGCGCGCGGTGTGCGCACCGTCGAAGCCTCGGCCTTCCTTGATCTCACGCCACACATCGTGCACTACCGCCTCGCCGGACTCCGGGCTTTGCCCGACGGCGGTGTGGCGTGCTGCAACCGCGTGATGGCGAAGGTCTCCCGCCGCGAGGTGGCCGCCCGCTTCCTTTCCCAGGCGCCGGCCCGTCTAGTGGATGCACTGGTGACGCAGCGACTGGTCACCGCCGAGCAGGCGCAGCTCGCCTCCCGCGTCCCGATGTGCGACGATCTGACTGTCGAGGCCGATTCGGGCGGCCACACCGACAACCGTCCCTTGGTGGGGCTCCTCCCATCGCTCCTGGCGCTGCGGGATGAATTGCAGCAGAAGCATCACTTTGCCACGCCGGTGCGCGTCGGTGCCGCTGGCGGTATCGGCACGCCGGCGGCGACGGTCGCGGCCTTCGCCATGGGCGCTGCCTACGTCGTCACGGGTTCGGTAAACCAATCGTGCGTCGAGGCGGGTACCTCGCCGCACAGCAAGGCGCTGCTCGCCGAAGCGGGTATGGCCGACGTGATGATGGCCCCGGCGGCCGACATGTTCGAGATGGGCGTCAAGGTGCAGCTGCTCAAGCGCGGCACGCTCTTTCCGCTGCGTGCCCAGCGCCTCTACGACCTGTACAAGGAGTACGACTCCCTGGCGGACATCCCTGCCAGCGAGCGTGAGGCGGTCTTCAGCCTCTTCTACCGCTCACGCGCGGAAGGCACCCGCCAGTCGGTCAGCGGCATGGGGCTGGGGCTCTACATCAGCAAGGAGATCGTGGTGCGTCACGGTGGCCGAATCTGGGTAGAGAGCGAACCGGGGAAGGGCAGCACCTTCTACATCGCGCTGCCGCGTGAGCCCAAGCTCTCCGAAGGCGCCGCAGTGCCGGCAGTGCCGCCCGCGCTGGCCGGGTAGCCGGGGTGCTCGGCGCGGGCGGAGCGAACGGCACGGCAAGGGCGATATAGCCGCTGCTCAGGCCTCGCAAACGAAGAGTGCGCGCGGGGAATCGGGCTCGAGCGGCGCCTTCTCGTACGTGCCGTATTCCTCCACTACTCGGAAGCCTGCGCTCGTGAGTGCACGCCGGACTTCATCGGGTGGGGCAAGGCGCAGCGCATAGCGGAAGTCGGCCAGCAGTCGGGCACGGCGCGGCACGCTGTCATCGTCTTCGTCGCGGGCGCCCCGGCCGGCTTTGACCTCCCCGTAGTACCGCACGTCCGAGATTCCAAGACCGTTCGTGGTGTCGAAGCGGTAGTCCTTGACGCGCAGCACGGCACGCCCGCGAGCGGCCATGGACAGGCGCTGGGCGATCCCGGTTTCGTCCTGGTGGTCGTCTGCCACAGGCGGAAACACATCCAGGATAAAGCGACCACCAGCGGCCATGTGTTGCCGCGCGCACGCCAGGCACGCCGCCTGTGCTGCCGCCGTGGGAAGCAGCCAAAACGAGTTGTACGCGACGAAGATCAGCCCGAACCGCTCTCCTGAAAGGTCAAAAGCCGACATATCGCCGCTCACCCAGCGCAGACTCTCCTGCACCGTCTCAGGCAGATGGCTGGTGCGCGCTCTCGCCCGCTCCAGCATGCCTTCCGACAGCTCCAGCCCGGTGACACGGTGCCCTTTGCGCGCCAGCGCGATGGCGATGCGCCCGCTGCCGGCTGCTAACTCCAGCACGGCGCCGGCTTCCTGGGTCACCTTCGCTTGCTCGTCCCAGAAGCGCAGCTCGGCGCCGCGCGCCGCGGGATGCTCCAGGTCGTAGATGCGTGCGATTGCCCCCCAGTCCTGTGGGGGGTCAAGTGGCGTCTGTTGATAGACTCGGCCGCCCGGCGAGCGGCGGGCCAGGCGAACGGTCCGCCGCGGCGCCTGCCGGCCTAGATCTGCTTCCACAGGAGCGTGCCTTCCGATGGCTGATGTGCGGCCGTTCCGCGGCCTGCGGTTCGATCCCAAGCGAGTTGCTGTAGAACAGTGCGTCTGCCCGCCGTACGACGTCATCCCTCCGGACGAGCAGAGAGCCTATCATGAGCGCGATTCGCACAACGTCATTCGGGTAGAGCTGGGCCTCGGCGCGGCGGATCCGCAGGCGCTGGGCAACCGCTACACCGCCGCTGCCGAGGCGCTGGAGAGCTGGCAGCGCGAAGGTGTGCTGGTGCGAGAGGCGCAGCCTGCGATCTACCTGCACGAGCACCGCTTCTCGCTCGGTGGCGCTCCCCGCGTACGGCGCGGCTTGATCGTGGCGGGCCGGCTACACCAGTGGGGCGAAGGACAGGTCCTCCCCCACGAAGGGACGCGCCAGGGGCCCAAGCAGGACCGCCTGGCGCTCATGCAAGCCACTGACTGCAACGTCAGTCCGCTGTGGCTGCTCTACGACGACAGCGGGGGCGAGGTGCGTGCGGCACTTGACACCGCCTGGCAAGCGCCACCGGTGCTCAGCGCCAACGTCGATGGCGAAACGCACACGCTGCGCGCGCTGACAGACGGCGCAGCAGTGCACCGGGTAATGGACGCATTCAAGGAGCGGCCGCTCTACATCGCAGACGGCCACCACCGCTACGAGACGGCGCAGCACTACCGTGACGAGCGCCGCGCCTCAGGCAGCGCTGACCCCGACGCGGGCCACGAATTCGCCATGCTGCTGCTCGTCGCCCTGGACGACCCGGGCCTGGTGGTCTTGCCGACGCACCGGCTGGTGCGGGGCTTAGGGCGCTCCCCGGTCCAGCTGCGCGCCGATCTGGGCCGCTGGCTGACACTCACGCCACTGCCACCCCCTACGGGAGATGACGCTGCGGCCGGTTCACTCCTGGAGGCGACACTGTCCGCGGCGCCCGCACACTCGTTCGCGCTGGTCGACCCGGACGGCGCCTGGCTGCTCACGCCACGCTTTGACCTGGACTGGTCGCGACTACTTGAGGAAGGCCACTCAGAGGCGTGGCGCGACCTGGACGTCGCAATCCTCGACGCGGTCGCCATCCGGGAGGTGTGCGGCATCAGCGCTGAGGGAGAGTCTTCACACGCTGATGCCACCAGCCACGCGCCCTCGGACCGCCTTGCGTACGTCTCGGACTTCGGTGGCGCCGTGCGCGCGGTGCGACAGGGAGGGGCGCAGGCGGCCTTCCTGCTCAATCCGACCCGCGTCGAGCAGGTGTGCGCTGTCGCCGACGCGCGCGACCGCATGCCGCCCAAGTCGACCTACTTCTGGCCAAAGCCGGTCACCGGGTTGGTCATGCATTCCCTGGACGGGCGGCGAAACCTGCGGTAGCCAGTTCTGCGGCGATCTCCTCCGCGGCGCGAGGGTTGGCCAGGTGTGCCGATCCAACTTGCACCGCTGCAGCGCCGACGTCCAGGTACGCGCGGGCATGCGCCGCCGTCGCGATCCCACCGCACGCTACCAGCGGTAGCGGTGCCCGGCGCGCCAGCCGGCGCACCAGCTCCAACACCAGCGGAAAGGTCGCGGGACCCAGGAACATGCCGTCTCCTGTCGGCACCCCGGAAGCGACCACCGCGGCGATTGCTCCGGCGTCGCGGCACGCGTCAAGCGTTGCCTCCGGGTCCGCCAGGTCGAACGGCAGCTTCACGATCACGGGCAGCCGGCACACCTGGCGCACCTGGCGCACCGCGTGGCGCGCCAGAGCGGGGTCTTCCGCTACCAGCCCGTCGGTTGCCCCCCACGCCACGTTCAGCTCCATCGCCACCGTGCCGGCCACGCCCTCCAGTTCTGCCGCCGCCGCGGTGTACTCTGCATACTCGTCTACCAGCAAGCTGACGATCACCGGCGTCCGGGCTGCGGCCCAGGCAGTTGTGTAGCGACGCACGACGCCGCTCGTCGCCTGCGACGCCGTGGCCGGAGTCAGGAGCGCGCCGCCCACAACCTCGCGTAGCGTGGCCGGCCGCCCCGCTCGCGCACGCGTCGTATAGCTGGGCGTGACGACCGCGCCAAGGGCGTCACTGGCCAGCACGTCTAGCGGCCGCACAGTCCCCGCGGCAGCCATCACGGGCGAGCGCAGCAACAGCGGACCGAGCCTTACTGGAGAGCGGGAAGACCCTTGGGAATCGAAGAGGACCGGGGGCATCGTGCTACACTCCCGCGCTTTCCGGATGGGCACCATTATCGCCGTCGCGAACCAGAAGGGTGGTGTCGGCAAGACGACGACGACCGCGAACCTGGGCGCATCGCTAGCGCTGCGCGGCAAGCGCGTCCTGCTGGTGGACATGGACCCGCAGGGGAACCTGACCGCCGCCTTCGGCCACACGCCCCAGCCCGGTCAGACCGTGGCCGAGGCGCTGCTGGACCGCCGCGTGCCGCTGCCTATCGTGCCGGTGATGGAGCCAAGTGGCGCCACGCTCTCACTGGTGCCCGCCACCGTCGCATTGGCCAGCGCCGAGTCCACGCTAATGAACAAGCTGGGACGCGAGTTGCGCCTGCGCGACCAGTTGGGCTCCGTCATGGATAGCTTCGACGTGGTGCTGATAGATACACCACCGTCGCTCGGCCTGCTCACCATCAACGCCCTGGTGGCAGCGCAGAAGGTCATCATCCCCACCGAGGCACGCTTCTTCTCCCTCCAGGGACTGCAAATGCTCCAGGAGAGCATCGAAGAGACGCTCTACCTCAATCCCAAGCTGGAAGTGCTGGGAATCGTGCTCTCCAAGTATGACCGGCGTCTCAAGGAAGAGCGCACCGTCTCCAACTACCTGCGCGAGCACTGGGGCGGCCTGGTGTTCTCCACCGAGATTGCGTCGAACAGCAAGATCCTCGAAGCCGCCTCGGTGGGCGTGTCCATCTTCTCGCACTCCGGCGCAGAGCGCGCCGTGGGCGCGTACCGTGACCTGGCAGAGGAAGTGGCGGCCCGTGTCTGATCCTACCGGGCCGCATGGGGAGGCGGGACAGTTGTTGCCGCCGGCACAGGAAGGCGCCGCCGGGCAGGGAGTTCCGGCTGCTCCGGGCAACCGTGCCGTGCCGCGCCGCGAGCACCGCGGGTTCGACCCATCGCGGTTGACCGGCGGGCAGCGTCCGGAGCCGGTGGTGCCCCGCATCGTCGGCAACGTCCCTCCGCGCCCGGCGCCACCCCCTCCTGCGCCCACGCCGCTGGTGCCCCCCGGCACACCGGCACAGCGTGCGCTCGACGAGGCGCGTCCGCACGCCGAGCCCAAGGGCTTCACCGACGTGCGCATCGTCGGAGTCGGCGGTGGTGGCGGCAACGCCGTGACGCGCATGATCGAGGCAGGCGTCTCCGGCGTCGAGTTCATCGCGGTCAACACCGACGCGCAGGCGCTGGAGCAATCCCAGGCGACGCGCACCATCCGCATCGGCAGCCCCGGCGCGCGGCGCCTGGGCGCCGGCGGCGATCCGGCCATCGGCCAGAAAGCGGCCGAAGAGACCGAGAGCGACCTGGCGGATGCGGTGGCCGGCGCCGACATGGTGTTCATCACCGCCGGCATGGGTGGTGGCACCGGCACAGGGGCAGCGCCGGTGCTCGCCCGCCTGGCGCGCAAACACGGCGCGCTCACCGTGGGCGTCGTCACGACGCCGTTTCGCTTCGAAGGCGCCCGCCGCATGCAGGCAGCGCAGGCCGGGATCGACCGGCTGCGCGAGGCGGTAGACGCGCTTATCGTGATCCCCAACGACCGTCTGCTCTCGATGGTGGACAAGAACATGAGCGTCGTGCATGCCTTCCGGCTGGCCGACGACATGCTGCGCCACGGCGTGCAAGGCATCGCTGACCTGGTGACGGTGACCGGGTTGATCAACCTGGATTTCGCAGACGTGCGGTCGATCATGCAGGAGGCCGGCAGCGCGCTGATGGCGATGGGCGAAGGCAACGGCCCGGAGCGTGCGCGTCTGGCGGCCGAAGCGGTGATCGCCAGCCCGCTGCTGGAGCATTCCATTACCGGTGCAAACCGCATCCTGCTCAACGTCACCGGTGGTCCCGACCTGACGCTCTTCGAAGTGAGCGAGGTAGCCGAGTACGTTACCCAGGCTATCTCTCCTGAAGCGAACATCATCTTTGGCGCGGTGATCCACCCGCGTCCCGAAGCCGAGCTGCGTGTCACACTTATTGCTACCGGCATGCCTGACGCCGCCGTGCCGGCGGCCCAGGCCCGGACGGCACCGCGCACCGCCGCGCCACTCACCGAGCGCCGGGAAGCGCCGGAGTCACCCCGAGACGCGAGAGACATCCGCGACACCAGGGAAGCCGCGCCGCGCAGTGGCGGCAGTGACTTCCTGCGCACCTACGCACGTGATCCGCGCGAATCACGTGACGGCCGCGATGCACGTGGCGGCTACGAGCGCCGCGACCCGCGACCGTCGCGCGACGCCGTCCAGCTACCTGATGACGCCGACCCGCTGGACGTGCCACCCTTCCTACGCCGCCAGCGCTAGTACGTCCGCAGCACCTTGTAGGTGGTGTCGCGCAGAGCGGGCGTCCGGCCGGCCCGGCGGATTAGCTCGATCATCTCACCGTCGGTCATGCACTTCTCCGTCACGCCCGCGGCCGAGACGACGTTTTCTTCGAGCATGATCGAGCCGAGGTCATCCGCCCCGAAGGCAAGGCTGCGCTGGCCGGTGCCCTTGCCGACGGTGAGCCACGAGCCCTGCACGTGGTCCACGTTGTCGAAGAAGATGCGCGCCACGGCGAGCGTCTTGAGGTAGTCCTCCGCCGTCGTGCGTCCCGGCGCCAGGGCCGCCAGCTCGGTGTTGTCCGGCTGGTACGTCCACGGGATGAATGCCCGGTATCCCTGGTCGGAGCCGACCTCCGTGTGGGCGCGGTCCTGCGACTCCCGGATGCGTCCGAAGTGCTCCACACGCTCCGCCACCGTCTCGACGTGCCCAAGCATCATGGTAGCTGTGGTGCGGATGCGCTGCCGGTGCGCTTCGTCCATGATCCCGATCCACGCCTGCGCGCTGTTCTTGAGCGGGCTGATCGCCTGCTTGACCCGTTCGGTCAAAATCTCGGCGCCACCGCCCGGCAGCGAGTCCAGGCCGGCCACCTTGAGCCGGCGCAGCGTCTCCGCGATAGTCAAGCGCGAGTAGCGCGCCATGTGGTGCACCTCGGACGGCGAGAGCGAGTGCAGCGTGAGCGACGGGTAGCGCGCTTTGACCGAAGAGAGCAGGTCTTCGTAATACTCGATGGTCAGCTTGGGGTCGTGCCCGCCCTGGAACATGATCTGCGTCGCGCCGCGCTCCAGCGCCTCCTCGACGCGGGTGAAAATCTCCTCCGGAGAGCGCCGGTAGCCCTCCGGGTCGCCGGGCAAGCGGTAGAAGGCGCAGAACGAGCAGCGTATGACGCAGACGTTGGTGTAGTTGATGTTCCGGTCGATGATGAAGGTGGCGTAACCTTCCGGGAAGCGCCGCCGCCGGATAGCATCCGCCACCTCCGCGACTCGCTCCAGGTCGCCGTGGTCCATCAGGAACAGCGCCTCGTCGAGACTAATGCGGCCTCCCGCCGCGCCTCGCTGCAGCACGTCGCGCTCCCGCGCGCGATAAGGCGCAGACGGCAACGGCACGGCTATCCGGCGGGTGCAGTGGGGCAGGTCGGCGATGGCCATCCGAATCACCTCAAAATAGACTGGAGCGTCGATAATTGTAGTGGACGACCTCACCCCTGCTGCCCACGCGCTGCATCGGCTCCCGCCTCTCCGGCGCGGGCAGGGCAGGTACAGGTGCGGGACTCTCGATGCTGATGGCCGTGAGACGTACCATTCCCATGCGATGTCATTGCCGATTGTGGGGATCACCATGGGCGACCCGGCCGGGGTCGGGCCGGAGGTGACTGTGAAAGCGTTGGCGGACGACCGGGTGCACGTCCAGTGCCGGCCGCTGGTGCTGGGCGACGTAGGAGTCATCGAGCGGACGGTGCAGGGGCTGGGATTGCCGCATAGCGTCCGTCAGATCGAGTGTCCGGCCGATGCCCGCTTCAAGCGTGACAGCATAGAAGTGCTGCAGGCAGCAACCGACGATCTTGCCGGCATCGCGATGGGCGAGGTGCAGGCCGCGGCGGGGAAGGCGGCGGTGCAGTGCGTCCTGCGCGGGGTGGATCTGGCGCAGGCGCGCGAGATTGATGTGATTGCCACCGCTCCGCTCAACAAGGACGCGATGAACCAGGCCGGCTTTCACTACGCTGGCCACACCGAGTTGCTGGCTGAGCTGACTGGGACCGAGACCTACGCGCTCATGCTGGTCGCGGGCAACCTGCGCGTGGTGCACGTCACCACCCACGTCTCCATGCGACACGCGCTGGATCTGCTCTCGCAGGAGCGCGTGCTGCGCATGATACGCCTGGCTGACAAGACAGTGAAGGAGCTCGGCATCCCCGCGCCGCGCGTGGCGGTGTCGGGCTTCAACTGCCACGCCGGCGAGAACGGTCTGTTTGGCACTGAGGAGCAGGGGCACATCATCCCCGCCATCGAGCACGCGCGCGCCGAGGGAATCGATGCCAGCGGCCCGTGGCCGGCGGACACGGTGTTTTTGCGCGCAGCCGACCGGGATGACTTCGACATCGTGGTATGCATGTACCACGACCAGGGCCACATCGCGGTGAAGATGCGTGGGCTGCAAGAAGGTGTGAATACCACCGCCGGGCTGCCGATCATCCGCACGTCGGTCGATCACGGCACAGCCTTCGACATCGCGGGCCAGTGGCGCGCCGATGCCGGCAGCATGGTAGCGGCGATCACGCTCGGCGCCGAGCTGGCCGTGCGTCGCTTCTACTCCTAGGTAGAATGCCCCGACATGTCCCCAACCAGTCGGGCGGACAGCACGTCCCGGCCAGCCGACAGCGGCGCCGCGCCCGCGTCGCTCGGCGCCATTCGAGAAGAGATCGATGCGCTCGACCGTCAGCTGATCCAGCTGCTCAACCGCCGGGCGGCAGCGTCGCTGGAAGTAGCGCGCATCAAGCGCGAGGCATTGGGAGAAACGGGCGGCGGCGCCTCCGTTGCCACCTACGTGCCAGGCCGCGAGCAGGAGGTGCTCAACAACGTCCTGTCTGCCAACAAGGGTCCGCTCACTGAAGCGCACGTGCGCGCGATCTACTCGGAGATCCTCTCGTCGTCGCGCGCCTTGCAGCGCCCGCTACGCATCGCGTTCTTTGGCCCGGCCGGCACGTTTACCCATCGCGCCGCGGAGACGGCCGCCAGGGTGCGCTTCGGCAGCTTTGTCGAGTACGTGCCCGGTCGCACGGTGCAGGACGTGTTCGAGCTCACCGAGCGCGGCGACACCGACTACGGCGTGGTGCCAGTCGAGAACTCCACCGAGGGGTCCGTGCAGCAGACGCTCGACATGTTCATGGACTCGGATCTAAAGATCTGCTCGGAGATCTTGCTGTGGATCACTCAGCACCTGATCGGCCATGGGCCGGTATCCGAGATCAAGCGCGTTTACTCGCACCCGCAGGCGCTGGCGCAGTGCCGGCGCTGGCTGGTGGCGCACCTGCCCCAGGCCGAGCTGGTGGAGAGCCTGTCCACTACCGCCGCGGTGGAGCACGCTGCACAGGAGGCAGGCGCTGCCGCTATCGGCACCGAGGAGGCGGCGGCGCGTTACGGTGTGCCGGTCCTGGCGCGCGGCATACAGGACCAGGTCCACAACTCCACCCGCTTCCTGCTGCTCGGCCGCGAGACCGGCGCCCGCAGCGGGCACGACAAGACATCGGTGCTCTTCTCGGTGCGCGACCGTGCCGGCGCGCTCTATGACGTGCTCTCGGTCTTCGCCCGGCGCGGCATCAACCTGACGCGCATCGAGTCGCGTCCCTCGCGACGCCAGCCGTGGGAGTACGTCTTCTTTGCGGACTTTGTCGGCCACCCGGAGGACCAGGAGGTTAGCCGTGCGCTGGAAGAGATGTACGCGGCGTGCACTATGGTGAAGGTGTTGGGCGCGTGGCCGACCGAGCGGCGCGTGGACGACCAGCCGCGGGCGAGCAGCTAAGGTGGGCCGCCGCCTGCGGATCAGCCGCGGACGCATGCGGCGCTACGTCTCACGTGCGTTGACCGCGCTGCCGCCGCAGTTCCGCTCGCGCGCGGACAACGTGATGATCGCGGTAGAGAACCGCCCCAAGCCTTCTGACTACGGATTCCGTCGTTCGCGCGGCGCGCACAGCGCCATCGCCCAGCGGCGGCGTGAGCCTTTGCTGGGCGTCTACCGGGGGGTGCCGCTTGCCGAGCGCGCCGGCTATCAGCTCGTCACGCCGGACCAGATCGCCGTGTTTCGCAAGCCGTTGCTGCGCTTCGCCCGCTCGCGCCGGCGGCTGTACGACGAGATCGAGCTGACCGTGCTCCACGAGTTCGGCCACTTCCTGGGGCTGCCAGAGCACAAGGTCGGCCACCTATGACCGGCGCGCCGCGCATCGCCGACAGACGGGTACTGACCCCTTGATCATGCGCTCACCGGGACGGCGGTTCGGATTGCTGCTGGCGCTGTTGCTGGCGGTGTTCGTGTTCGCCGGACGAGTCGTCGCATTCTACGTCGACTATCTCTGGTACGAGTCGATCGGCTACACCCAGGTATTCTTCACCGGCTTCTGGACCGGGCTAACGCTGTTCGTCGGCGGCGCCGTGCTCTTTCTGGCGCTCTTCTGGCCAAGCACGCTGTGGGCCTTGCGCCAGGGCCGCCGGCTTGCGCGGGGAGCGCCGGTGCGCGTTGAGCCGGTCATTGGCCGCGGTACACGGCCAGCGGGGTCGTTTGGTGGTCCGGGCGGGCCGTTCGCCGGCATTGGCGGGGCGCGGCCGTTTGGCCATGACCAGGCGCGGCCGTTCGGCGACCTGGCAGCCGCTCTCGGTGGGGCCGATGCGGCGCGCTGGGCGCTGCGCCGCGCGGGCGGCTGGCTGGTGCTCGGCGCCGGGCTGCCGCTCGCTGCCATGATGGGGTTGGGTGCCGCCGCTACTTGGGAAACCGCGCTGCGCTGGCGCAACGCCTCGCCGTTTGGCCTGACCGACCCCGTCTTCGGATACGAAGTCAGCTTCCACGTCTTCACGCTGCCACTGTTGGATGCGCTGCAGTCGTGGCTGTTCTGGACCGTGCTCCTGTCGCTCGCCGCCGCCGCCGTGCTGTACCTGCTCGCCCTGTACGCCGTCGATCCGTCGATGGTGCGCGCCGCGGCGCTGTTCCACGGGCCTGCCCGCGCCATGCGCTCTCACGTGCTGCTGCTCGGCGCGTTGCTGCTGTTGGTCCTGGCCGGCGGGCTCTGGATCGGCATGTTCGACGTGCTGGTGGGCCGCCACGACCGGCTGTTCGGTGCGAACTACGCCGACGTGCACGCGCGTGTGCCCGCGACGCAGGCCGTAATCGCCGCCACGTTGCTGACGGCGCTGCTCACGCTAGCCAGCGCGCTGCGGCGCGACTACCGGCTGCCGCTTGCCGGAGGACTGCTTGTAGCTGTGGCCTTCCTGGTGGGGCGCGGCGTGCTCCCGACCGTCGTGCAGAAGCTGCAGGTGGAGCCGGCCGAGCTCGCGCGCGAGCAGCCGTTCATCGCCCACAGCATCTCCTTCACCCGGCGCGCCTTCGGGTTGGACCGCATCCAGGAGCAGACGTTCCCGGCCGACGAGGCGGTGCGCGCGGAGGACCTGCGTGCCGACCCCGAGACTGTGGCCAATATCCGCCTGTGGGACCCCGGGCCGCTGCGCGACACCTACAACCAGGTGCAGTCGATCCGGCCCTACTACCAATTCGACGACGTGGACGTGGACCGATACCGCATCGAGGGCCGCACACGGCAGGTGATGCTCAGCGCGCGCGAGATGGTCACGTCCCGGTTGGGACAGGGCGCGCTCACCTGGTTCAACCGCCGGCTCCAGTACACCCACGGCTACGGCGTGGCGATGAGCCCCGTCAACGAGATGTCGTCGGAAGGGCTGCCCGCGCTGCTGCTGCGCGACCTGCCGCCCACCGGCAGCCTGCCCGTGACGCGCCCGGAGGTCTACTACGGCGAGCAGACCGCCAACTACGTCATCGTCAACTCGGGGGCGGAGGAGTTCGATTACCCGCGCGGCGACCAGAGCGCGTTCAGCACCTACAAGGGTGAGGGCGGCGTGCCGGTGGGACCGCTGTGGCGCCGCACTGCGCTAGCGTGGTACCTGGCCGACTTCAACCTGCTGGTCAGCAGCTTTGTGCGGGCGGATAGCCGCGTGCTCTTCCGCCGCCTGGTCACCGAGCGCGCGCAGCGCGTCGTCCCCTTTGTCAAGCTGGACCGTGACCCGTACCTCGTCATCGCTGACGGCGAGCTGTTCTGGCTGGTGGACGGCTACACGCTCGCCGACCGGTTCCCCTACTCGCAGCGCGTGGTGGAGCGGATCACCGCCGCCGGATCATCCACTGCCGAGGGCGGCGGCACGTCCGGCCAGCCGTTCAGCGTCACGGGGCAGAGCGGCCCGGCGGGCCAAGCGGCCCAGCAGCCCCTCGCGCCGGGGCGGCGCTACACCTACAACTACATCCGCAACAGCGTCAAAGTGGCGGTCAACGCCTACGACGGCTCAGTGCGCGTCTACCTGACCGATCCCGATGACCCGGTGGCGCAGGCGTATACCGGCATTTTCCCTGGGCTGCTCCGCCCACTCTCGGAGATGCCGGCGGCGCTGCGGGCGCACGTGCGCTACCCGGAAGACCTGTTCGCTGTGCAGGCGCAGGTGCTGCGCTCGTACCACGTGCAGGACCCGCAGGTCTTTTACAACGGCGAGGACGTTTGGTCGCTCGCCTTCGAGGGCGGCGGCGGCGAGCGCCAGGTGCTGGAGCCCTACTACCTCATCATGCGGCTGCCGGGCGAGACCCAGAACGAGTTCGTGCTCGTCAGCCCGTTTACGCCCCAGCGGCGAGACAACATGACCGCCTGGCTCGCCGCGCGCAGCGATGCGCCAAATTACGGCGCACTGGTGCTCTACAAGTTCCCGCGCGACCGTCTGGTCTACGGGCCAGCCCAGATTGCCACCCGCATCAGCCAGGAGCCGTCGATTTCCGCGCAGGTCACAGTGTGGAACCAGCACGGCTCGCGCGTCCATTACGGGAACTTGCTGGTCATCCCCATCGGCCGCTCGACGCTCTACGTCCAACCGCTCTACCTCGTCGCGGAGCGCAGCCAGCTTCCAGAGCTCAAGCGCGTCATCGTCACCACCGGCAACATGCCCGTGGTGATGGAGCCCACCTTAGAGCAGGCCCTGCTGGGCCTCTTCGGACCGGCGCTCGGCATCGCTCCGGCTCCCACGGGCACTGCGGCGGGCGCCGGACCGGGTGCTGGCCAGCCGCCGGGGCCGCTCGCGGGAGTGCCTGCCGGCGTCGCCGCCACCGCGCGTGAGGCGAGCGAGACGTACCAGCGCGCCCAAGACGCGCTGCGCGCCGGAGACTTCGCACGCTTTGGAGACGAGCTGCGCCGCCTGGAGGAGCAGCTGGACCGGCTGCAGCGCGCCGCGGCCCCCGTGCCGTAGTCAGTACGCGCTCCGCGCATATGCGATGTTCGGCGTCGGACATTCGAAATATTGACATCCAACTTGAATATCTTTATCATGAGCCACGGAACATTAATCCGGGAGGTAGCTCATGAACGACGAGCGGATGCGCATCCTCGAGATGGTGCGCGATGGCAAGATCACGGCGGAAGAAGGCGTGCGCCTGCTAGAGGCGCTCCAGCCTAAGGCAGCGACCGGCACGGGCAGCGGCGCGCCGGATGGGCGCGAAGATCCATTCGGCAAGCTGGCGAGCGCCATCTCGCACGCGATGCAGAGCGGCGATTGGAAGAACCTGGTCGGCCAGCTCGGTGGCGCGTGGAGCACTGGGCCCCTGGGCGGGCTGGAGCGCCGCCACGAGCGCGAGGCTGAGGGCTGGGAGTTCCTGACCCTGTCGGACGGCGACCAGGGCACGTTCGACCTTCCCGCCGGCAGCGAAGTGGCGGTGGAACACGAGGCGGGCTCGGTCGAGGCAACCGCGGTCGACGGACTGGGGCGCATCGAGCTCGAGGGCGAGGGCCTGCACAACTACGGCGTCTACGCCGCGCGCAAGGAGGGCAAGGTGGTCATCGCCTGCCATCGCACCGCGCCGTTCGCCCGCATGCCGCGCTTGAAGGTGTCGGTGCCGCGCGCCGCTACCGCGGTGTCGCTCAAGACCGCCGGCGGCAGCCTGACGGCGGAGGCGTTCGCAGTGCCACTGACGCTCAAGACCGCCGGCGGCAGCGTCCGGGTGCGCGACCAGCAGCAAGCACCGGTCACCGCCAAGACGGCCGGCGGCGGCATCAAGGTGAACGGCACGCCGGCACGTCTCGACCTGCATACCTCCGGCGGCAGCATCCGGTTCGACGGCACGACCGAGGCGTTCGACGTGAAGACCAGCGGCGGCAGCGTGCACATCGAGGGCGCGCGCCTGGCAAGCGGCGAGCACTCCGCCAAGACCAATGGCGGCAGCGTGCGCATTGGCCTGGCGCCTGAGGCGTCGGTCGAGATCGAGGCAAAGACGAGCGCCGGCAGTCTGACGGTGGACCTGCCGGGCGTCGAAGGCGAGCGCAGCGGCTCGCGTGTCTCCCCGCGCTACCACGGCCGCTACAACGGCGGCGCTGCCCGGCTGCACGTCTCCACAGCCGCCGGCAGCGTCACCATCGGCCTGGCCGAGGCGGCCGGCGCGACCGAGCAGCGCCAGGAAGAGGCTGCGTAGGGGCCACCTTCCGGCCCCTCCGTACGCGGAGGGGCCGGGGGGTGGCTCCACTCCTTATAATCCGCGCGACCGCATGGCAGTCATCACCATTGCCCGTCAGCTCGGCAGCGGCGGGGAGCAGATCGCCGCCGAGCTCGCCCGCCGGCTGGGCGCCCGTCTCCTGGACGAGGGCTTGCTGGACTACGCCAGCCAGCGCACGGGCATCGCGCGAGAGTACTTCGAGTCGTTCGATGAGCGCGGCCGCAACATGTGGCGCAGCCCCGGCGATCTGGTGCAGCTGGTGCCTCTGCCCCCCATCGACCCGGACCTGCCTGACGTATTCGGCGACCGCTACCCGCCCACCGGCCCAGTGCGCGCCCGCGGCGAGGGGCTCCAGTCGCCGCGCTACTGGGCCGCTGAGGCCTACGCCGCGGCGCTGTCACGCTGCATCCAGGCGGCCGCGGCCGAGGGCGACGCTGTCATCGTGGGGCGCGGCGGCAACGAGGCGCTCGCCGGCGCCCCCCGAGCACTCAACGTGCTGGTGGTGGCCAGCGAGGCGCTACGCGTGCGGCGCATCGCCGAAGCGGACCGCGTTGACCTCTATGAGGCGCAGGACCGGGTGCGCCAGAGCGATCAGCGCCGGCGGAGCTACATCCGTCAGTTCTTCGGCGCCGACTGGGTGGATGCCACGAGGTACGACCTGGTGGTGCGGACCGACGAGCTCTCGCACGAGCAGGCAGTCGAAGTCATCGTCACCGCCGTCGCCCCTGCTGCCCGCACTGCCCCGACTGCCCTACCCATTACTCCCGTGACGGCGCGCGTTGTGCCGGCGCACGCCTAGAATACCCCCATAACTCGTCTGTAACTCGCCGGGAACAGTCTGTTCCGGCGGAGCGGCGCAGCAAAAGGGGCATCCTGTGACGGCACGCGATCGGAAACGCTTATTTATCTGTATCGGCCTGTCGGTTTTGGTCGGCGTCTTGATGTCGGCCTCGTACCTATTCCGGCTCGTCCCCGGTCTACAGAACCAGCAGAATCAGTTCAACGACGCCATCGTCTTCAAGATGCGCTCGGGGGACAAGGCCGCCAAGGTAGCGCTGGTCCATGTAGATGAGAAGAGCGTCACCGCCTTTAAGGGGCAGTACGGCCGCTTCTTCAGCTGGCCGCGCACCATCCACGCGCAGGTGCTCAAGAACCTAGCCGATGCTGGTGCCCGCGTAGTGGCCTTCGACATCCTGTTCGACGCCCCCGGCTGCCGCGCCACCGAAGCCTCGTGCCAGGAGGACGCCGAGTTCGCTGCCGCTATCGACTACGCCAAGTCGCGTCCCAGCGGCGGCACTCAGGTGATCCTTGCCACCGCCGGTGAGTTCCCTGAAGCAATCGGCTCGAGTGACCCGATCAAGTTCCGCGACTCCATCCCCCCGTACGCAGCGCTCGCCTCTCGCGCCAGCGCGTTGGCGCACATTCATCCCTACCCCGACGATGACGGCACCGTGCGCCGCCTGCCGCTCGTGGCCACTATCAAGGGCGAGCAGGTGCCCGCGCTGGCGTTGCAAGGTGCAGCATCGTACCTGCGCCGTCCCAAAGCGGTTGAGAACCTAGCTCCTGGGACCATTCTCTCCGCAGGTCGTCCAGTTCCGGTGGACGCGAACTACCGCGCCATTATCAACTACCAGGGCATGCCGTCTCACCTTCCCGATCAGCTCAAGGACGGCCCAATACCCGTGGTTTCGTATACAGACGTATTCAATAACACGTTCGACAAGAACCTGGTCAAGGACAAGCTGATCTTCGTCGGCCTGACCGCTATCGGCTTCGCCGACGACTGGTACGCGCCGACATCGATCGCAGGCGTCAAGATGAGCGGAGTTGAGGTCCACGCGCAGGCGGCCGAGATGATCCTGCGGGCGTCGTACCTGGTGGAACAGGGGCCGCTGACCACCATCGCGCTGATCCTGCTCGTCACCATCATCCCCGGCCTCATCCTGGCGCGCTTTCAGCCCTTCCTCGCCGCCGGCGCAACGCTGGCGCTCTTCCTCGCGTACGTGGCCTTCATGGTTGTGTGGGCGTTCCTGGCCAACGGCTCCCAGGATAGTGCCACCAACTTCACGCTGCTGAACGGCATCTATCCCGCCGCGGGGTTGCTAGTCAACTTCATCGTCATCATGCTCTACCGCATCGTCTTCGAGCAGGCCGAGCAGCGCGCCACCAAGGGCGTCATGGGCAAGTACCTCTCGCCCGCGGTCATGACAGAGGTGCTGAAAGACCCGGAGGGCCTCAAGCTGGGCGGCGAGAAGCGCGAGATGAGCGTGCTGTTCTCTGACATCCGAGGCTTCACGTCGGTGTCGGAAAAGATGGACCCGCAGTCGCTGGTCGCGTTCCTCAACGAGTACCTGACCGAGATGACCAGCCTGGTCTTCGACCACCAGGGCGTGCTTGACAAGTACATGGGCGACGCCATCATGGCGATCTGGGGCGCACCAACGGAGCAGCCCAACCACGCCGAGCAAGCTTGTCGCACCGCTTTCCACATGATGCGACGCCTGCGCGAGCTTCAGCCCGCTTGGTCAGAGCGCGGCCTGCCGCCGCTCAACATCGGCGTCGGTGTGAACACCGGCCCCATGACCGCAGGCAACGTCGGCTCCAAGATGCGCTTCGACTACACTGTCATGGGCGACGCCGTGAATCTCGGCTCGCGCCTCGAGGGCGTGAACAAGGAATACGGCACCAACATCCTCATCAGCGATGGCACCTACGCCCAAGTCAAGGACGTGATGGTCTGCCGGTTCCTCGACTTGATCGCGGTCAAGGGCAAGAAGGAGCCAACCGGCATCTACGAGTTGATTGCGCCGAAGGACGACCCGACGGCGCAGCCACCGGCTGGCTTCCTGGAGGCATGGGAGATCGCCATCGAGCACTACAAGGCGCAGCGGTTCGAGGAGGCGCGAATGGCCTTTGAGCAAGTGTTGCGCTTCAATGCTGACGACGGTCCGTCGCTGGCATTCGTGGAGCGGTGTATGGAGATGGTGACGGCGCCCCCAGGGATGGCGTGGGACGGCGTGTACGTCATGACGCACAAGTAGCCTGCCGCCGGCAATTCGTAGCGCGGGGGCTTGTCCCCGCCCCAACGATGAGGCGGGGACAAGCCCCCGCGCTGCGTCGCCGTTAGCGGCCTCCTGAACAGCAGGTCGCAGCCCTACAGGAAGGGATTCCGCTCTAGCTCGTTCGCCACCGTCGTCGCCGGTCCGTGTCCGGGATACAGCGCCGTGGTGGGCGGCAGCGTTGAGAGCTTGTCGCGCAGCGCCGAGAGCAGCACGTCGTAGCCGAAGCGTGCGTTCCCCGCCGAGCCGGCGAAGAGCGTGTCACCACAGAAGGCGGCGGTGGCACCGCCGCTGCGCAGCACGAATGTGGCACTCCCGGGGGTATGGCCCGGCGTGTGCAGCGTGCCCAGGCGCACGCCACCAGCGTTTATCTCGCCATCTCCGCCGAAAGTGCGCACCGCGTCACCGGGCACCCCGGTGACACCTTCTTCGTCGTCCTGGTGGACGAATACCGGCGTGTTGGTGGCGCGCTGCACTGGAACGACCGCGCCGGTATGGTCTTGGTGGCGGTGGGTAATCAGGATGGCTGCCGGTCGCCGGCCCGGCTGCGTTGCGGTAGCGATGATGCGTTCCGGCTCGTCGCCAGGATCGACGATCAGGCAGTCGCCCGATGCGCGAGCGGTGACGACATAACAGTGCTCGGGGTAGTCGTTGGTCAGGCAGTCGATCGTGAAATCGTCGCCCACTCCCCACGGCACGTCTGGCGCGGACCAGCTCTCCTGCGCAATCTCCCACAGTTGCTCCGCGCGCAGCCCCAGCGCCTGCGCAAGCGCACGCGTCTGTGCCTCGTTGGGGCGGAAGGTGTACACCTCCAGCGCCTTCAGCTCGCGCTCAGTCAGCCCGGCGCGCTGCACCAGGTCCGCCACCTCGATCCCCCGCCCCGCGCGCGCCTTGCGCACGATGTCTCCCAACTCATCTTCTAGTCCAGGCATGGTCTGCGATTATGCCGTTCGCCGGACAGCAAGCCGGGTGTGGAAGAGTGATGAGACGGAAAAGCAGAGTGGCCAGTCTCGTGACTGGCCACTCTCGCACCACCTGGGTACGCCCGGCAGGAATTGAACCTGCGGCCTCTTGCTCCGGAGGCAAGCGCTCTATCCCCTGAGCTACGGGCGCACAGCCACGCTCTCGCGAGGTCGTTAAGAGTCTACCACGCCCGCCTGCATGGCTCAGGGACAACTCAAGGACGGCTACTTCGGCGCGCGCTCGTCAATCGCCTTCTTGATCTTGTCCAACAGGTCGGATATCTCGAACGGCTTGTAGAGATAGTCCACGATGCGCAGCGCGCGCAGGTCGTCTATACCGTCCAGGGCGCGCGCCTTGGCGGTGATCACGATGATAGGGATGTCCTTCAGCTCGTCGTCCAGCGACAGCAGCTTGATCTGGTCCAACCCGTCCAGGTAGGGCATCATGATTT
>CADCTC010000317.1 GCA_902805635.1 uncultured Chloroflexota bacterium
GATGATGTCCACGTTGGAAATAGCTTGCTTGACGTGCTTGCCTTCTTCCAGGTGGCCGGGCCAGGAGATGATGCCGGGCACGCGCGCGGAGTGCTCGTAGAAGTTGGACTTGCGCCACATGCCGTGCTCGCCGGCCATCTCGCCGTGGTCGGCGGTGTACACGATGAGGGTGTTCTGGAGCTGGCCGGTCTGTTCCAAGGCGTCGAGGAGGCGGCCGACCTTGTCGTCGAGATAGGTGATGAGGCCGTAGTAACCGGCGCGGCCGCGGCGGGTGAGCTCGTCCGGGAACTCCACCATGCCGAACATGGCGCGCATGCGCTTGTAGACCGGGTGCTGGGAATCGAGGTGGCCGGGTGGGATGACTGGCAGGTCGATCTGGTCCAGGGGGTACTGGTCCCAGTACTGCTGGGGCACTACTAATGGGAAGTGGGGGGCGATGAACGAGACGTTGAGCGCCCAGGGCTGCTGCTTGCGCGCGGGGTCCGTGATGTAGGCGAGGGCGGCGGCTTCGGCCTGGTCGTCTACCTCGATCTCGGTGGTGGTGCCGGGGCCGGCCTGGGCGAGGCCGGGCCAGGGCTGCGGGGCGACGCGGGTGCCGTCGGCCCAGTCGAAGGTGGGGTGGTGGTGCTCGGCGTGCAGGTCGCGGGCGAGCTGGGCGCGGAAGCCGTGCAGCTGGTTGGGCCCGATGAAGTGCTGCTTGCCGGCGAGCACGGCGTCGTAGCCGGCGGTCCGCAGGCGGTGCGCCCAGGTGATGGCGTTGGAGGAGAGGGCGGAGGAGTTGTCCCAGCCGCCGGGGTTGTGGTGGACGTAGCGGCCGGTCATGAAAGACATGCGGCTGGGCACGCACAGCGGGGAGTTGCAGTAGGTGTTCTGGAAGAGCACGCCGCCCGCCGCCAGGCGATCGAGGTTGGGCGTCTTGACCAGGGGGTGGCCGCCGAAGCCGCTGAACTGCGGGGCGTGCTCGTCGCTCATGATGACGAGGACGTTGGGGCGGCTGCCGGTATCTGCCATGTCTCTTGGGTCCCTCCTTGCGCCAAGCGGGAGTGTAGCGGTGCGAGCTGGCGGGTGCGCCGGCGGGGTCACGGGTGGTGACGGGGGTGGTGACAGGTACGCTTGCGCCGTGAATCTGACGAAGACGACGTTGTTCCAGGCGGGGGAGGCGGGATACACCACGTACCGCATCCCGGCCATTGCGGTGACGGAGCAGGGGACGGCGCTGGCGTTCTGCTCGGCGCGGCGGGGACGGGGTGGGGACTGGGACCGCAACGACATCGTGCTGCGGCGCAGCGAGGACGGCGGTGAGACGTGGTCGCCGGCGACCGTGATCGCGACGCACGACGAGCAGGTGGTGGACAACCCGGTTCCCATCGCGGCGGCGGACGGGACGGTGCACTTCCTCTACCAGGAGCACTACGCGCGGGTGTACTACACGCGCAGCACCGACGAGGGGCGCACGTGGGAAGCGCCGGCGGAGATCACGGGGGCGTTCGAGGCGTTCCGCCCGGAGTACGACTGGAAGGTGGTGGCGCCGGGACCGGGGCACGGGCTGGAGCTGCGCCACGGGCCGGACACGGGGCGGCTGGTGGTGCCGGTGTGGCTGTGCAAGCCGGACAAGAGCATCCCGGGTGGGGACCACCGGCCGTCCTGCGTGGCGACGGTGTACAGCGACGATAGCGGACGCACGTGGCAGCGCGGGGAGATCGTGGCGGATACGTCGGAGCGGATCGTGCACCCCAGCGAGCACACAGCGGCGCAGCTGGCGGACGGTCGGGTGATGCTGAACATCCGCAGCGAGAGCAGTGAGCACCGCCGGTTGGTGACGACCAGCGCGGACGGCGCGACTGGGTGGAGCGAGCCGGTGTTCGACGGCGCGCTGTTCGAGCCGGTGTGTTTTGGGAGCCTGCTCAACCTACGGCACCAGGACGGACAAGATGACTTGTTGCTGTTCAGCAACCCGGACAGCCGGCACCGGACCAGCTACGTGCGCGAGTCGATCCGCTTCCGCTGGCGGGAGAACCTGGCGGTGAAGCTGAGCCGGGACGGCGGGAAGACATGGGCGACGCAGCGGGTAGTGGAGCCGGGCGTGGCGGGGTACTCGGACCTGGCGGAGGGGCCGGACGGGACGATCTACCTCCTCTATGAGGGCGGCGCGCTGCGGGGGCGGGGCGGGAACGCCTACGTGGCGTGCGCGCGGTTCGGGCTCGACTGGCTGACGGCAATGGAGGAGCCAAGGGGTGGCGAGCCGAAGGTGGTGCAGTTCACGGAGTGGCGGGAGAGCCGGGATGACACGCGCATCCGGACGCACGGGCTGGTGAACTACACGCTTGGGGCGCGGGGGCTGAACAGCGGGGCGCCTGAGTTGCCAACCGGCACCGCGAAGTGAGCAGAGTGGGCCGCCCGCCTAGCTCTCGCGCTTGCTTCGCGTGCTCCTAGGCTGGTCCCTCTGGGAGCTTGCCGTGGCGGCGCACCTCTCCCGTTTCGGGGAATGTCTGCTCTATATATGTACCCCCGTACGTGCAGTGGATCGCCATCGGCGCGTTGCTCTCGTTCATGAAGTGGTGCGGCACCCCCGCCGGCACGTAGGTCGTGTCAAAGGGGTGGAGTACATGCCGCTCGCCGTCCACTATCGCGACGGCTTCGCCCTCAACGACGGTCACCTGCTCCTCGACGTTGTGGAAGTGCAGTTGCACCTTCGCACCAGGGGCAAAGCGGAGGAGCCCACTGTTGAGGTTCTGTGAACCGATGCGGTAGTTCACCAGACCGTGCCCCTCAGTCCCCGAAGGTGGGCCGCCACTCGTCTCTTGTGGCGAAGCAGCTGGCTGCTGCCATCCCTTAAATCGGATGATGGTGGCGCGTGCTGTGGCTGCTTCGGTGGTCATGCCGAGCATTCTTGCAGATTGATGGTTGCGGAGCAGACCAGAGGTGCCGGCGATGGCGATCGGCACCGCCCGCACCCCGTCATCAACTGGTCTCTCTGTAAGGTGAGGCGAGCCGGGTAGCACTGCCCCACAACCTGGACGGCATCGTGCTGTGGGGGCCGGAACCCCAGGCGCCCACGTCGTGACTCGCCCGTCCTCGTGGAGCAGACCACCCGGTCGATCGCGCCGGCACACGAGGCTGCTGCGACCTGCGCGCGCACCCTGCTGGAAACCCGTCACAGGTGGACGTTGAGCGCAGACGTCAGTGGGCAGGTCCTGGTCGTGGACGACGGCGACTGCATCCGCAGGGAAGTGGCCACCATCCTGGAGCACGAGGGCGTGACGCCGCGGCACGCTTGCATCAACAACTGACTGTCCGTTTCCGGTGGTTTGACCGGGCGCAGCCAAGCTATACCCATGCACCACGATGACGATGACGATTCAAGCACGATCGCCCGGCAGCGCCTACTGACGCACCTCAGGTGCAGTGGGCTAGATGTCGCGTTCCTCGCTGCCTTCGTCGGAACAGTCGCTGACCTCAGCCTCGCCGACCGGAATCGAGTCGTGCGCGCCGTCGGCGCCGCCTCCCCTGCCGCGGATGGGAGCGGCCCGCTCGCCCGACGACCGCTCGCCCGCGCCCTTGGTCTCGTCCTCCCGCCCAATTGACGCCAGGCACACAGCGAACGGAGGTCACGCACGCAATTGGGCGCTGCGCCGCGTCCAGAGGTACCAGCGCACGCGCAGTGGGAGCGTGCCGTTGCGACTCTCGATCTCCTGGACTGGAGCGCGAGGGGCGCCATGGCGGCAGACTCCCCGTTGGGCGGCACCGTCCGCTCCTGGGAGTGCCGCCGCGGTAGTGCGTGCGCAGGTCCAGCCTCAGCGAGCGCAGCAGGCCGCCCAATCTCTCTCCAGCGGTCCTGCACGCGCACCGGCATTCACAAGTTGAGCGGCCACCATCGCGTACGATCAGTCGGTGCCTGCTGCACCCGCCCGTGACCCGCTGTACTGGGGCTACCGGTTTCCCGCCGAGATCATCAGCTATGCGGTGTGGCTGTACTACCGATTCCACCTGAGCCACCGCGACATCGAGGACCTGCTAGCCGAGCGCGGCGTCCGGGTGAGCTATGAGGCCATCCGGCTGTGGTGCCGCACGTTCGGACCCGTCGTGGCGGCGAGGCTGCGTCGCCGCCGGCGCCGGGCGGCGGGCAAGTGGCACCTGGACGAGGTGCAGCTGAAGATCAAGGGCAAGAAGCACTGGCTGTGGCGCGCCGTGGACCAGGACGGGCTCGTACTCGACATCCTGGTCCAGGACCGCCGCAACCAGCACGCGGCCGAACGGTTCCTGCGGCGGGTGCTCGATGGAGAGGAGCGGGCGCCGCGGGTGGTCGTCACCGACACGCTCGCCAGCTACCCGCCCGCGCTGCGGCGGGTGCTGCCCGGCGTGGAGCACCGGCGCCACAAGGGGCTCAACAACCGGGCCGAGAACTCCCACCGCCCGGTGCGCAAGCGGGAGCGGGTGCTGCAGCCGTTCAAATCGCCGGAAAC
>CADCTC010000318.1:0-10919 GCA_902805635.1 uncultured Chloroflexota bacterium
CCCTGCTCGGGCACGCCGTGCGCACCGTCCTCGGCGGCCCGGCGAAGGCGCAGGTCGAGACCGACCTGCCGCCGCAAGTGGAAGTCACCGTCCACACCCAACCCTCCAGCGGCGCCACCCTGGTCCACCTGGTCAACTCATCCGGGCACCAGGACCGCTCGTTCCACCCGGCGCAGCCCTTCTTCGACCACACGCTCACCGTCCGGCTCGGCCGCAGCGCCACCTCGGTCCGCTCTGCCGCGCTTGGTAAAGATCTGCCCATCGAGCAGGTAGACGGTGGCGAGAAGGTCCACCTGCCGCGGCTGGACCTTCTCGACTTGCTCGTGATTCGGTGAGCGGCGCAGCAGCGCGGGCTACGTCCCGCGCTGCTGGATCAGGGCATTGATCTCGGTCTGCGCCCTGGTCATCCCGTCCCTGACCGATACTTTGCCGTCCCAGATGTCATTGATGATCGGGGTAGATATGTTGTGGAAGTCTGCCGGCGGGACCTTGTCTAGCGCGGGAAGCGCCTTGGTCGCCAGGATGGCCGGCTTCAGGCTCGCGCGTCCCTTGGGGGGCCCAGCTTTCTCGCTGCTGGCGTAGATATCGTTGGCCGAGTCCAGCCGCGCCGGCACTTCACCGAACAGCTTGGGGATGCGGTCCTGCACCGGCTTGGTCAGGCAGAACTTCATCCACTCGAACGCCTGCTCGATGTTCTTGCTGGCCGAGTTGATCACCAGCCCGCGCAGGTTGGCGGAGTTGCCGGTTTTGCCCGCCTTGAACGGGATGGGCGCTACGTCCCACTCCAGGTTGGCCGGCGCCCTCTTGGTCACGTCGGTCATGTTCCAGTCGCCATTGGTCGTCATCGACGCGTCGCCGTTGACGAACATGTCCACCTTTGCCACTTTGGCCGTGATCTCCTGGCGCGTCGGCGCGAAGCGGTCCTTCAGCACCAGGTTGGACAGGTATTCCACCGCCTCGATGCACTTGGGATCACCCAGCGTGCAGCGCTTGCGGTCGTCGCTGAAGAAGTCGCCGCCGTTCGCGCGCACGAAGTTAAGCCAGCCCGTCTCGTAGGCGGCGTCGGCAAAGCCGCCGAAGCGCGTACCCGGCTTGTTCATCTTCTGCGCATACTCACGGTAGGTGGCCCAGTCCCACTTGTCGCCCAGCTCGGCCGGCGGCTTCAGCCCGGCTTCCTTCAGGTGCCCCACGTTAACCAGCGTGATGATGGTGGAGTAGTCCCACGCCCACCCCATCTGCTTGCCGCCCATGTCGTACCAGTCCTTGAAGGCCTTGAGCGTCGAGCCGTTCTGGTCCTGGCTGGCCTTGTCTTTCTTGATCAGGTCGTCCAGCGGGCGCATCTGACCCTGGGTCGCCCACGTGCGGGCGTTGGTGTTCATCAGGAACACGTCGGGGCCTACGCTGCCCGCCATCGCCGCCGTCAGCTTGTCCCAGTAGTTGGTGCTGCCGGCGCTCACCACGCCGGGGTCAAACGCAATGGTGACGCCGTTCTTCTTCTCGTTGAACTCATTCACCAGCGACTGGAACCCGTCCACGTAGCCGGCGCCCCACTGCCAGAACAGCGCCGTCCCCTTCGCCCCGCCGGTACCTACCTGCCCGCCCGTCGCCGCGCCACCCGCCTGGCCGCATGCCGCCAGCATTGCCGCGCCACCGAGCGCGCCTGAGCCCGCGACGATCCGCCGCCGAGTCTGCCTGTCGTCCATCACGCTTCGTCCCATCTGTTCCACTTGGAACCTCCGCCAGCAGGATACTGCCGCACCTTCCGCTTGTCCAATGGCGCAGGAGCCCAATCTTTGGCGGAGTGGCTTGGTCAGCCTACCCGTAGCAGCCGCGCTGCGTTTTCGCCATACACCTTCCGCAGCACGCCATCGGGCAGGCCCAGCCCGTACAGGGGGTGCGTGCCTGCCGGGAGCGTGCCGTGCTCCGGCAGGATCAGGTCATCCTCTGTCTCCAGCACGCGGAAGTAGGTCGGGTGCAGGCGCAGGTCGCTGCCGTCGGTCCCGAACAGCACCCGGTCCTGGTACTTCTGGAAGAACGCGCGCGCCGTGCGCGGCTGGCGCCCCAGGTCGTTGATGCGCGCCGCGATCTCCGGGTACACGTTCGGGCACTGCTCCACCACCTGCCCCACCCACGCCAGGTCGTCGGGCTTGTTCAGCACGTGCGCCCCGAAGAAGGTGGTGCGCGGGTGCCGCTTGAACAGCGCCACCTGGCGCTGCATCAGGTCCTCGAACGCGGGGAACTCATCCGTCCCGAAATACCACTCCGGCCGGCGCCCCAACCCCGGCAGGCGGTCGTTGTGCCGGTCCGCCGGGCGGAAGAACGCCTCCGGGTCGGCGACGTGGATCAGCACCGGCACCCCCAGCTCGCCCGCCGTCTGCCAGATCGGGTCCAAACGCGGGTCGTCAGGCATGTAGAGCTCGCCGGCCGGGTCACGCAGCCATAGCCCCAGCGCCTTGAACAGCTTGTAGCCGCGTGCCCCGGCGCGCACCGCCTCTTCCAGTGCGCGCGCCTCGCGCTCGCCGAAGTCCGGCTCCGCCCCGCGATGCCACGACGGCCCCGCGAACGTGAGGAACCGGTCGGCGTGCCCGGCGTAGCGATCCAGCACGCGGCGCAGGTGGACGCCACTCAGGCCGTCCAGGTTCACGACCGCCTGGATGTTCAACCGGTCCATTCCCTCCACCAACTCCGCCACCTCACCCGGCCAGCCGCGCCGCAGCGAGTAGCCCAGGTGCTTGTGCACGTCGATCACCGGGAACTTCGCCCGGCTGATCGGGTTCGCCGGCACGCGGAAGGTTGGTCGCGGCGCGTACTCGCTGGCCCGCAGCTGGTCCCATCCCGCCACCGCCGCGCGCTGCGCCGCGCTCGCCTCCGGCCCGTGCGCCACCACGGAGATCTGCTCCAGCTCGGCCCGCTCCGCCTCTCCCAGCTCGCCGGCGTGGTCTGCCGGCCTGTTCCGCGTTCCGTCCTGTGTCATGGCCGTGATGGTGCCACAGGACGGAACGCGGCCAGGCTCCAGCAACTCCTGATATTGGCCGAGCCGCTGGAGCCAGAACCTCCCCTCTCCTGTGGGAGAGGGGTCGGGGGTGAGGTCTCTCCTTACCCCACGATGCGCTGGTGCTCTGCGAGCAGGTTGTCAAACTTGGGCTTGAGCTGCTGGTGCGCCTGGGCGACAGTGGACTCGCCCTTGTAGACCGGCGCCATCGCGCTGTTCCACTCGGCGCCGATCTCGATCCAGGTGGCGGCGACCGGCCAGAAGCGCGCGTAGTTCTTGCGGTCCATCTCCAGCACCGCGCTCACCCCCGCGGGCGGCTGGTCCTTGGGATAGGTCTTGATGTAGTCGTCCTGCGCCGCCTTACGGGTGGGCCACTGGCCCATGGCGGTGCTGTAGTGCTTCTGGGTCTCCAGGCTGGTCATGTGGTCCAGCACCTGCCAGGCGGCGTCGGGGTGCTTGGTGATGGACCCGATGCCGAATGGCGATATCTCGCGCGGCGTGCCGCGGCCGCCCTTGCCCTCCGGCAGCAGCGCCACGTCCCACTTGAACTGCGCCTGCTCGCGGAACTGGCCGAAGTACGAGTTGAGCTGCATGTACATGCCCAGCTTGCCGGTGACCCACGCCGCGTTGGCGCTCTGCGTCATGTCGGTCGGCGCCGGCGCCACCTGGTGGCGCGCCCACAGGTCCACGTAGCTCTGCACCGCCGCCGTCGCCTCCGGCCGGTCGATGAGGCTGCGGGTGGCCTTCTCGTCCATGTAGTGCGCGCCGTTGATCCACAGCGCGGTGATCCACTGCTTGTCGGCGCTGGGAGCGTAGTAGCCCCACTCGTCCAGCTTGCCGTCGTTGTTGGTGTCGCGGGTCATCTTCTTGGCGATGACGGGGATGTCGTCCCACTTGAGCGTCGTGCCGGGGTAGGCCACGCCCGCGCGGTCGAACATGTCCTTGTTGTAAAGCAGGATGTAGAAGCTGTCCTGCTGCGGCAGGAAGATCAGCCGATCCTTGTAGGAGCTGGCCTCGATGGACGGCTTGGAGAAGTCCGAGACGTCGAACTTGCTGCGCTTGACGATGTCGTCCAGGCGCAGCGACACCCCCTTGGCGCCCCAGCTGGGCACGCGCGTGCTGATGCTATTGAACAGGTCCGGCATGCTCCCGCCCGCCAGGCCGACCACCACCTTGTCGTAGTGCTCGCCCGCGGCGAGGTACGCGCGCTGCACCGTGATGTGCGGGTTGCGCTCCTGGAAACGGTCGAGCAGCAGGTCCCAGTTCTTCTGGCGGGTCTGGTCGCCCGACGCCGTGCTGGACTGCCACTGCAGCGTCACCGGCTGCTTGGTCTTGCTCGCGTCGCTGCCCGCCGCTGGCTGCCCGCCACCGGCGCCGCACGCGCCGAGCGCGGTGGCCCCGAACGCCGCAGCCGTGCCGCCCAGCACCCGCCGCCGCGTGAGTCCTGTCAGTGCAGTGTGCTTCCGTTCCATTGGTAATCCTCCCCCAGAAGAATAATGCCTGTGTCTGCGGCTATGGCCGGCGCCGCGCAGCCCATGCCACGGCGCGGGTGAAGAGGGTGCGGTAAGTGGGCTGCCCCAGCGAGCGCGCGTCGTGCCCGGAAGCCAGGTAGGCGACGCGGCCGGCGCCGTGCTGCTTGACGTACACCATCGGGTGGCCTTCGGCTTCGGCCAGCACGCGCACGCCGCTCAGGGGCAGCACGTTCTTGCGGTCCACGAAGTCTCCGGTCAGCTCATACAGCTCGTCTTCGTGCTCGTAGTCTTCTAGCCCCTGCGTGATGGGGTGGTCGCGGTCGGTGAAGCGCACGGCAAAGCGCTTGATCGGGTCGTGGCGGGAGAAGCGCGCGCCCACCATGGCCAGGTAGGGCGTGTGCTCGACGAACGTCGTCGTGGCAGCGTGCAGCCCGACGTAGCCCACGCCGCCCTCCACCGCCGCCAGCAGGGCGTCCACCTGCTCCGCCGTCGCCGTCAGGCCGGTGGAGAAGTTGAGCACCACGTCGAAGCTGGCGAGGTTAGTGGGGTTGAGCACCGACAGGTCGTCGGTCATGTGCCGCGTCGACAGGTCCGCGGCGCGCAGGTGTCCCGCCAGCAGACCCCAGTGCTCCGGCTGGTTGTGGAACTGCTTCTCCTGCTCCGGCGCCTGCCCCATCAGCAGCAGCGCGCGCGGCGCAGCGCCCGCTCGCGCCGCGCTGGCTGCCTCACCGCTTCCGCCGGTCACGCCTGAAGCGCTCATAGCCCGGCCGCCACGAAGTCGTCCAGCACGCCAGCCGGCAGCGGTGTGGACACGGCGGCCACGTTCTGTTCGAGGTCCTGCACGTTCTGGTTGCCCAGCGGGTTGCCCTGCACGCGCTCGTCGCGCACGCAGTACTGCAGCGCCACGGCCAGCAGGCTCACCCCGCGGTCCAGCGCCCACTGGCGCATCTGCTTGGCCCGCGCTATGTCGGCCTCGTTGCGGAAGCGCCCCTTGGCGGCGGCCTGGTCCACGTCCGCGCCGGTGAGGATGCCGCGCATGATGGAGAAGCCGTTGAGCACGCCGACATCCTGCCGCGCTGCCTCCTCGATGATGCCGCCCGGCTCCGCCGCCTCGGAACGCAGCAGGTTGAAGTGGTCGAAGGTGAGCATCACGTCCACCGCTTCGGTCGCCAGCGCCTGCCGGTGCGCCTCGAACGGCCGCATGCCGAACCCCACGTTGCGCACCACGCCCTCGTCCTTCAGCTTGAGCAGCCCCTCCAACGACCCATTGGGGCCAAGCACCGGGCCCATGTCCGCCGGGTCATGGATCAGGAAGGCGTCGAAGTAGTCGATGCCTAGCAGCTCGAGCTGCGCCTCCACGTCGCGCCGCGCGTCGTCCGCGGTGGGCGCGAGCGGCTGCTGCAGGCCGTTGCGGTGCTGGTGCAGGCACAGCCGTCCGGAGACGATCACCCGCTCGCGTGGCACGTCGCGCAGCCCCAGCGCCAGCTTGCCCAGCGAGTCGCCGTAACAGCGCGCGCAGTCGAAGTGGTTCACGCCCAGCTCGATCGCGTGGTGGATCAGCCCGACCGCCTCCTGGTCCGCCACCGGTCCGAAGTTGTTCCCGAAGCCTTGCGTCCCGAAGGGGATCACCGGGATGGACAGCTCGCTCTTGCCCCATCGCCGGCGGGGCACGGCATTGCCTGGTGTCATAGGTGAATGATCGCTGTCGGTCTCGGACACGCGCAACGTCGTCCGGCGGTGTGCTACCACAGCCGCCCATGGCGGCATCCGACGTAGACGTGCGCTCCCTTTGGGACCTGGACCGCCTGAGCCGCCCGCCGGCACACGAGCCCGCAGGCGCCGCGGAGGTTGGCGTCCAGCCCATCATTTATGAAGGAGAGCCGTACCGCGGCCAGCCGTCGCGCGTGTTCGCCTACCTTGGCGTGCCGAAGCGGCCGGTCCCCGCCGCGCCGCACGAAGATGCGCTGCCCGGCATGGTGCTGGTGCATGGTGGGGGCGGCACCGCCTTCCGCGAGTGGGTGGCCATCTGGAACGCGCGCGGCTACGCGGCCATCGCCATGGACCTGGGCGGCTGCGGGGCCGGTAGGCAGCCGCTCCCCGATGGTGGTCCACCCCAGTCTGAGGAAGCCAAGTTCGCCGATCCCACCGAAGCCTGGCGCGATCACTGGGTCTACCACAGCGTCGCCGCCGTCATTCGCGCGCATTCGCTGCTGCGTTCGCTGCCCGGCGTCGACCCGCAGCGCATCGGGCTGACGGGCATCAGTTGGGGCGGCTATCTCACCTGCATGGTGGCGGCGCTGGACGCGCGCTTCGGCTGCGCTGTTCCCGTATATGGCAGCGGCTTCCTGCAGGAGAACAGCGTCTGGATCGAGCGGGGCAGCTTCGACGCGCTGGGCACCGCCGGCCGCGCCGCCTGGCACGCGCACTGCGACCCGTCGCGCTACGTCGGGGCGGCAGGCATGCCGGTGCTCTTCGTCAGCCGTCCCGTAGACGTTCACTACCGACTTGACGTCTACCGCAAGTCCTACCGCCTGGTGCGCTCCCAGCTGCAGCTTGCCGTCCGCATTGGCCTGGAGCACAGCCACCCGGACGGCTGGTCCCCACCCGAGATCGCCCGCTTCGCCGACTCTCGTTTCCGCGGCGCGCCCGCCCTGCCGCGACTGGAGGCGCCCCACATCTTCGCCGGCGGCCGCCACGTCCGCTGCGCCTTCAGCGCCGCGCGCCCTCTTGTGTCTACCCAGCTTGCCTACACTCGCGACAGTGGTCCCTGGCAGGACCGCTCCTGGCAGCACGGCCCGGCTAACGCGGACGAGACATCGCTTACTGCAGACCTGCCGGCCGATTGGACGGCGTGTTTCCTCACCGCCACCGACGCTATGGGTGGGTACGCCAGCTCACCGCACGTGACGGTGGAGGATCCGGACTCGTAGCGGTGCGCCGGCATACCTGGTGATCACCGTCGGGTGGCTTGTACGGCATAGCGTTGCTCGCCCTCCGGCAGCATTGTTGCGCATCGAATACGATGCTCGCGACGTGCGTCCGGTATCGTCCTCACACCATGCCTGTCGCTCCCTACGGCTCCTGGAAGTCGCCGATCACGTCAGACGCCATCGTCGCCGCCACGGTCACGCTGGGGCAGGTGGTGCTGGACGGTGATGACCTCTGCTGGCTGGAGCAGCGGCCCAGCGAGGGCGGTCGCGGCGTGGTGGTGCGGCGCAGCGCGGATGGCGCCATCACGGACGTGACACCCGCGCCGTACAACGTGCGCACGCGGGTCCATGAGTACGGCGGCGGCGCGTACACCGTCGATAGCGGGACCGTCTACTTTGCCAACTTTGCCGATCAGCGGCTCTACCGCCAGGCGCCCGGGGAGGCGCCGCAGCCGCTCACGCCGGAGACCGCTGGGGGCGCTCTGCGTTACGCCGACCTGGTGGTGGACCGCCGTCGCCGGCGCCTGGTGTGTGTGCAGGAGGACCACACCGCCTCCGGCCATGAGCCGGCCAACACCATCGTCGCCATTCCCCTCGATGGCGCTGGATCGTCCAGTTCTGCCAGACCAGTCGTGCTGGTGTCGGGCAACGACTTCTTCGCCTCGCCGCGCGTTAGCCCAGACGGCTCGCGCCTGGCGTGGCTGACGTGGAACCACCCCAACATGCCATGGGACGGCACGGAGCTGTGGGTGGCGGACCTCCGCGACGATAGTTCGCTAGGCGAGGCGCTGCGTGTGGCCGGTGGCACGAGCGAGTCGATCTTCCAGCCCGAGTGGGCGCCGTCCGCCGATGGCGGCACGAGCGCTGGCGGCCGGCCCGCGCTCTACTTCGTCTCGGACCGCACCGGGTGGGGCAACCTCTACCGGTGGCAGGGGGATGCGGTAGAGCCGCTCATGCAGCTGGAGGCGGAGTTTGGCACGCCGCCGTGGGTCTTTGGGCTGTCCACCTACGCGTTCGAGTCGGCGTCACGTCTGGTGTGCCGCTACGCCAGCAAGGGCGACGTGCACTTCGCGACGCTGGATCTGGCCACCGGGCGCCTGGACGAGCGCGACACGGCGTTCACTTCCCTGACCCGCGCCCAGACCATCCAGGCGAAACAGGGCACGGCCTACTTGATATGCGCATCGCCCACGCACGTTTCGTCAGTCATTGAGGTGGACCTTGCAAGTGGGGAGCATCGCGTGCTGCGGCGTTCCAGCGACCTGGCGCTGGACGAGGGCTACGTCTCAGTGCCGCGGACTGTCGAGTTCCCCACCACCGACGGCCGCACGGCCCACGCCTTTTACTATGCGCCGCGAAACAAAGACTACACCGCGCCGGCCGGCGAGCTGCCCCCGCTAGTGGTCAACATCCACGGGGGCCCCACCTCGGCTACGTCCAGCACGCTCAACGCCGCGATTCAGTTCTGGACCAGCCGCGGCATTGCCGTGCTAGACGTGAACTATGGCGGCAGCACCGGCTACGGGCGCGAATACCGCCAGCGCCTCAATGGCCAGTGGGGCATTGTGGACGTGGACGACTGCTGCAATGGCGCGCGCTGCCTGGCGGAGCAGGGCGAGGTGGACGGTGCGCGCCTGGCGATCTCGGGTGGCAGCGCCGGCGGCTACACCACGCTGTGCGCTCTGACCTTCCGCGACGTCTTCAGCGCGGGGGCCAGCCACTACGGGGTGAGTGACTTGGAGGCACTGGTCAAGGAGACGCACAAGTTCGAAGCGCGCTACCTGGACGGGCTGGTCGGCCCCTACCCGGAGCGGCGCGACGTGTACGTGGAGCGCTCGCCGATCCACCACGCGGAGCGCCTGTCACGGCCGGTCATCTTCTTCCAGGGCCTCGACGACCCGGTGGTGCCGTCCAACCAAGCCGAGCGCATGGTGGCGGCGCTGCGCGAGAAGGGGGTGCCCGTAGCCTATGTGCCGTTCGAGGGAGAGAGCCACGGCTTCCGCAAGGCCCCCAACGTCAAGCGGGCGCTGGACGCGGAGCTGTACTTCTACGGCCGCATCTTCGGCTTCGCTCCGGCGGACAAGATCGAGCCGGTGCCCATCGAGAACCTGTCGTAGCCGGGCACGGGACCCTGATCACGTTCAAGATCACATCAGGCGCCCGCGGCCCAGGCGATGCCGTTGGCCAAATGGGCTCCGAACCAAGGATCTTCCCATACGGCGTCGAAGTGTCCCAGCGCGGTGTAGAAGCTGCGACCCGCGCCAAACGGCGCGCACCACGACAGGGGAAACTCGCCGGACGTGCCCGCCGCGCCAACTGCGCCCACCGACGAGGCGTCGAGCGACAACACGACGCGCGTGTCGGGCCTCTGGCGCGGGTCGCTGCGGAAGACGTAGATCTCCTCCTCGATCTCGAACGACGCCGGCAGCCCTGCCGTGGTCGGGTGCGCCGCGTCGTCAACTTGGACGCGCACGGTCTGCGTCCAAGGGTGCTCCAAGAAGTAGGCGCCGACCAGCTCGCCATAGGCCGGCCACGTGTAGCCGGTGTCCGCGGCGCTGTGCGTGCCCACGAAACCGCCGCCCGCGCGCACGAAGTCGACGATGGCCGCCTGCTGCTCCCCCGTCAGCGGCAGCTCGCCGCTGGTGCTGGCGAAGCACACCACACGGTGCTGCGCCAGCAGGCCGGCATCCAGCGTCGCCAGGTCGGCCACCTCCGGCAGCACGGTGGTGAAGAACGCGCCGGTGCGCTCGCCGATGCGCCGGATGGCGGCCACCGCGGCCGGAATAGAGTCGTGGCGGAAGCCGGCAGTGGCGGTGACGACCAGCACGCCGAACGGCGCAGGCGCCTGCGCGACCGCTACGGATACCGGTAGCGCCAACCTGGCCGCTGCCGCTGCGGCGACTAGCGTCTGCCGGCGCGTGGTGGCGCTACGCTTCTGCGAGTTCATGGGAACGTATCTCGTAGAGACTACCCCAGTCTGAGAGGGTGTAGTTCACTAATACCCTAGCGCGCCATCGCGTGGCTGAGGCGGTATTCGCGCACGGTGGCGGAGCCGAGGTAGACGGCGATGGCGATGATGGCCGCGAAGGTGGACATGACGACGGTGATGGCGCGCGGACCGATCAGGTCAGATCCCGCACCTGCGAAGAATGCGCCAAGCGGCGAGATGGCGGCGTTGAGGCTGACGATGCTGGTGACACGACCGCGCATCTCGTCTGGGATGGAGAGCTGCAGCAGCGTCTGGTTGGTGGTGAGGTAGACCATTTCGAACGCGCCGGCCACGGACAGCAGAGGCAGCGCCACAATGAGAGAGGGACTGAGCGCGAAGGCAATCAGCGATAGTGCCGTGCCGAGCAGGGCGACCAGCTGCACGACGCCGCGCCGCTCGAAGTGGCCGAGCGATGCGGTGAACACGCCACCGGCAATACCGCCGAGGCCGACGGCGGACATCAGGAATCCCAGCGTGTCCGGACCACCGTTGAAGACGTCCTTGGCATAGATGGGTGGTAGCGCGCTGAAGGTGGG
>CADCTC010000318.1:10929-22367 GCA_902805635.1 uncultured Chloroflexota bacterium
ATCAAGCCGGTCAGCGTTCCCACCCGCTCGGTGTCACTTGCCAGCTCCATGATGAATAGCGGCAGCACCCAGCCCATCATGACAAAGGTGCGTGTCATCCGCTGCCCCGCTACATACCGGATGCCTTCTCCGATATTGCTGAAGGCGCCGGCCCGTGGCCGCCCACTAGCCGCGCGCACCGGAAAGCGGATCTGCAGCACGGTGAGGGCGATCAGCGCGTAGGCGGCGGCCTGCACCAAGAAGTTGCCGCCGGGGCCGAACGCCAGGATGAGCGAGCCGCCGAGCGCAGGCCCCAAGGAGCGCATCAGGCTCCACCCGGTCTGGATCAGCGCCACGGCGTTGGGCGCCAGCGCGCGCGGAACGAGGTCAAAGGCGGCGGTCTGGCGCAGCGGCAGGTCAAACGCTTGCGCCGCGCCGCCCAGGAAGGCGAACACGAAGAGAAACCACACCTCGGCGCGGCCGGAGAGCAGCAGCAGGCCGAGCGTGAGGCTGGCGACGAAGAGCCACGCGCTGGTAGCGAGCATCAGCCGCCTGCGCGCCACGCGGTCGATCGCCACGCCGGCCACGGGGGCGAGGCTGAGCGAGGCGGTGGAACGGACCAGATTGATGGTGCCCAGTGCAGTGCCCGATCCGGTGAGCTCATACACGAGCCAGCCGAGCGTCACCTGCTGGATCCACTGGGCCGCGTTCGAGAGGGTGGTACCCACCAGCAGCAGCCGGAAGTCCCGGACGCGCAGCGCGGCGAAGGTGCCCAGCTTCTCCGCGGGGGTAGCACCGGCCTGCGCATTGGTAGGTGCGCGCGCCGTCGCGGCTACGTCGGCGCTGGTGGTCTGGGAAGCCATGCTTTTCCCACGGGGCCCAGCTCGCCTACCCCACAAACGAGTCGTAGCGGTCAAGTGCGTTGCGGACGACCAGGTCCATGTCGTCCTTTAGAAGGTAGCCGTCCGCCGCCAGCTGCTGCGCGGCGGCGCGAGCGCGCGCCGCGTAGTCCTCGCGGTCGCGGTAGCGTTCGGCGATGGACGGGCGTGGGTCGTCGCACCGGCGGCGCATTGCTTCGTCAGGCGCGAACGGAATGGTCGACCCCACCATGTCAGTGTTCTGTCCCTCGCCGCCCGTGCCGTTGCGGCGCGCGTACCAGCCGGTGTGCGTCCCGACCGGGACCGACACGTCCGGTAGGCGGATACCTGCCAGCTCGTTGCCGTCGCCATCAAGCGCGGCAACGTACCAGCGGTACGGCTTGCCGGTTTCCTGGGCCGGATAGCGCCCGATGCCGTGCGCCGCCAGCGTCCCCATGTCCAGCGGACGCCGAACGTAGAGCTTGTCGGGCTCCGGGACCGGCACGTCGCGCAACTGGCGATAGTACGCCAGCACCTCCGCTGGGGGCGCGGCGGTGCCGTCCGCCAACCGAGGGTGGCAGCTCGGCGGCGGCTCGGCGCCGCCGGCGACCCAGGCACCCAGATGAAAGAGCGCCGCACGCAGCAGCGGCGCGAAATTCACCACGTTGGGCCGCTGGCCGGACCCTGGCCGCGGCGCTGGCTGCCCCGCCGCCGGGGCCACCGATCCCTCACCGTGCTTGGTTCCCGCGAAGTGGTACACGCGCACGCTGTCGGAAAGCGATATGTCATGCGTGCCCTGTTCGTCGGTATGGAGCAAGGATGCCTCGCGGTTCCAATACTCTGCTGAAGAGTTGGTGGTGACCACCTTGGGCACGCCGCCCGCTGCGTGCTGCCGTCGCAGGAGTCCCGGGAAGTCCATCGGCGGCTGGTAGCCGAAGCTGGGAATGGTGATAGCCGATGGCTGCGCGTAGCGGTGGTTGAACTCGCCGCGACGCGCGCCTGCCACGTGGATCAGGAGCCCGTCGTACGCTTGGTGTCCGGTCTCGTCCACGTTCATGGCGGCGTACAGGTACTCACGCAGCAGCCGTCCGCACTGCGACGCGCCGAAGCCCAGCGTGTGGTCGAGCCGCGCCGCGCTTGGGTTGCCCTCCGTCGCGGTGCCGTGCCGCAGGAAGGTGGCGCAGTCGCGCAGCGCCAGCAGCCCTGCGCCAACGACGGGGCAGATGGAAGTGGTGTAGCGCAGCTCGTAAATGCGTCCTGCCTCGAAGCCGCCCTCTAGCCAGACGTGCGTCGGGTCGTCCTGAGGCCGGCCGTCCACGTCGCGCGCGAAGCGCCAGCGGCTGCGTGGGACCTCCGTG
The DNA here is from genome assembly GCA_902805635.1 of uncultured Chloroflexota bacterium. Classification (GTDB taxonomy): domain Bacteria; phylum Chloroflexota; class UBA11872; order UBA12225; family UBA12225; genus CADCTC01. Next base: position 13,124 of record CADCTC010000318.1, read on the forward strand.
CGCGCCGCTTGCGGATGGTCACGCACCCACAGCGTGGCGCCGACTTCATGGACGTCTGCAACGGGGTACGGCTTGTGGATCCGGTGGGCGAGCAGCGTGTGCGCCAGATGCTGGTCCGGTTGAAACTGCGTCAGCATCTCGCCGTGGATGGGCCGGCCAGACCGATCTACCGCGTGCGGCGCGTCGAACCCCAGCAGCCCGCCAGATCCGTCCGCATCTCCTTCGCCCTCCGGCCGCGCGCCGGAAGCATCGGGCGACGGCTCATCCGCGCGCACTACGTCCCACTGCCAGCCGCACCACGCCAGCGTCCAGCCTAGCCGCAGCAGCAGTCCATCGCCCACAGCGATACCGCCGTCCACCACATTGGGCGCGCCGGGCGGCACGGGCCGGTTAAACCGCCCAAGAGCGCCCTTACGGCCGCGATTAGGTACTTCGAGCAGCAGGCGACGGCCGCTGCGGACCGCATCCACGGGCTGCAGCAGGCACAGGTCGGCGCTGAAATGGACCAGCCCGTCCGCGCCGCGCTCCGCGTATGCCAGGTCGGTGACGCCGGCATTCGCCGCATGGTGAGGGTCAACGGCCAAGCGCAGCACGCCATCGATCCGCTCGTACGCGCCCGCGTCACCAAAGGTGTGGCCCGCGGCGAACGGCGCCCGCCGCTTCATCTCCAACCCCACCACGGCCATGCTGCGTTCCTCCTTCCCGGAGTGTAGCTACGGTTGACTGATCCTAGAGTCGATACTATCTCCCACCTCAGCCGCGGCACCTACATTCGAGCGCGGTTGGAGAACCTAGGAGACCCACAATGGAGCGCTTCCTCATCATCACCATGCAGATCGATCCTGAGCACACGCAGTCGGTCGTCGACGCGTACCGGGAGCACGGCCGCGTTGCCTCTGAAACGGAACCGGGGCTGGTGCGCTTCGACGTGCACCAGGACCAGGCGGACCCCAACCGCATCTTCCTGTATGAGGCGTATGCCAGCGATGAGGCACATGCCTCGCACGTGGAGGGCGATTCGCACAAGCGTGCCCGCGGGCTAGTGGACACGCTCATCGAGCAGGGGAAGGCCACGCGCACGCCTGCCAACCTGAATCCGGTCTACACTCACGCCCTAGCACGGCGCTGACCTCACTTTGACTTTCGGGCTGTCAACGGTGAGTGTAGGGTGCTGAAGATAGCGCTCCAGCGGGCCTCGTGGTCGTCCTGGCGCTCTGGGTCGGTGAGGTAGACCGGGACGAAACCTAAACCGAGATAGGTCTTGATTGCCGCGAGGCGGGGGTCGTCGGTCGAGAGATCGGCGGACTGGAAGCCTCGGACGTGCAAGTAGTGGAGCACCGCCAGCGTCACCAGGCGGCCCAGACCACGGCCCCGATGGGAGGGCAGCGCGCAGACCATGTGCACGTTGCCGAGGACGCGCTCTTCGGGCGAGTCGTGCCAGGCGCAGGCTGAGGCGACCGGCCGGCCCGCTTCGGCGTCGCTAGTGACGAAGAACAGCCCGGCGGGCTCGAACTGAGGATGGTCTACCAGGCGCTCGCGAACCTTCTCTACCGTCCAGTCGCGGCCGATGCCGCCCTCCGCCCCCATGATCTCGGCCCAGGCAGTCTCATCGCCCGGAGTGTAGGTGCGCAGGCGGTAGCCCTCCGGCACCTCCACGGCAGGAAGGCTGTCCAGGGTGGGACGACACATCCGCAGCTGCCGTAGGCGAGGAGGCTCGGTTGTCAAAGCGGTGGATTCAGGCAGCGACCGCTGCTGAGCGTGCCCTGATTCTGAGGTGCCTGTCTCTGATCCCCGGCTGGTCATATGGTCACCGCAAGGCAGCTGAGGCCACCGGCGCCTCGACGTCCGCGGAGAGGTGACGGAAGTCGGGCACAGGCAGCGGCGCGCCGCCCGCGGCGATCGATTGTTCGGAGATCAGGCCCGGCACGGTGTAGTCCAGAGCGCGGTAGACGTCAATGGGCGGTGCGTTGCCGGATCGGATGGCGTTGACGAAATCGGTAGCGATGAAGTAATCGCCGCCGCCGTGGCCGGCGCGCAGCGCTTCCTCAGACGGGTCGCGCCACATCTCCGGCAGATGCTCCTCGTAGTCCCATAAGGAGCGCCATTCTCGCGCGGTGTGCGGGCCGGTCTCCTGGCCGCCGAGCCACAGCTTCGGCTGGTCCCCGAATCCGCGTTCGCCTTCGAAGGAGCCGGTAGTCCCCTGCAGCGCGTAGTACGCCATGGCGTGGGGGCGACTGCTCATCATGTCCAGGCGCACCTTGATCAGCCCTCCGGTGTTGAGCTGGCAGAGCATGATGCACGTGTCGTCGTGGGGGTGCTTGGGGTCGGTATGGACGCCCGAGCCGACGCAGCTCACCGTGAGGACGCGAGCCTCGGGTCCAAAGAACTCCAGCGCGGGTCCCAGGCTGTGGGTCCCGTACGTGCAGCCGCGCTTGCCGACCTGCCAGGTGGCGCGCCAGGTGGGGCTGCCGTCGGGCAGGGTGTGCAGGTGCTTCACGTCGTGCACGTACTCACCCTCGGCAAAGTAACACTCGCCAAACAGCCCCTTGCGCGCCATGGCGCGCACGAGCACGACGTCTTTGCGGTAGCAGTAGTTCTCCGCCATCATGTATCGCGCACCGGAGCGGCGCCCCGCGCGCTGCACGGCGATTACCAGCGTGCGACACTGGTCCAGATCGACCGCCGCGGTCACCTCGCTCAAGACGTGTATGCCGCGCTCAAGTGCTTGCACCGTCTGCGGGACGTGCAGGTGCATAGGCGTGCCCAGCACCACCATGTCTGGTCGTGCGCCGTCCAGCAACGCGTCGTAGCCGGCGAACTGCGCGGCTGCGGGGACGCCGGCGCGCTCACCCAGCGCGGCGCGTGCCGACTCGGCGGGTTCGCAGATGCCGGTGATACGCACGTCCGGCAGGGACTGCAACCCGCTTACGAACGCCCCGGCACGCTTGCCTACCAGGCCCACTGTTATTGAGGACACTCTCTTCGCCTCCTCTTGCATGCGCGCATACGCCCAGCATACCTACTGCGGGGACGGCAGCACAGGGCGCAGTGGGACCGACGGGCGGTACTATCTCGCGCCCAAAAGGAGAACCAGTCGGTGCCAGTGAATCGCCGCTATACCGGGGTTTACCCGGTTGTACCCACCACGTTTGACGAGCGTGGGGAGCTCGATTTAGAGAGCCAGAAGCGCTCGGTCGATTTCTTGATCGACGCGGGCTCGAACGGGGTGTGCATCCTGGCGAACTACTCGGAACAGTTTGCGCTGGCGGATGACGAGCGGGAGGTGCTGACGCGCACCATCTTGGAGCACGTCGCAGGTCGGGTGCCGGTGATCGTGACGACGACGCACTTCAGTACGGCGGTGTGCGCGTCGCGCAGCCGGCGGGCGCAGGAGCAAGGGGCGGCGATGGTGATGGTCATGCCGCCGTACCACGGCGCGACGATCCGGGCGAGCGAGTCCGGGGTGACGGAGTTCTTCGCGCGGCTGTCGGACGCGATACGAATCCCGATCATGATTCAGGACGCGCCGGTATCCGGGACGGCGCTGCCGGCCACGTTACTGGCAAAGCTGGCGCGGGAGGTAGAGCAGGTTTCCTACTTCAAGATCGAGACGGCGGGGGCGGCGACGAAGCTGCGCCAGATGATCGAGTTGGGTGGCGACGCCATCGAGGGACCGTGGGACGGCGAGGAGGCGATCACGCTGCTCGCTGACCTGGACGCGGGAGCGAGCGGCACGATGCCGAGCGGAGGGTATCCCGACCTGCTGCGCCCAATCGTAGACGCGCATCGGTCGGGGCGGCGCGATGAGGCGGTGGCGCAATACGAGCGGGTGCTGCCGCTGATCAACCACGAGAACAGGCAGGTGGGGCTGCTGGGGTGCAAGGCGCTGATGAAGGAGGGTGGGGTGATTGCGTGTGAGGCGGGTCGGCACCCGGTGGCGCCACTGGACCCGGCGGCACGGGCTGGCTTTGTCGAGATCGCGCGGCGGCTGGACGCGCTGGTGCTGCGGTGGGGGAAGTAGTGAGCGGCGGCCCGTTCCGGCTGGATGGGCAGGTGGCGCTGGTCACTGGAGCGTCGGGGGGGCTGGGGTCGGCGATAGCACGCGCGCTGGCCGGGGCGGGGGCGCACGTGGCATTGGGGGAGCTGCCGGGGCGGCTGGGGGAGGCGGAGGCGCTAGGGCGGGAGCTGGCGGCGCAGCACATCCAGCAGCGGGTGCGGACGGTGGCGGTGGCGCTGGACGTCACCGACGTGGCGGGGATAGAGCGGGCGGTGAGGGATGCGGAGGCGGCGCTGGGACCGCTGGACGTGCTGGTGGCGAACGCGGGGATCGCGATCCGCAAGCCGTCGCTGGAGTTGACGGAGGAGGACTGGGACCGGGTGCTTGACGTGGACCTGAAGGGGGTGTTCTTCAGCTGTCAGGCGGCGGGTCGCGGCATGGTGGAGCGGGGGCGGGGGAGCATCGTGGCGATCTCGTCGCAGAATGGCTTGATTGGCATGGAGCAGCGGGCGGCGTACTGCTCGGCGAAGGCGGGGGTGATCAACATGGTGCGGGTGCTGGCCTTGGAGTGGGCGCAGCGCGGCGTGCGCGTGAACGCGGTGGGGCCGACGTTCGTGGAGACGGCGCTGACACGGCAGGCGCTGGCCGACCCGGAGACGCGCGAGGGCATCCTGAGGCGCATTCCGCTGGGCCGCTTGGGACAGCCTGGGGAGGTGGCAAACGCGGTGTTGTTCCTAGCCAGCCCGGCGGCGAGCCTGGTAACCGGGACGTGCCTGGTGGCGGACGGCGGCTGGACGGCGGTGTAGTCGCGCCTAGCTGTGGGGAAATGCTTGCCAGAGGGCTGCGCTGGCGAACAGGGTGAGGAGGGTGGCGAAGCCGAGGCCGAGGCGGACGCGCCATTGTTCGCCGGAGCGGAACTGGGCGGAAGGGCTGGGGAAGCGGCGATCGCCGGTGTTGTTGGGGCTCGAACGGGTGAAGAACGTTACTGCCATGTGTTTCGTATCTCAGACCTGCCAATGCACGCGTCGTGCCACGCGAGTGACCGGCAGACGGTGACACGCCAGAGCGCGCGATTTACTGCGGCAGGCGCTCCAGCAGGAGGCGGAAGAGCGGTTCGTAGCGGTAGTTGACGCCGGGGTGCCCGTCGTCGAACTCGACGTGCTGGTGCGTGATGCCGAGCTGCTCCAGGCGGCGGCTCAGGATGCGGGCGCCGTACTGCAAGTTGAACTCATCGCGCGTCCCGGCCTCGAAATAGATCAGGCGGAGGCGGCGGAGGTTGTCCACACAGCGCGGCGCCATGTGAACGGGGTCGGCGGCTTCCCAGTGAGCCCAGACGTCGGGTCGCAGCTCGCCGGTGTGGGGATCGAAGGGCAGATCGAAGCCAAGCGCACTGTCCGCGTTAGGGGAATAGGCCATGGCCATGGCAAATACGCTGCTCAGGGCGGCCACGTACTCGCCGCTCTTCCTGGGGGCGGCGAGCAGCGCATCAAGGAAGGCGCGCACGCCCGCGTCGCCGCCGCCGTGTCTGGCGATCAGCTCCAGTGCCTTGGGGAAGTCAGGCTTGAAGCAGAGCTCGAAATAGGCGTCACCGCTGATGGAGGCGAGGCCGCCGAACACGTCTGGATGGCGCATGCCGAGCACGAGTGCGCCATAGCCACCGGACGACTTGCCGGCGATGACGCGGCCGGCGGGTTCCGCGAGGGTGCGGTAGCGCGCGTCTATGAAGGAGACAACGTCGTGCACGAGGTAGTCTTCGTAGCGGCCGTTGTAGCTGGAGTTGACGTACTGGCTACCGCCGTAGCGGGTGAAGCCGTCTACCAGCACGAGGATGGCTTCGCGCCCAGTGGCGGCGCTGGCGCGGTCCATTAGCTCCGGCAGGCTTGGCTCCCATGGCCGCCAGGCAAGACCGGCCATGGCGGTGCCGGTGAATCCATGCAGCCAGTAGACGACGGGGTAGCGGCGGTCGGGGTGGGCGTTGTGGCCGGGCGGCAGGTAGACGGGGGTGTGCCGCACGTCGGGGTCGCCCAGGGGGTTCCCGGCCAGTGCATCACTGCGCAACAGCGCCACCTCGACGGTGCCGGCGCGGGCGCCTTGGGGCGCAGGGTAGGACCAGGGGGCGGCGAGCGACATCAGGGGGCAGGATACAGTGTGGTGTGTCAGCCGTCTTTTCGGCATGTGGGACCTGGCGGTACCTGCTGCGGCGGGACGTGGGTGTAGGGGAGGGGACGGCGAACTTCGTGATGCTCAACCCGAGCACTGCGGATGCGACGCGAGACGACCCGACCATCCGGCGCTGCAGCGGCTTCGCGCGGCGCTGGGGCTACCGGCAGCTGCTAGTGACCAACCTGTTCGGGTACCGCACGCCGGACCCGCAGGTCTTGCGGCGGACGGGCGATCCGGTGGGACCGGAGAACGACGCCCACGTGCGAGACGCCGCGAGCACGGCGGACCTGGTGGTGGTGGCGTGGGGGCACCACGGGGCGCTGCTGGGGCGGGACGCTGCCGTGCTGGCGCTGCTGGCGCCATTGGGGGATGAACGTGATGGGTGGCGGGGGCAGGGCGGGCAGCTGGCACACCTGGGTCTCACCGTCGCGGGACGGCCAAGGCATCCGCTGTTCGTGCGGGGCGAGACGGTGCCGCTGCCGTTTTGTCGAAGGTAGGCTCTTATTGGAAGCGGGCGCGGCAGGAGCCGGCGGCTTCGCTGATTTGGCCGGCCACCTGGCGCAGGTACGAGGGTGTCTTCTCACCGCGCACCAGGATGGCGTTCATGGCGTCGTTCTGGACGCGCTCTGCCTCGTTCTGGCAGAGGTAGACCTCGTCCACCAGGGCATAGGGGCTGCTGAAGAGTCCGTCCTGGATGGCCTTGAAGTTGAAGTTGGGTGAAGACGCCTGCAGCTTGGGCTTCCAGTGGGCTTGCCACGCGTCGAAGACCGAGCGGCGCGAGGGCATGAGGCCCTCTATGCGGGCCTGCTGCTCGTAGAACTCCTTGCCGATCAGCAGCTGCATGAATGCCCAGGCGGCGTCGCGGGACTTGCTGTCCTTCCAGAGACCCCAGCTATCGGTGGTGACGAAGGTGGCGCGGCGGTTGGGGCCCTTTGGCATGGGGGCGATGTTCCACTCGCTGCCCTGCGGCATGCGGCTAGTGAGAGTGCCGAACTTGTCCATGCCGTCCTCGAAGGTGGCGAGCGCCCCCTGGGCGAAACCGCTGGCCTGGTCGGGGGTCTGCCAGGTGCGCCCCTTCTCGTCGATGGGCGCCCAGGACTTGTCGGTCCAGAGGCGATCGTACTGCCATTGGAGCGCCTGCTGCGCGGGGTTCTGGTCGAGCTGGGTGCGGGTCAGGTCGCGCGGGTCCACGTAATGCCCGCCGTACGCCTGGACGTGGTACTGGCGGTCGGGGATGTCCACGCGCGCGAAGCCACCCCACACTCTCCTGTCGCCTTCTTCGAAGGTCATGCGGCGCAGCGCGGTCGCGTAGTCGCTGTGGTCCCAGGCGTCGGTGGGCTCCGGCTGGCCGCGCCGCTGGAAGAGTGTCTTGTTGTAGTAGAGCACCCAGAAGTTGACGTAGGCCGGCACGCCGTAGCGGAAGTTGGTGGTGGGGATGACCAGGCCGTCCCACTGCTGCTTGACAAAGTCCTGCAGGTCGGCGGGAGGCAGCGACTTTACAAGGTCAGCCAGGTTTGCGAGCACGCCCCGACCGCCGTACTGGGCCATGATGCGGCCCCAGCCGTGGATCACGTCCGGGCCGGCGCCGGCGGCTAACGTGGTGAAGGTCTTGTCGAAGACGCCGGTGTTCTCCTGGGTGATCTCGACGGTGACGTTGGGGTGCTTCTTGGTCAGCTCGTCGGCTGCCCAGCGGGCGAGCTCGGCATAAGTGGTGCCGGTGCGGGCCTGCCACACGACACGCCCCGAGAGCGCGCCACCGGCACCGCGCGGCGTGCCCTGTGCGGACCCACCTCTATCCATGCCCGAGCCGCAGCCGGCGAGGGCAAGCAGTCCGCCGGACAGGGCGGCGCTGCCAATCAGGCGGCGGCGGGTCGCGCGCCCTCTGGGGTGTCCCCGAGTACTCGTCGCGGCTGCCGCTCCGCTAGCCGTATCTACCACCGCCATGAACCCTCCTAACCATAGCGCCCCCGCTAGATTCTTACGTATCTAGCTTGAGGCAGGCATCCCTCATAACCGTAGGTACTGCCTCCAGCTGTGTTGGGGGCGCCAGCCGAGCACGCGCTGGATGCGCTCGGCGCTGACCATGGGCTGGGTGCCGGTGAGGCCGGCGGCCAGGTCCGCGAAGGCGGGGTCCAGGCGAGGGAGGAGCTGAGAGAGGGGCTCGGTGGCGAGGGCGTCGTCGGCGAGGACATTGAAGACTTCGTCCTGCACCGTTTCGGGCGGCGCCTCGAGTGCGAGGCGGAACGCGGTTGCCAGGTCGCGCACGTCCACGTAGCAGTAGAGGCTGCCGGCCCAGTCCTGCGGCTGGGCGGTGAGGCGGGTGCGGACGGCGGTTTCGTACTGGTCCGGCTGGACAACCCAGGGCGGGCGGATGACGCAGACGCGCAGATCGCAGCGCCGGTTGAAGCCGTGGGCGATAGTCTCGCCAACCATCTTGGAGAGGCCGTATGCGTCCTGCGCCAGGTCGGGGTGGTCCTCGTCCATGGGCAGGTACTTTGGATAGAAGGGGCGGTGCCACCAGGCGAAGCCGAAGGCGCTGCCGCTGCTAGTGGAGACGACGTAGGGTACGCCGGCGATGACGGCGGCTTCGTGGGTGTTGAAGGCGCCCATGACGTTGGTGCGGAAGACGGTGGCGTTGGGGTAGGTGCGCGGCGCCGGGATGGCGGAGAGGTGGGCAATGGCATCCATACCGGAGGCCACTTCGCAGAATTGCCCGAGGTCTTCATGGTCGCCGATCCGGTAGGTGACGCCGGCGACGCGATGGCCGCGCCCTTCGCCACCGCGCTGGCGATCGAACGACACGACGTGGTGGCCGTGTTTGCCGAGCTCTTCGCAGACGTGCGCGCCGATGTTGCCGGCGCCGCCGGTTACCAGGATCTTCACTCGCTCTGTCCTTGTTCGGGAGACGGTGCAGCGGGAGAGGATACGCAGCGGTGACCACGCAGTGGTGATACGGTGGTGGTGATGAGGTGGAGGTGAGGTCGTTCAGATAGCTGTGGGCAGCGTGCTTGCGTGGGCTGAGCTGTGGGCGTTCACGCTGAGCCTGGCAGCGTTCGCGCTGGCGTTCTTCTTCGGGATGATGGC
>CADCTC010000319.1 GCA_902805635.1 uncultured Chloroflexota bacterium
TTCTTCCTGGACGTGTCCAAGGACTTCGCCGCGCGAAAGTTCAAGCCGGCCGACTTCTATGAGACGGCGTTCAAGGCGTACCAGGTAGACGGCAAGCAGATGGGCATGCCGCAGGGCTGGGGGACCAGCCTGTTCGGGATCAACACGGGCAGCTTCGAAAACGCGGGGGTCAAGCTCACACGGGGGTTCGACGACACCTGGAACCAGGATGACCTGGTACGGATGCTCAAAGGGGTGGTGAAGTTCGACGCCGACGGCAAGCAGGCGATCCCCTGCGGCGCGGACGAGGGTCTGTTCTTCTACTGGCTGTGGAGCTACGGCGGCGACTTCCTGACCGCGGACAGGTCGCGGGCGGCCACGACGACACCGGAGGCGCTGGCTGCCGCCGAGTGGTACGCCAAGGTGCACACCGGCGATCGCGTCTTCATGCGCGACGGCATCGACAAGCGTGATGGCGTCGGGTTCAACCTCGGCAACGTCGCCGTCGGCTCCGGTATCCCCAACAGCCTGCCCGACTGGGGAAAGTTCCCCTTCAAGGTAGACGTGTTCCATCGGCCGAAGGTGGCCGGCAGCAAGGTGCCCGGCGGCCGGGTAAACCGGATGTACCTGGACGGCTACCTGCTGTTCAAGGGCAGCAAGCAGCGCGATACGGCGGTGGACTTCCTGTTCTGGCTGCTGGACGAAGGCGCGGTCAGCATCGAGCGGCAGGGGGGCGTGAACATCCCGGCCTACCGGAATATCGCGGAGACGGTCTTCCTCACGGCTGCGTCGCCCTTCAGCAAGAAGAAGTGGCTCGATGCAGCGGCGTCGACCAAGACCGACCCGGCGCACGCCAAGTGGCAGCCGGACCTGAACACCATCTACGGCAAGTACGCCGGCCAGCTGCGCACGGGGCAGGCCGGCCCGCGCGAGGCGATGCAAAACATGGCCAGTGACGTGGATGCCGTGCTGGCGGAGTACCGGCGCCAGCGGGCCCGGTAAGCAGGACGTTCGCAGCTATCCGGCCAACGGGCGCGCGGCCGGTGGGTGCAGCGCCTGCGGGACGTGGCGGTCCACCAGCGCCAGCAGCGCGTCCAGGTCGAAGGGCTTGGCCATGAACCCGGTAGCGCCGAGGCGCTCGGTTGCCTCAGCCGCCGTGGCGGTATCGGCCGCGGTGAACACGACGAGTGGGGCGTGAGGGCCAGGCAGCGCTCGATAGCGGCGCGCGAACTCGTCGGCGTCCATGTCGGGCAGCCCCAGGTCCAGCAGCACCACGTCCGGCGCCAGGTCGTGCTGCAACAGGCGCAGCGCCGTGCTGCCGCGCGCTGCCAGGGTCGCCGCGTGGCCTTCGGCGTCAAGCGTGGCGGCCACCAGCGCTGCGATGCTGCGGTCGTCCTCGACCACCAGCACGCGCGCGCTCGCGGCTCCTCTGGTGGGCATCGCTTCCACAGCACCCATTGGCAGACATAACGTGCGCGCGCAGCTCATGTTGCGCGCTGCGGCCGGAGACCGGCGGTCGCAACGCAGGGGCGGTTCTTGGCCGAGCGTTACCCTTGCCAAAGGGGCACACCACCAGATGAAGGGCGCACCGCGGTGGGTGCTCATCGGCGTCGCTGCGCTGGTTGGCTGGTGCTGGATCACCCAGGTGGGGCCGGACGGGGGTGCAACCGGCGTACGCGATGCTGTACGGACTCGGGTAGCCGGTGCTATGGGTGGCGGTCTACCTATTGCCCGCCACGTGGGTCACAGCGCTGGCGCTCTGGGAGGATCAGGGCAAGCGGCACCCGTCCGGGCCAGGGGCTCCGTGGTGGTGGCTGCCCGCGGCGACACTATTCGCCCGGCCCAAACGCGAGGGCAGGAATGGGACATCAGCCTGCGCGCGTCGTGGAGGCGCTCATCCGGCAAATGGGACCGTGGATCAGCGCCGCAGTCGCGCACCATCGGCTATCATGGGAGCGGCGCGTGGGGCGCCACCGGACCGCGGAAAGAGCCTAGCTCACCCAGGAGCTGACAGTCGCCGGGGCGGCACCCCGACCACTTTTCGGTCCAGCACGCGGTCACCGGGCCACCAGAGAAAGGTGGTAGCTCCGTGGTACGCGCACTCCCCCCGCACCCGTCGCTCGAGCACCTCAAAGGCCAGGCGAAGGCCCTACACCAGGCGCTCAAGCAGGGCGATCCGAAGGCAAAGCTCCGCTTCGGCCGCTGCTTCGACGTCGAGTCCACTCCCTGCACACCGGGCTTAACCGTATGTGGCCGCGAGTCAGTTGTCTCGCGGTACGCAGCACGTTATGGCTTCGTCCCGCCGTGGCTTGTACTCTAGTGCTATCTATGGAATGAGTGCGAAGGAGCGGAGGTCCGACCCTGTGCGCGAACAGCGGACTGAGCGGGTTCTGCCGGCTCGTGCGGGCCGTCTCCGGGATGCCGACGGTGGGCCGACCATCGGCATGCTCTGGGGAGATTTTCCGTGGGAGGGACGCTCCCGCAAGGTGGGCAAGCTGCTCAGCATGGGCGCCGTGGGGCGGACCACCACTCGAGCGCTGCGCGCCGCGGGGCGCGTCGAGCCCTTCACCGTGCTCGAACGAGCGGTCCCGGAGGAGGCGCGGCGTGCAGCGCTCGAGCGCTTCCTGACGGGCGCGGATCTCCTGTTCGCGGACGTGTACGGCGGCACGCGCGCCGCGCTGGAGCTCAGGCACGAGCTGGGCCTGCGCTGCCCCGCCATTCTGTTCGCCGGCGGCGCTATGGCCAAGGGCGCCGACGCGATGCTCTTCCCGTGGCAGCACCTGCTGCGCCCCGGCGACGGCATCTGGTTCACGTCTCGTGCGGACCAGGCGATCTGGCGCAGACTCGTCCGGCGCAGCGCGCTGCGCGAGTGGGTCGCGCCGCTGGGCGTCGACGAGACGCTGTTCCGCCCCCGCACAGAAGGGGACCGACTCGAGGCACGCCGCCGGCACGGGCTGCCGGCGAGCGCACCACTCCTCTTGGCCGTGGGGCGGCTGAACGTCCAGAAGAACCTCCACACCCTGCTGCTCCTCCTGGCGGCGGTGCGCGAGCGGGTGCCAGACGCGCGCTTGTGCGTCGTGGGCGAGGAGGACGACATTGGGCTGCACGAGTTCGGGGTGCTCAACACCGGCTACGCTGCCTGGCTGAGAACGCGCGCCGCCGACCTGGGGGTGGGGGAGGCGGTGACGTTCGCCGGACCACAGTTCGGCGAGGACCTGGCGCGGCTCTACGCCGCCGCCGACGTGCTGGTGAGCGCCAGCGTCTACCACCGGGAGAACTTCGGTCTGGCGCCCGCAGAGGCGCAGGCCTGCGGCGTGCCGGTGGTGTGCAGCGCCTGGAACGGCTTTAGGGACGTCGTGCGCCACGGCGAGACGGGCTATCTCATGGACGCCGTCCTGACGCGCAACGGCATCCGCGTCGACTGGGCGAGCGGGGCCGCCCACGTGGTGTCGTTGCTCACTGACGGCACGCGGCGCGCGGACGCCGGCGCTCGGGCGGCTGCGTGGGCGCACGAGCGTTTCGGCATGCCCGCGCTCGAGCGGTCCCTCGGCGCGATGGTCAAGGACGCTCTGAGTGGAAATGCGCTCGCGGACGCGCCCGCCTCGCACCCAAATGACGCCGCCGGGCGCGCGTACGAGCCGAGTGCATTTGCCCGGCGGTACGAGTCGCACAAGCGGGCGTGCGGCTGGTACGGCGCCACGCCGCAGGCGCGCCGCGCCGGCTCCCCACGGATGTTCCAGGGGCGAGACTACCGTCTCTACGTGCGCCTCATGGAGCCGTTCGCGTCGATCACCGCAGAGGATCTGGACGCGGCGGCGATCGCGCCGCGGTGGATTCCGTACTGCGCATCGCCGGTGGCGCTCGACGAGGTGAGGCGGCTCGCGGAAGACCGCGACCCCATCTGGCCGCACCGCCGCTATTGCGCGCCGCTGGTGTGGGACGTCTTGTGCCGGGTCGACGGGCGGGCCTCGGTGGGGGAGATCGCCGACCGCGTGGTCGCCGACGGTATGCTCACCCCCGGGGTGGCTCCCGCCGCCGTGGCGGAAGCCCTGCGCGGGCTCCACGCCGATGGCTTCATCTTGTTCCGCCCGGTTGAGTCGAGCAGCTGACGGGCGCGTTCACGCGCAACGCCAACCGCGCCTATCACGTCCGCATGACGACGAGGCGCGTGAGCAAGGCCACCCGATAACCGCCGCAGTCGGCCGCGCATGTACCGGAACCGCTCCACCGCCATGCCCCTGTCGCCGACGTGGGCGCTGTCACTAGTCCTGCCTCCTGCCCAATGACCATCCTATCTCAGTGTGCCGACAAGCGCGGAGCACGGGAGAGTGGGGGTGTTCCCATAACTGCCACATGCCCCTGCGGGGCACCACGGACGGATGAAAATGGCGCGGGTGGCGCGGAGTCGTGGTAGGCTGCGGCCTGCGCTGGTCGGGTCGCTGCAGGTCGGGACACGGTTGGTGCC
>CADCTC010000320.1 GCA_902805635.1 uncultured Chloroflexota bacterium
ACGCTTTCGCGCCCGAGCGTCAGGACAAGCCCAGACCACTGCCTTCGCTATTGGTATTCCGGACGGTCTCTACGGATTTCACCCCTACTCCGCCCGTTCTGTGGTCCCCTGCTCGCCTCAAGCCAGCCCGTTTGGCGCGACCCCTCCCCGTTGAGCGAGGAGATTCCACGCGCCACTGCTGCCGGCCGCCTGCGCGCCCTTTACGCCCAATAAATCCGGATAACGCTTGCACCCTACGTATTACCGCGGCTGCTGGCACGTAGTTAGCCGGTGCTTCCTCGCCCGGTACCGTCTTCCCGTAAGGATCTCCCCTACGGTACTTCTTCCCGAGCAACAGGGGTTTACGACCCGAGAGCCTTCGTCCCCCACGCGGCGTTGCTGCGCCGATCTCTCGATCGTTGCGCAAGATTCCTCCATGCTAAACCCCGTAGGGCTGTGGACCATTCTCAGTTCCACTGTGGCCGTTCGTCCTCTCAGACCGGCTACCCGTCGTCGCCTCGGTAGGCCGTTACCCCACCGACCAGCTGATAGGCCGCAGGCCCCTCTCCACGTGCCCACTCCTTACGAAGCAGGCTTTGGTACTCCCCCACAGAAGAGCACGTCATGCGGTATTAGCCACCCTTTCGGGTGGGTATCCCCCGCGCAGAGGCAGGTCACCCACGTGTTACGCACCCGTACGCCACTCACTCATCCCGAAAGATGAGCCCGTGCGACTCGCATTGGTAAAGCACGCCGCCAGCGTTTATCCTGAGCCAGGATCAAACTCTCCACACAAAAAAACATCCCCGTCCTTTGCAGGACAGGATCGTTTGCACTGGATTAATGAGTAGATCCCGCTATTCTTAGCTACGTTCTACACAAGAACGATATTGACGAGGTACCCACGCCCAACCGCGCCGGCCGAAGCCGAACGAGATCAGACGCAGTTCCTTCCTTCCACTCTTCAGTTGTTAAGGTCGGTCTTCGTTGCGCTCACAGCGGAGATACTCTCTCCGCGTTCGCGCCGAACAAGCTTAGCACCTACCGCTGCGCGAGTCAAGAGCTACGCAGGGTCAGTTTTGTAGCGCCGTGCCGTTCTGGCCTTCTGATGGGGCAGCGCCATTGGTGGCGCTGCCGGCGTCCCCATCCATGCCATCGCCATCGGTAGCGTCGGCCTGATGGGTGCGGACGTACTCCAGGCTGAGCTTGTAGTCGTCCTCGCTGACCATGCCGCGCGACATGTAGAAGTTCAGCATCTGGGTCAGGTTGAGGATCGACACCAGGTGCAGGCCGTGGCGCTTGAGACGCTCGGCGCCGCCCTGGCCACGGTCCACCAGCACGATGGCGTCGCGCACCACCAGGCCGGCCCCCGCCAGGACGCGCTGCGTCTCCAGCAGGCTACCGCCCGTGGTCATCAGGTCGTCGATGATCAGGACGGACTCGCCTTCCTTGTAGCGACCTTCGATCTTGGGCTGGCCATCGGCGACCTTCGGCGGCACCCCGTAGATCACCGGGACGTCGCTTGCCAGCGAGTACGCGGTCGCCAGGTGGAGCCCCCCAAACGGGACTCCGGCCACCAGGTCGAACTCGTGGAAGCGCGGCTCGCGCATGGCCATGCCGGCGTCGATCTCGGTCTTGACGAGGTGCGCCGCGCGCGCCAGGATGCGCGGCTCGCGCAGCAGCACCTTGGGATCGATGTAGACCGGGGAGCCGACGGTGGTGCGGCCCAACGTGAACGTGCCGAACTTCACGCCGCCCAGTCGGTAGAGCGCCTCGGCAAGCCAGAGGTTGGTTACGTCACCCGCTGCCATAAGAACGGCTGAGTATAGCAGCGGCTAAACAACTAGAATGGGCACAGTGCAGCTTCCTCCGGCGGAGCTCGTGGCGGTGGTGAACACGAGCCTGATCGTGATCAGCGGCGTGTGCCTGGCGCTGGGATATGTCTTCATCCGACGCAAGCGCATCGCGCAGCATCGGGCGGCGATGCTGGGAGCGACCACGTTCGCCGGATTGTTCCTGGTGGTGTACGTGACCCGCTTTTTCCTCTACGCGCCCAAGCTGTTCGCGGGTGAGGGCGCGGTCCGCGTGATCTACCTCGCCATTCTCATCACGCATACGATCCTCGCGGTCGCGGTGGGGCCGCTGGCGCTGTTGACCTTGCGGCGCGCGCTGCGTGGTGAGTACCAACTGCACCGGCGCATCGCACGGATCACGCTGCCGGTGTGGCTGTACGTCGCGGTGTCCGGCTGGACGATCTACGCGATGCTGCACGCGTTCTGAGAGCGCTTAGAAAAAGACGCGCTTGTCGAGGACGAGGGCGGCGCTGAGCAGCCAGAGGTAGAGCATGGAGAAGTGGAAGAGGCGCGAGGCGTCGGGTGGGGTGGCGCGGCGATACAGGCGCAGCGCCAGGTAGAGGAAGGCGGCTCCTAAGAGCAGCGCGGCGCCGAGGTAGAACAGGCCGCTGAAGCGCACCGCGTAGAGCAGCACGGTCACCGAGATCATCTGCAGCGTGTAGAGCACGATCTGCCGTCGCGTCTCCAGCTCGCCATGCACCACGGGCAGCATGGGGATGCCGGCGCGCGCGTAGTGCTGCTGGATCAGCAGCGAGAGCGCCCAGAAGTGGGGCGGCGTCCAGAAAAAGATGATGGCAAAGAGAATCCAGGCGGCGGGGCCGACGTCGCCGGTAACGGCCGCCCAGCCGACCAGTGGTGGGATTGCCCCCGCCGCGCCGCCGATGACGATATTGCTAGGCGTGGAGCGCTTCAGCCAGCGCGTATAGACGAACACGTAGAAGAGCAGCGCGGCCTGGGCCAGCAACGCCGCCAGCAGATTGGCGAAGACGGTTAGCAAGACGAACGACGCGACGCCCATGCCGATGCCAAGCGCCAGCGCCTCCCGCGCGCCGACAAGGCCGGCGGGGATGGGGCGGCGCTTTGTGCGGTCGCCCATGAGGGCGTCGATGTCACGGTCGATGTAGCAGTTGATCGCGGCGGCGCCCGCGGCCGCCAGCGCGCCGCCAAGCAGGGTGACGACCACCAGCCAGAACGACGGCAGCTGATCGCCCGCAACCAACATGGCTGCCAGGGTAGGCGCCTCCAGCAGGAGGATGACCTTGGGCTTGGAGAGCGTCACATAGGCGCGCAGCTTCTGGCGCAGCCACCCGGCAGAGAGTGCGGGCGTCGCTACAGGGACAGGACTTGGAACGACGACCGGCGCAGCAGTCACGAGGCGACTCTCTGCACCGCCGGCGCGGTCGTGACAGGACGCGCCGCCAGTGCCAGCAGGAGCACCGCGCAACCCCACACCGCCGCCGCGCCTGCCACATGTGCCCCGCGAAGGAAGGTAGGCAGGCCGGTCGAGACGGCCAGAGCGCCGATGGTTACCTGCACGGCGACAGCGCCGAGCAAGGCGGCGCCTGCGATGCAGATTGGGCCACCCTGGCGCCAGGCATAGAGCACAGACCCCAGCACGAGCAGCGACGTCAGGTACGCGACCGACCGGTGCAGCAGGTGGATGGTCACCAGGCGCCCTGCGCCGTCACCGGCGAGCGCCTGCAGCGCCTGTTCGGGGACATCGCAGCCTGGAAAGCCGGCGCACGCCCAGCTCGCGCGGCTAGCGTAGGTGAAGGCCCCGGTGAGCACCAGGAGGAATACCGTACTGGTGGTCACGGTGAGCAGCGGGACCAGCCGCCTGGCGCCGAGGCGCAGGCCGGCCCACGTCCCCGGCGCGGTATTGGCGGCGATCCAGACGAGGCCGCCCAGAATGAGCATGGCGAAGCTCAAATGGATGAACACAGCCAAGGGAGGCAGCTCCAGCCAGACGACGAACGCACCCAGGACGATCTGGAGTGCAAGCAGCACCGGGATGGCTAGCGCAGGGATGAGCACCCGCCGCTCCCGCGTCCAGAACGCTGCGCCCGCTGCCACCGCGAGGATGAAGGCCGAAGCGAGCGAGGCGGAAGCGCGATGCGTGAACTCGATCACCGCCGTGGTCTCCGGCGGAGGAAGCAGGCGACCGTGGCACGTTGGCCAGTCCGGGCATCCCAGTCCGGACCCCGTGACGCGTACGGTCACACCTGCCACGATCACAAGATAGGTGCACAAGACGGCCCCCAGGCTAAGTCGGAAGAGCCAGGCGCTCCCGGCGCTGCCGAGCCGGGCCGTGGTGCGTGGGAACGCTGCGTTTGCGGCTATTGCGCTTGCCATGAGGACACGGAGGTCAGACGGTTAGGTAATTGTTCCACGCGGCGGTGTAAGGATGACAGCACGGCGGATATTTCTCCGGCGCGATGGGATGACTACCTGCATAAGTCGGGTGGGTTGCCCCGGTTCGCCCTCGGTTCCACAGCTGTCCTTGACAGCGGGCGCGCGTCCATGTTCCCATTCAGACGTGTTCGGCTCGCCTGACCTCGCCACGGCGCTGGTCCTGATCGCGCTGTCTGTCTTTATCCTGCTGACGCTGCTCAGCTACCACGCGCCGCGCGGGAACCACGCGGGGTGGGGTATTGGCATCCTGGTGCTAGCCACGTGCCTGGCGTTGCTCACCCATTCGCTGACGCAGCCAGGGTTGAGCCAGGCACTGGTGCTCATGCTGGTGGTCACCGGCATGATGATGGTGCTGCTGACCTACCAGAGCCGCCGCTGGGCGCACGCGGTCTGGTGGGTGGGCGTGCTGCTGTTCTTCATCGCGCTGCCGCTGCTGGGCGTTGGGCGTGGTGACCTGGCGCTGCTGGCGTTGATCGGCGGACCGGGGCTGCTGATGCTGGTAGCGAGCTTGCAGCCGGAGGTGCCGGCGGCGTATTCGCGCCTGGGTGTGCCGGAGACTACGCCGCTCACGGCGGATGACCTGGCCACGGAGCGCAGCCGCTACACGCGCCTGGCAGGGACCATCACGGTGGCCACGTTGGCCGGGGTCTGGCTGGCGGGCGGTGTGCCGCGTGGCGAGGTGATCGAGGCCGCGCCGGTGATTACGGCGGTAGACGAGGCCGCGTCTGCGCGCGGCGCCACGCTCTTTCAGGAGTACGGCTGCGCCGCATGCCACAGCGTCACCAGCGCGGCGCCGGGGGTGGGTCCGGGATTGAAGGGGCTGGCGGGCCGTCGCGAGCGCCTGGACAACGGCACTCAGGTCTGGGCCAGCGAAGAGTACATCCGCGAGTCGATCTTGCAGCCGGACGCCAAGACGGTCAATGGCTTTAGCAAGGGCGTGATGACCTCCGCCGTGGCGCCGCGCTTGCCGGAGATTCAGCAAAGCAACAACATCCGCGCCCTGATTGAGTACATCAAGTCGCTTAAGTAAGCGACGGGGTGTGCAGGGTGGACACGGTGGCTGGCACAACCGGCACCTGCGTTCCCCGCGGCGGCGCGAGCGGCCGGCCGGCGAGGTAATCGCGCACCACGATGACGCCCTCTTCCGTGGAGCGCGTACGGAACTCCTCTAGCGACTCATGCCGCACGTAGGCGGTGGCGCGTGCCTGCTGCTCCGAGGATGAGGGTGGCGCCGGCTCGCCCTGGCGCCCTCTGAGGGTGTGCCAATAGCGGGCACGTGCCTCACCGGGCGTCAGGCGGCACTGGTCTATCACCGCCCGGCGGCCGCGGTGCAGTGCCTCCGGCGGCAGGAACGGCAGCAAACGTTCACGCAGCCGCACTGCCTCGGCCGCCTCCAGCTCGTCCGCCAGCTCGGCGGAGCCGGGCGAGGCGGCGGCTGCTTCGGCATCGAGCACGTCGCGGTACGCCGACTGAAGCGCGGCGCCCTCGGGGCTGCCGCCAAACGGCGAGTGGCGACCGAAGTAGGGGCGCCAGAGGCAGAAGGTCCACTGCTCGTCGGTCACCAGATGACTCAGGTAGCCTGCCATGAAATCCCGTTCGTCGGGCGTGAGGCGCCCGGCTTCCAGAGAGGGGTGGCGTGCGAGCAGGTGCAGTGTGCCGCTCACGTCGTCGGCGGTGGTCCAGAAGTGGGTGACCTCGCGCGGCAGGCCGACCTGATGGGCGGTGTCCGGCGCGACGCTGCCAAAGAGAAACGCCGGCAGCCCCACCTGTACGCCTTCGGCGCGCAACCGCTGGGCTACCTTCAGCGCCAGGGCGAGGTGCACGAACGGAGTGGGCATGCTTCTTGCGTTAGGGTGCTCTGTGGGGCGCTGCTGCGCCCGATGAGATCGAGGAGTAGGAACGACACATGGCTGCGCGCGCATACGTGGAACGGGACCAGGCGTCTTCGGGCGGCGATGCCGCCGCGCATGAGCGTGAGGCGCCGCGGGTGACCGACAAGACCCCTTCCAAAGGGAAGCTGGACGGCATCAAGGCACGGCTGAACGGCTACAAGGAGTCGATGGAGAAACATGCCTGGTTCCGCGTGCTGGAGAGCACCGCGGAAGGCTTCTCTAAAGACAAGGTGACCGAGAACGCCGCCGCCATGACGTACTACGGCGTGTTCTCGCTGTTCCCCCTGATGCTGCTATTCATGTCGCTGGCGGCGCTGGCGATGCAGTCCAATGAAAATGCCCAAGAGCAAGTTATGGGCGTGATCATGGGACTGCTGCCGCAAGGGCAGGAGAAGCTGCGCGACGTGATCCAGGGCGTTATCGACGCCAAGGGCACGGCTGCCGGCGTCGGTATCCTGGCGCTGGTCTGGGGCGCTTTGGGCTGGTTCCAGATTATCGACGCGAACATCAACGAGATCTGGGGCGTGAGCAAGGCGCGCTCGTTCATCAAGGGCAAGCTCTTCGCGCTGTCTATGGTGGGCGGCATCGGCCTAGTGGTGCTGGCGAGCTTTGCCGCCACCGCCGCGGTGCACATCTTTCAGGGCATCACGGGTGACCTGCCCGGTGCGGTCTGGCTGTGGCAGGTTGTCATCTCGCTGTTGAGCCTGCTGACGATGGCAGGCGTGTTCTTCGTGCTCTACCGTTTTGCGCCCCAGCGCAAGATCGACATGGGCGATATCTGGCCCGCTGCGCTGCTCACCGCGCTGCTCTTCGAAGTGACCCGCAGAGTGCTGTCGTTCTACCTGGAGAAGAACGACATGGTTAGCGGCTACGGCCCCATTGGCGCGGCGATGGCGCTGCTGTTCTGGATCTACGTGTCCAGCATCATCATCCTGGTGGGCGCCGAGCTGAGCTACGCCATTACCAAGGAACGCCGCCACATCGGCGTGGACGACGAGATGGAAGTGGTGGCGCCGGCCGGCGAGCAGCCAACGGCCAAGTTTGCGCCGCAGGTGGGTGGCGGGCACTACGCCAGCCAGGACGAGGACGAGCCGATCAAGAAGGAGGGTGCGCCGTCCGGCGCGCCGGAGCTGAAGTCTGGAAGCGATCGTGCCGCCTCTGATGCGGCGGGTGCTTCCGGCGCGAAGGCCCCGCGCGTAGTGGATGGCGTGGCGGCTGCGTCGCCGGTGCCGGCGTGGGTGCTGGACGAGAAGCGCAAGCAGCGCGAGAGCGAAGTGCGCCGCGAAGCCGAGAAGAAAGCCGAAGTAGCGGGCGTGCAGGTCACGACCGACCCCACCGACGGCTCGACCAAGGTGGAGCCACGCCCCATCTACATGGATGGCCCGCTGATGGCCTTTGCCGGCGTGTGCCTAGGCTTCTTCATCGGCTGGTTCCAGCGCGGGGGCGAAGAGAAGGGGTAGCGTCTTTCTCCTGCCGACTAGTGCTTGCCTTGCTGCTCTTTGCGGCGCTCGCGGTCTTCGGCCAGGTCGAGGGCGAGGACACACGCTAGGAGGAGCAGCCAGTCCTCGCCATCGGCGATCTCCACGCCGTAGGTGTCTCGGAGCGCGAACCAGCGCTTTGAGACGGTCGCTACGGTCTGGTCGCCGCGCCGGATGGTGAACTCGTGGTCGAGGAAGTTGCCGCGTAGCTCCAGGTCGTCGGGGCCGGGCACGTCGATGGTGAAGCGGTCGCCGAAGGGCGTGAAGAAGTGCTTGCGCATCTCGGCGAGCTCGCGGCCGGCGGCGGTGATCTCATAGGTGGGGCGGAGCGCCAGCAGCTTGCGCTGCACGCGCGCCACTTCTTCGCCCGCGGGGTCCCGCAGCACCAGGGTGTCCCGCAAGGTGAGGACCTTCCCGTCTACGCGCAGGACCTGGCGACCGCCCTCGTCAGTGATATCCGAGTCCTCGCCGAGCCGGAAGAACCGCTCGCGGATGATGTAGCGCATGGCACAGGTCTCCTGATTGTCGATTGCGTGCCTGTTTCAGCACGTCCGTTCGCCCTGAGCCCTTCGGCTCCGCTCAGGACAAGCCCTTCGGCTTGTTCGGGGGGGACCCTGTCGAAGGGCATGGCTCGACAAGCTCACCGCGAACGGTGGTAGAGAAGCCAGCTCCAGCTGGGCTTTCTACCCTGGAGACTAGCATGGCACGGCCAAGGTATCCTCCGCGGACGTGAATACCGACTTCCGCGTGGGCGTGACACGCGACTTCCTGAGCGGTGAGGGCGGAAGCACGCTGCCGGGCGTGACCTTTGCGCTCCTTGACGAGGTGGGACTGAACTGGGAGTACTTGCCCCAGGACCTGCCGGAGATCACGCCGGATGATGCTGCGTGTTATGACGCGATCCTGACACTGCGCCCGCGCTACCCCGCCGCTTCGGTCGAGCGGCAGGACCGCCGGCTGGCGCTCATCGCGCGGTTCGGGGTCGGCTATGACCGGATCGACGTGGATGCCTGCACGCGCAACGGCGTGCTGATCACCATCACGCCCGACGGTGTGCGCCGGCCGGTTGCGCAGGCGGTGCTGACGTTCATGCTCGCACTTGCGGGCCAGCTGGTGCCGAAGGACCGGCTCACGCGGGCCGGTGACTGGGCCCGGGCCGGCGCGTTCGTCGGCATGGGCCTCACGGGCCGGACGCTGGGCTTGGTGGGGTTGGGCAACATTGGCCGGGACGTGGTGCGATTGGTGGCGCCGTTCGAGATGCGCGTGCTGGCGCACGATCCGTACGCGCGGCAGGAAGATCTTCCGCCCGGCGTCGAGCTCGCCAGCCTCGAGACGGTAATGCGCGAGGGCGACTTCGTGTCGGTCAACTGCCCGCTGACGCGCGAGACGCGCCACTTGATCAATGCAGCGCTGCTGGGGCTGATGAAGCCGACCGCTTACCTGATCAACACCGCGCGCGGGCCGATCGTCGACGAAGGCGCGCTGTACGACGCACTCGTCGCGGGGCAGATCGCGGGCGCCGGCCTGGACGTGTTCGAGCAGGAGCCGACACCGGCCGACAACCCGCTCTTCACGCTGCCGAACGTGATCGTGACGCCGCACGCGCTGTGCTGGACCGACGAGTGTCTGCGCGGCAATAGCGAGGGCGCCTGCCGGGCGATCGTGGCGCTGTCGCGCGGGGAGGTCCCGCCGCACGTCGTGAACCGGGCCGCGCTTGAACATGCCTCAATTGAACAGCGCCTGGCGCAATGGAGGACGGCACATGGCGGTGCGTGAGAACCCGGTAAAGACGAAGCTCCGCAGCGGAGGTGTCGCGCTCGGCACGATGGTGTTCGAGTTCGCCAGCCCAGGTCTGCCCGTGATCCTGGCCACGACCGGAGCCGAGTTCGCGATCTATGACATGGAGCACACGGGGCTCTCGCTCGAAACCCTGCGCGCACTGATGGCGTGGTCGCGCGGCTCGACGACAGTCCCGCTGGTGCGCGTGCCGGCGATTGACCCGCAGTTCATGTCGCACGCGCTCGACGTCGGGGCGTTTGGCCTGATGATCCCGAACGTGCAGACGCGCCAGGAAGCCGAGCTGGTGGTGCAGTCGACGCGCTACCCGCCGCGCGGGCGGCGAGGCGCGGCGTTTGGCTTCGCGCAGGATGACTTCCAGCGGGGGCCGGTGGGACCTACGATCGAGGCGCTGGAGGCGCGCACGCTGCTGATCGCGCAGATCGAGTCAGCGGAGGGTCTAGCCAACGTGGAAGAGATCGCGGCAGTGGATGGCATCGACGTGCTCTGGGTCGGGCACTTCGACCTGACGGTATCGATGGGCATTCCCGGCGCCTTCAGCGACCAGCGCTTCCTCGATGCAATGGCGCGCGTCGCGGGGGCCGCCGCGGACAGGGGTATCGCGGCCGGGTTCAACGTGGATTCTGTCGAGTCCGGGCGTGAGTGGATCGCGCGTGGCTACCGGATGATTGCCTACCAGGCCGACTTCCGGCTGCTGGCGGGCGCGCTCACTGCCGGCATCGAGGGGATGCGCGCCGCGCGCACGGACTGACCTTCCTCTTAGCACGCACGATAGAGCAGCTTGCGCGGGCGCCTGCGCTTGCGGAGCTGTGCTCGGCGCCACCGGCGGGCCGGTCGCTACTCATACTCAAGGGGCGGCTGCGTGAGCACCCGGTCGCCCAGGTCGAGGACGTAGTGGACGACGCCGGCCCACTGGCGCGCGAGGTCAAGCATGGGACGGTCCCAACGCGACTCGGCGGCGGGGTAGCAGTGTGGGTCGAGCACGTCTGCCAGGTGCTGGCTGAACAGCCCCCAGTGCACGGCGGCAGCGC
Organism: uncultured Chloroflexota bacterium; assembly: GCA_902805635.1. Lineage (GTDB taxonomy): Bacteria > Chloroflexota > UBA11872 > UBA12225 > UBA12225 > CADCTC01. The sequence continues at coordinate 10,443 of CADCTC010000320.1, forward strand.
ATGCGTACCCGTATGCCTGCTGGGCGGCAGAGACGCGGGCGCCGGCATCCGCCAGGCCGGCGGCGTACCCCGACAAGCAGGCACGTTCGAGGTCCGGCGCGTCGCCGGCCGCGATGTCGAGCGCGACCAGGCTGCCGGCGACGAGCGTGGCGGGATCCTCGCCAACCGGCCCGATACTGGTGAAGCTCCAGTCGATGGCGCACGTCGCGTCGCTGGCGGCGGTCGGAGCGGCCGGGTCGCGTCGTGTCGCGTCCGACGTGGCGAACAGGTTGGGCCGGTGGGCGTCACCGTGGCAGAGCGTCTGGGGGAGCGCATCCAGCGCGTCCAGCAGCCGCTCGCGGGCGGCTTCCAGGGCAGACAGGCGCGAGCGCACGGCGCCTGTATCGGGGAACACCGCACGCACCAAGGCACCTTGCCAGAGGGAGTCGTCCGCGACAAGAGCGGCGATGCTGCGCGACCGGCGCTGGGTCAGTGCGCGGCGCAGCCAGCTGCCTCCGGCGAGCCATGGCACGTCCGGTATTTGCCGGCTTGGCAGCGCCGTGGATGCGGTGGCCGTGCCGGCCGAGATTGGGATGGCAGGGTCGGTAGACGCCGAGACGTACGCGCCGTTCAAGTGGCCCAGGTGGCGAGCCGCCAGCCGGTAGCGGTCCAAGTTCCAGGGACCAGGGACGAGGTCCTGCACCTCCTCCAGCCAGAGCCAGGCCGCGCCGGGGGCGGGCTCGGACACTGCGTAGCAGGCAGGGGCCCGGAGGCCACCGTGCGGGAGGTCGAGCAGACCGGAGGCGTACAGCAGCGGCTCGCGCTTCCAGTAGAGGTAGTGGTCGGGCGTTTCCGCCCAGCCAGGCGGGATGCGTCCGTTAGCCGTAACGACGCCAATGGGCGAGCGGGCGATCTTCAGGATGGCAGACCACGGCCGGGTGTCCCGGCCGACGGCGGCGGTGCCTGTCACCCGGAAGACGCCGCCGCTGGTGACCATGACGCGCGCATAGGAGAGCGGCGCGACTTCCCATGCCGTCACCGTGGTCGAGGCAGCGCCGAGTACTCGGCAGGCGACGGCGGTTACCTCGGCATTGGTCAGGGCAGTATGGGGGGCGAGCGCATCCACGGCACTGAGTGTGCCGTTACCATCGTCTGCCGGCCACCTTTTAGTGACTGTTTCACTCTGCCGTTCGTGCTGAGCTTGTCGAACCACACCCTTTGACGAGCTCAGGGCGAACGGACGTTGTGCAACCAGCATGTAGGCGGCGAACGGCCGGCGCGAAGAGGGAGCCGGGCGCACGAAGACTCGCCGGGCGAGCAGGCGGTGAGGGACCGTCCGATCTAGAAGTGCCGGCCCACGCCGGCGGGGCAAGGAAGCATCAGCATGGAAATCACCAGCACAGACGCGGTCTCACCTGACGCGGGTACCCCTCCGGCGAGCCGGCGGTTAGACCGGCGGGCACTGGCGCGGCTGCTTGGGGCGTCGGCGGGCGCCGCGGGGCTGGCGGCGGTGGGGTGCGGGCCGCAGGCGCAGCCGGGGTCGCCCACCGCTGCGCCATCCACGGGCGGCGCCACGCCGGCCGCCGGGGCAACGGCCGCAACAGGCGCGGCGGCGGCCGGCACGCCCAAGCGGGGCGGGACGGCGGTGATCGCGATCGACTCGGACCCGGACACGCTGAACCTGGCGCTGACCACGGGCTACTCGTCCGGGGACGTGGCCTCCAAGATCTTCGAGGGGCTGACGCGGCTGGACAACAAATTCGAGCCGCAGCCGGCGCTGGCCACGTCCTGGACGGTGGCGCCGGACGGCAAGACCTACACCTTCAAGCTGCGCCCTGGCGTCAAGTGGCACGACGGCAAGGACCTGACCGCGACGGACGTGAAGTTCACGTTTGAGGAGGTGCTGGCGAAGTTCCACCCGCGCACATCGGCGACGCTGCGGCGGATGGACGGCATCGATACGCCGGACCCGCAGACGGTGGTGTTGCGGCTGAAGGAAGCCTATGCGCCGCTCCTGCTGCAGCTCACGGCGTTCGACGCGCCGATCATCCCGGCGCACGTGTACGGCAGCGGCGACGTGACGAAGCACGAGGCCAACCAGCGGCCGGTTGGGACCGGACCGTTCAAGTTCTCCGAGTGGAACCGAGGCGCCAGCCTCAAAGTAGTGCGCAATGAGACCTACTGGGAGGCGCCGCGGCCGTACCTGGACGCCATTATCTTCCAGGTCGTGCCGCAGGGCCCGAACCGCTCGACGGGACTGGAGACGGGGGAGATCGACTTCGTGGTGGACTTCTACCTGGCCAAGGCCGACGTAGGGCGGCTCTCCACCAACGCCAAGCTGCAGAGCAGGCGCGGGCAGGGCACGCCGGCGATCAACTTCATCATGACTAACACGCGCACGGCTGCGCTGGCCAAGAAAGAGGCGCGCCAGGCGCTGGCGTACGCCATCAACCGCAAGACGCTGGTGGACCAGGCGATGGGCGGACTGGGCCGCCAGGGAGTGGGCGCCTTTGGCGATGGCTTCAAGTGGCTGGTGAACGAGGACGTGAGCTTTGCCAAGAAGTACCCCAATGACGTGCAGAAGGCGAAGGACCTGCTGACGGCAGCCGGGGTGGCGCAGAACACGACGCTGCGGCTGGTGTACGACGCGGCACGGCCCCAATTCGTGGCGGGGGCGCAGATCGTGCGCGACAACCTGCGCCAGGTAGGACTGAACGTAGACCTGCAGCCGCTCGAGCGGTCGGTGATGATCCAGAAGGTCTTCTCGGACAAGGAGTACGACCTCACCTTCCAGTCGTACTCCTCCAGCGGTGACCCATCGATCGGGTACCACCGGATGTACGTCACCACCGACAGCAAAGCGCAGTTCACCAACGCGTCGGGCTACTCCAACCCGAAGGTGGACGAGCTGCTGGACAAGGCGGCGGTTGCGCCGAACCAGGCGGAACGGGCGCGGCTGTATAAGGAGGCGCAGGTAATCCTGAACGACGACCTGCCCTCTATCGTGTTGTTCGACGAGGAAGGCATCGACTTCGCCACCAAGAAGCTGAGCGGCGTGTGGACTTCTGTGGAGTCACGCGACCGCTGGGGCGACGTGTGGATCTCCGGGTAGGTCTCCGGCTCCTCGGGCTGAGTCGCGACTGATCGTCAGCGCATGGGCATCGGCGGGCTGGCCAGGTACGTGCTGTGGCGGCTGGCGCAGGCCGTGCCGCTGCTGCTGGGCGTGGTGGTGATCAACTTCGTCCTGATCCAGCTGGCGCCGGGTGACCCCACCACGATCCTGGTGGGAGACTACCCGGCGCCGCCGGAGTACGTGCAGCAGGTGCGGCGTGACTTTGGGCTGGACCAGCCGGTGCAGGTGCGGCTGGTGCGCTACCTGGGGCAGCTGGGGCAGGGCAACCTGGGCTACTCGTTTGCCAACCGCCAGCCGGTGCGCGACCTGATCTGGGGGCGCATGGGCGCTACGCTGCAGCTGACGGTGACGGCGCTGGTGTTCGCCACCATCGCGGGCGTGCTGCTGGGCGTCTTCGCGGCGCGCTTCCGGGGGACGGCGGCGGACATCGGCTCGCAGGCGGCATCGCTGTTCGGCTACTCCATTCCGGAGTTCTGGCTGGGGCAGCTGTTGATCCTGGTGTTCGCGGTGTGGCTGGCGTGGCTGCCGTCGCAGGGCAACCGTTCGCTGCGCGCTCCCGCCGAGGGGTGGGCCGCGATGGTGGACGGGCTGCGCTACCTGGCGCTGCCGGCATTCGCGCTCTCGCTGCGTTACGTCGCGCTGATCTCGCGCCTGACGCGCGCGAGCTTGCTGGAGGTGCTGAACGCTGACTTCATCCTGGCCGCGCGCGCTCGTGGCGCGTCCGAGCGGCTGGTGCTGTTTGGGCACGCGCTGCGCAACGCGGCCGCGCCGATCGTGACGGTGGTGGGGTACAACGCCGGATTCGTGCTGGCAGGGTCGGCGCTGGTGGAGACGGTGTTCGGGTGGCCGGGGATTGGCCGGCTGCTGTTCGACAGCATCTCGCGCCGCGACTACCCGGTGCTGACGGGCATCTTGTTGCTGATCTCGGCCACAGTGGTGCTGGTGAACCTGGTCACCGACCTGGTCTACGCCGCGATCGACCCGCGCGTGCGGTACACGTAGATGGTTCGACAGGCCTGTCCTGAGCGGAGCCGAAGGGCTCACCACGAACGGGAGCGGTGCTGACTGAAATGGCAAGCGAGCAGACCGTCACCGCCGCCGGGGCGCCCCTGGCGGTGCCGTTGGCCGCGCCGGGTGGGATTAGCGAGTTCTGGTACCGCTTCTCGCGCACGCGACGGGCGGTGGTGGCGGCGCTGTTCGTGGTGCTGGTGGTGATCCTGGCGGTGGGGGCGCCGCTGGTGACGGGGTATGACCCGCTCTCCGGCAGCGCGGACGCGCTGCGGCCGCCGCTCAGTGCAGGACACCTGCTGGGGACGGATCACCTGGGGCGCGACATCTGGAGCCAACTGGTGTACGGCGCGCGCGTTTCGCTGGTCGTGGGTGTGCTGGCGGCGGCGAGCGCGCTGGCGCTGGGGGTGCTGGTGGGGGCAGTGTCGGGCTACTTCGGAGGGTGGGTGGACGGTGTGCTGATGCGCCTGGCCGAGCTGTTCCAGACGCTGCCGCGGTTCGTGCTAGCGCTGATCGTAGTGGCGTTCTTCGGCACCGGGCTGCCCAAGCTGGTGGCAGTGATCGCGATCCTCTCCTGGCCGCAGACGGCGCGAGTGGTGCGTGCCGGCTTCCTCAGCCTGCGCGAGGCGCCGTTCGTGGAGGCGGCGCGTATCGGGGGCGCGGGAAGCTGGACGATCATCGGCAGTGAGATCTTGCCCAACCTGGCGGCGCCGATCGTGGTGACGGGATCTTTGGACGTGGCGGCGGCGATCCTGCTCGAAGCCGGGCTGGGGTTCTTTGGACTGGGCGACCCCAACCTGGTGTCCTGGGGCAGCATGCTGAACGCGGCGCAGCAGTACCTGCGCCAGGCGTGGTGGATGTCGCTGTTCCCTGGGCTGGCGATCTCGCTGGTGGTGCTGGCGTTCAACGTGGTGGGAGACGGGTTGAACGACGCGCTGAACCCGAGGCTGAAGTCGTGACAGGTTCGGTGCCGGTAGCAGCTGCGGCGAAGCGTGGTGCAGCCGCGGCCGGGGCAGAGGACATGCTGCTGGACGTGCGGGGGCTGGTGACGGAGATCGGGAGCCGGCGGGGGCCAGTGCGGGTGGTGGATGGCGTCTCACTGTCGGTGGGGCGCGGGGAGATCGTGGGGCTGGTGGGCGAGTCCGGCAGCGGTAAGTCGATGACGGCGTTCTCCATTGTGGACCTGTTCCCCACGGAGGCGGCGCGCGTGGCGGCGGGGGAGGTGTGGCTGGAGGGGACCGACCTGCGCACGCTGCCGCCGGGCAGGCTGCGGGAGGTGCGCGGCGCGCGGGTAGGGATGGTGTTCCAGGACCCGATGAGCTACCTGGACCCGCTGATGCCGGTGGGACGCCAGGTGGCCGAGTCGCTGCGGATGCACGGCCGGCCGGCCGGGGCGGAGGCGCGGGTGCGCGAGCTGCTGGCGGCGATGGACCTGCCTGACCCGGCGGGGGTGGCGCGGCGCTACCCGCACGAGCTGTCGGGTGGGCAGCGCCAGCGGGTGCTGATCGCCGCGGCGCTGGCCATGCAGCCGCCGCTGCTGATCGCGGATGAGCCGACAACCGCGCTGGACGTGACGGTGCAGGCGCAGATCCTGGCGCTGCTGCGCCGCCTGCGGGAGAGCATGGGGCTGAGCGTGCTGCTGATCACGCACGACCTGGGCGTGGTGGCGGAGGTATGCGACCGGGTGTACGTGATGAACGCAGGGCGGGTGGTGGAGACGAATGACGTGTTCACGCTGTTCCGGCAGCCGGAGCACCCGTACACGCAGGAGCTGCTGCGGGGGGCGCTGAGCTTGGAGACGGCGGTTGAGTGTGGCTGAGCTCGACCCCGGTGGCGGTGAGAGAGAGGTTGGCGCGCCGCTGATCGAGGGGCGGGGGCTGACGCGGGTGTTTGGGGTACGGCGGGGGGTGTTCGCGCCGCGACGGACGCTGCGGGCGGTGGATGGGGTGTCGCTGGTGGTGCATGAGGGGGAGACGGTGGCGCTGGTGGGCGAGTCGGGGTCGGGGAAATCGACGCTGGGGCGGCTGCTGTTGGGGGTGCTGGCGCCGAGCGACGGGGACGTGCTGTATGAGGGGGAGGACGTGTCGCGCTTGCGAGGGGCTGCGTGGCGGCGGTTCCGGCGCGAGGTGCAGGTGGTGTTCCAGGATACGGGGGCATCGCTCAACCCACGGCGCAGTGTGGGGTCGAGCGTGGGGCTGCCGCTGCGCCACAACCTGGGGCGCAGCGCCGCGCAGGCGAGGGCGGGGGCGGCGGAGCTGCTGGCGCGGGTGGGGCTGCCGCCGGAGACGTTCCTGGAGCGCCTGCCGCACGAGCTGTCGGGTGGGCAGCGGCAGCGGGTGGGGATCGCGCGGGCGCTGGCGTCGCAGCCGCGCTTCGTGGTGGCGGACGAGCCGGTCTCGGCGCTGGACGTGTCTATCCGCGCGGGCATCCTGAAACTGCTAAGCGAGGTGCAGGGTGAGCGGGGGATTGCCTACCTGTTCATCACGCACGACCTGGGGGTGGTGCGCGCTATCGCCAGCCGCGCGGTGGTGCTCTACCTGGGGGCGGTGATGGAGAGCGGCCCGGTTTCAGCGCTGTTCAGTACGCCGGCGCACCCGTACACGCGGGCGCTGCTGGCCGCGACGCCGGTGCCGGACCCGACACGGCGCCGGACGGCCGAGCAGCAGGGGGCGCGGGGCGACCCGCCATCGCCGATCGACCCGCCGCCGGGCTGCCGCTTCCACACGCGCTGCCCACTGGTACAGGACATCTGCCGCACCACCGTGCCGCCGTTGGTCACGTTCCCGGACGGCGTGGTGTCGGCGTGCCACTACGCCACGGACGTGCGGCAGCTACCCAGGCCGGGCGCGGTGGCCGCAGTCTCCGGTGTGTCTGGTGAGTGATTGCGTGCTCACTGCCTCCACTCGCGGCGGCAGCGTGGACACATCAAGCTTGGACCAACCATGAGCGCTGAACCCGGAGATGGCGTGACGCCGTACTGGATTGACACTGATCCGGGGGTGGACGACGCGCTGGCGCTGCTGCTGGCGGTGCGGGCGGTGGGGTCGCGGGTGGTGGGCTGCTCGACGGTGCAGGGGAACGTAGACGAGCCGGCGGCGGCGCGCAACTTCTCGCGGGTGCTGGCGACGTTTGATCGGCACGGGCTGCTGCCGGTGGGCTGGCGGCCGGTGCTGGCGCGGGGCAGCCGGCTGCCGCTGGCGCGTGGGAAGGCGCTGCGGGCCACGGCGATGCACGGCGTGGGCGGGCTAGGAGAGTTGGCGTGGGAGCCGGCGGCGCCGTGGGACCACTTCGGCGACGAGCCGGCGGCGGTGGCGATCTGCGCGGCGGCGCGGACGCACCCCGACCTGCACCTGGTCTGCTTCGGTCCGCTGACGAACGTAGCGCTGGCGCTGCACCTGGACCCTGAGCTGACCACCCGACTGCGGAGGGTGACGGTGATGGGCGGCAGCCTGCGCGCCGGCGGAAATGAGACACTGGCGGCGGAGTTCAACTTCGCCGCCGATCCAGAGGCGGCGCGGGCGGTGTTGGAGGCCGACTTCGAGGAGCTGCGCCTTGTGCCGATCGACGGCTGCCAGACGGCGCGCATGACGGCGGACGACGTGGCGCGGATGGAGGCGGTGGGCTCTCCGGCGGCGAGCGTGGCGTGTGAGATCGTGGGGCAGTGGCGGGCGAGGATCGAGCGCGGCGGGCAGGCGCTGTACGATGCACTGGCCTGGCTGCTGGCGCTCCGGCCGGAGCTGGGCACCTGGAAAGCGGCGTACGTCACGGTGGACACCGGGCGGGACGTGGCGCACGGCGCGTCGCTGGCGGACTGGCGCGGGCGCTCCGGGAAGACGCCCAACCTGCGCGCGGCGATGGCGGTGGACCGGCGTGCGGTGATGGACGTGCTGTGCGGGCTGCTGGTGGACGCGACAGACGGTGGCGCAGACGGAAGAGACGGAGCAGGAGCCGGCAGTGACTGAGGGAGCACCTGGCGGAACGAGCGGCGGCGCGGACCTGGTGATCCGCGGTGGGCGGGTGGTATCTACGTTCACGGGGGAGATCTTCGCGGCGGACGTGGTGGTGCGCGGCGCGACCATCGTGGCGGTGCTGCCGCCGGGTTCTGACGTGGCGGCGCGTGAGGCGCTGGACGCGCGCGGGCTGCTGGTGGCGCCGGGGTATGTGGATGCGCATGTGCACGTGGAGAGCACGTTCGTCACGCCGGCGGCGTTCGCGCGGCTGACGCTGGCTCGGGGGACAACGACGGTGCTGGCCGACCCGCACGAGATCGTGAACGTGGCGGGCAAGGCGGCGCTGCGCTGGATGATCGAGGCGGGGCAGGGGACGCCGCAGACGATCCTGTACGGGGCGCCGTCGTGCGTGCCGGCGCTGGCGGGGTTCGAGACGGCAGGGGCGGAGTTAGGTCCCGACGACATCGACGAGATGCTGGATTGGCCTGGGGTGCTGGGGCTGGGAGAGGTGATGGACTTCCGCGCCGTGATCGGCGGCGACGCGCGTATGCTGGAGATCGTCGCGGCGGCGCGGCGCAAGGGAAAGCTGATCGACGGCCACTGCACGGGGGTGCACGGCGCGGAGCTCAGCGCGTTCATGGCGCCGGGGATCGACTCGGACCACACCAAGAACTCGCCCGCGGTGACGTTGGAGAAGGCGCGACTGGGGATGTCGGTGCAGCTGCAGGAGAAGTGCATCTCCGCGGAGATGATCCGGACGGTGCGCGAGCAGTCCCTGCCAGCGCCGTTCTGCCTGGTGACCGACGACGTGGCGCCGGACACCATTGTGCGGGAGGGGCACCTGGACCACGTGGCGCGGCGAGCGGTGGAGGCGGGCCTGCCGCCGCTGGAGGCGCTGAGGGCGATGACCTGGACCCCGGCGCAGCGCCTGCGGCTCTACGACCGGGGCGTGGTGGCGCCCGGCAAGCGCGCGGACCTGGTACTGCTGGACGGGCTTGACGGGACACACGGGTCCGGTGGGCTGAGCGGGTTGAGTGGGCCGGATGCGTTCACGCCGCGCGTAGTGATCGCGGGCGGACGCGTGGTGGCGCGTGACGGGCAGGCGACGTACGCGGAAGAGGCAGCGAGTGACGTGGTGGGCGTGCCATTTGGCGATTCGGTAAAGCTAGCGCCGCGCACGCCGGATGACTTCCGGTGGCCGGTCCCGCCGGGCGCAGGGGCTGCCGGGAGCGCGAGCGGCCGGCTGACGCTGCGGGCCATTCGGGTCAACCCGAACGACACGTCCACGATGGCGGAGGGGCTGTCGCTGCCTGGTGAGGACGGCGAGGTGCGATGGGACGGGAAGACGCTGCTGCTGGCGATCTTCGAGCGACATGGGAAGCGCGGGTCCAGCGCGCGGGCGCCGGTGGTGGGACTCGACCTCTCTGAGGGGGCGGTGGCGACGACGTATGCGCACGACAGCCACAACCTGCTGGTGCTGGGCACGAGCAGGCGGGCGATGACGGCGGCGGCGAACGCGGTGATCGAGGCGCGTGGCGGGATGGCGGTGGTGCTGGGAGAGCGGGTGGAGGCGCTGCTGGCGCTGCCGGTAGGCGGGCTCATGTCGGTACTGCCGGTAGCGCAGGTGGTGGAGCAGGCGCGGGCGGTGCGCGCCGCACTGGCGGCGTGGGGCTACCGGCACGCGAACCCGTTCATGAGCGTCTCCACGCTCTCTCTGCCGGTGGGGCCGCGGTTGAAGCTAACCGACCTGGGCCTGGTGGACGTGGAGCGCCGTGCCTGGGCTGATCCGTACTGGGAGACGTGAGCTGGATGGTGCTGTTCCGATGAGGGATAGGCAGGCTGTCTCCGCGTGCGGCGCCCACGCTACCCGACAGTAGTGTGTAGCGTGCGGATGCTACCGCAGCATTCCGTACGCGATTTGCGTACAACGTGCTCCGGGGCAATTGCCCAGTGGGTACATACACGCTACGCCGGATGCGTGTCACCCAGAGTGCTGGAGGCGCCTGGGGAATAGGCCAGGGCGCGGCGTGGGTTGTCTACCAGCAGCTGCTGGACGAGCGCCTCGTCCGCGCCGGCGGCGCGAAGCGCCGGCAGGAAGCGCGTCATCAGGTGAGTGAAGCGCTCGACGGTCGCCACGCGATGGTTGCCACGCTGGTCCACGAAGTACACCGGCGCGTCCTGCGCGATGAGCAGCTGTGCGGCGTATCCCGCCGTCGCCTGGTCCAGCACCAGGCGCGTGTAGGCGTCGTCGGCCATGCGGCCGCCCACACGATCGTACGAGAGCCAGGCGCCGCGCTTGCCGAGCGCCAGGTGTCCTGCTACATCCGGGTCCTCGTGCAAGTGCACGATGGCGAAGCGGGTGGGGTCGCCGCCTCCCTGCTCGAACGCGTCCAGCGCCCGGCCCCCGGCCGCCGCCTGTTCCACGTGACAGGCCACAAAGACGCCGGTAGCGCGGCTGACCTGGCCGGCGGCGCGGGCGCACAGCGCCTCGGCCTCAGATGGCCCGTCGGGGCTGCATCCCAGCTTGATGGCGCCGCATGGGCCGTCGCGCACCTCCGCCAGCATCCACGCGGCAATCTTCTCGGGCGTGGCGACGCGTGCCCACGCCGGGACCCACGGCTCGCGGTACGTCCCGGTAGAGGCCACCACACTCAGCCCGGAGCGCTGGGAGATGGCCCGGCACACTTCCAGGCGCCGGCCCATGTCTGCCGGCGTGGCGTCCACGATGGCCGCGGCCCCGGCGTGTGCCAGCGCCTGCGCCACCGGCAAGACGTGCTGCACTAGCGTCTCAAAGTCCGGAAGCGGCTCGCCCACGTCCGGAGTGACGGGGTCCAGGCGCATGTCGTTCACCAGGTGCTCGTGGGTGAGGCAGACGCCAAGTGCGTAGTGTCCGCTGCCATGACAGACACTACGCTCAGCGAGCGCAGCTGAGCTAGAAGCCACCCCACTGACCTACGCTGTGCCGTTGACGGTGTGCCGGGCGGCGCGAACTCCTCGGGCAGCCGGTCAACCAGCGCCTGTGCGGGCGGCATGCCACCGTACTTAGATGGCTGAGTCGGGGGAGAGCGCCTCACCGCCGTCGTCTCCGAGGTCGCCCGGTGCCCGCAGTGGCTCCCAGTCGGCGGGCGGCTCGACGCTCACGATGTTCCTGAGCCGCACGAGCACCGTGCGGCCATCCTCCAGCGGCACCCATGCACTGCCGGTACCGCTCTCGATCCGTGTCTCCCACTCGTGCGGGCTGAGCGTGGTGCGGAGCGCGGTGCCGCTGGCGAGGTGGACGGTGGTAATGGAGTCGGCCATACGTCAACGAGATAGCCACGCACGGTGCGTGCCGCGTGGGTGTGCCGCGCCCTTCGACGCCCATGTGGCCCCTGGTCCAGCGGCGGCACGCGGTCTGCCATGATGCCCAGTGCGGCTCCGGCGGCGGTTCCGGCCTCACTGCGGTGCCGGTCGGTGATCGCCCGCCGGGGCGCGATCGTAGTGGTTCAGAGCAATGCTCAGGAGGAACGTGCCATGACGAACGAGCGGTGGAACCCCTTCTCGGACGCGCTGACGCTGCGGCAGGCGATGGATCGCCTTCTCGAAGACAGCTTCGTGCGCCCGGCCGGCGCCGGCACCGTGGGGGCGGCGTCCGGCGGCCAGGCGGGCGCGGCGGGCGTCCCGGTGGACGTGGCGGACACGGACGAGGCATTCGAGGTGCGAGCCACGCTCCCCGGCGTGCGGCCCGAGGACGTCCAGATCACGGTGCACAACGACACGCTGCTCATCCGCGGC
>CADCTC010000321.1 GCA_902805635.1 uncultured Chloroflexota bacterium
ACTGCCCACGCTGGCGACCATCGGCGTTTCCTTCTCCTACCTGCCTCCCTACAGCCCCGAGCTCAACCGCATCGAACCCGAGTGGCACGCCCTCAAGTACGACCGGCTCACCGAGCGGTCCTTCACCACCGGCCCAGCCCTCAAAGCCGCCGTCGACGCGGCTCTTGCCGACCGAGCCGATGAACTCCGCCACTCTTCGAACCATTTACTGGAAGCTGCTTAGTCGGTGTGGATGGCTGTTCCGGCGGTTGGGTGCTCGCCGTCAGCGACCTCTCGCTGTCATCCATCACATTTGAGCGGGTGGCGTCGCTTGACGCCACTCTGGCTCATGCCGGTCCCGGAGGTGCCCTGGTGGTCATTGACGTGCCAATCGGGCTACCGACGCAGAGCGAGCGAGCGTGCGACCGGGCGGCGCGTGCGGCATTGCCCGTCGGCAGGAAGTCCAGCGTGTTCCCCGTACCCGTGCGCGGGGCTCTCGCCGCCCTCACCTATGAGGAAGCCGCCCGCATAAATCAACAGGCGACGCAAAAGAGCATCAGCAAACAGGCGTTTGCGATCCTTCCGAAAATCCGTGAAGTCGACACCCTGATCTCACCCGCTTTGCAGGAACACGTGAGAGAGTCACATCCGGAGGTGATCTTCGCCGTCGTAGGCGGATCCGCAGATGCTCCACAGCACCCCAAAAAGGATGCCGCTGGTCAGTCCGAGCGTGTTGCACTGCTCCAACGCTGGCTACCAGCCTTCGATCCGGCGCATGTGCGGGCCCAACTTGGCCCTGCCTACCTCTCTCGCGATGACATCGTCGACGCAGCGGCATGCCTACTCACAGCCGTTCGAATAGAAATGGGTTCGGCTGTGGTGCTTCCTGCCGGTGACGTTCCCCGAGACGAGCGTGGGTTACGGATGGAGATCGTCGCCTGATGCAAACTCCATGCGTATTCATTGATTGCGCGATGTGAGCGCCGATAGATCGCGCGACCACGCAATTCAGCGGCTGCTCCAGGCCCATGGCTTCTCCGCCGACGCAGCCGCGATGCTCGTGGATATTGGACGTGGGCTGGCGGCTCGGGCCACAGAGACCGGGCTTGAGCACGCCGCCGCTTTCAATATGGTCACGATGCAGCCGGCTGGACCGCTTCGCTCGGGGAATGCCGCCGAGGTAGACGTTAGCGATCAGCTCACCGCTTTGCCGATAGGTCATCAACACGTGGTGCTGCACACGCACCGCTTGAACACTGCGCCATCGGACTACGACGTCGACGTGCTGCTGTCGCATGACATGATCCACACGATCGTGGCTGTTGGGCACAGCGGCGTGTGGCACATCTTGAGCAAACGATCTGGCCAAAGCCCTACAGGTCCTGCCACGGGAGTGGCTGCCTTCACGACCGCTCTACGTCAGATCGCACCGCACTACCTTGCGCTCGTCCACCGCGGCCTGATGACGCGCGAGAACGCGGTGCAAGCGCTTCTGCACCAGGCGTGGCGCGTCGTCGCGCCGGCTCTTGGACTGCGGTATGATCGCTCGGAGTAGGGAGAAATGGCCCAAACATCCGAGCACGAATCAAGTGAGGCGGTGGTGGGCTTGCGGGGCTCAGACATTGCCCGTGCGTGGCCAACGCCAACGATCATTGACGACACGCTGGCCACTGAGGCACTCTTTGACTTGGATCCTTCTAAAATCCGGCCGGATGCCACTGACCCTGAGGGTATTCGAATCGGAGAAGCGGCTGCCGCCGAGATCCTGCGGCGGCTCAGGCAGCAAGGCCTCACTCCCGACGTAACCGAAGACGCCGCGGAGTAAGACGTCGACTAGGCCGTGACACTGGAGGCGGCCAGCCGCCGGTGATCGCGACGGCAGAGGCGGCGGCTTCCACGGCACAATCACCCGGTTGACACTCGCAACACCTGAACGGGCAGCGCCGGTCCCCCCTCCACGCTCCGATCGCCTGCGCCTGGACACCTTCGGCGCTCTGCGGCGCAACCCGAACTTCCGGCTCTACTGGACCGGCGCGCTCTTCTCCAACATCGGCACCTGGATGCAGATGTTGGCGCAGAACTGGCTGGTCTACCAATTGACCGGCTCCGCCTTCATGCTCGGCGCCGTCAACTTCGTGAATGGCGTCCCCTCGCTCTTCCTCGCGCTCGTTGGTGGCGTCCTGGCCGACCGCATCGAGCGCCGCCGCCTGATGCTGGTCACCCAGGCGGCCCAGATGGTGCTGGCCTTGCTGCTCGCGGGGCTCACCCTGGCCGGCCTGGTGCGCGTCGAGCACGTCATGGTCATCGCCTTCCTGTCCGGCCTGGTCAACGCCATCAACACCCCCGTGCGCCAGGGCATCATCTCGGACCTGGTCCCGCGCAGCGACCTCCAGAATGCCATCGCCATCGGCAGCGCCCAGTTCCAGACCAGCCAGCTGCTCGGCCCCGCCATCGCCGGCGTGGTCGTCGCCACCGTTGGCGCCGGCTGGGCCTTTCTCTACAATGGCCTCAGCTTCGCTGCGGTCATCGTCTCGCTCCTGCTGCTCAAGCTGCCACCCTGGAAGCCGCCCGCCAAGCTGCCCATGTGGCAGAGCGCCCGCGAGGGACTCGCCTTCGTCTTCCGCCACGAGGTGATGGGCACGCTCGTCCTCATGGCCGCCGTGCCCGCGCTCTTCGCGCGGCCCTTTCAGCAGACGCTCATGCCCGTCTTCGCCGAATCGGTCCTCAACGTCGGCGCACAGGGACTGGGCGCTCTGATGAGCGCCAGTGGCGCCGGTGCGCTCACCGGTGCGCTCTCCGTCGCCTCCCTGGGCGGCGTGCGTCGCCGCGGTCTCCTGCAGCTCTGCGCCGGAATCGGCACCGGCCTGGCGCTGGTCCTGTTCGCCTTCAGCCGCCGCTTCGAGCTCTCGCTCGCCCTACTCTTCGTCGGCAGCGCCAGCAGCATGGTCTTCAGCTCGCTCAACCAGACGTTCTTACAGACGCTCGCTCCCGACGCGATGCGCGGCCGCGTGCTCAGCGTGCTCACCCTCACCACCTTTGGCATGATGCCCCTGGGCGGCATGCTGGCGGGCGCCGCGGCCGAGCGCTGGGGAGCCTCCACCGCCGTCGGCGCCGGCGGCGCCGTCACCGCCCTCGTCGCCCTCACCATCCTGCTCACCCGCCCCCGCCAGCGAAATCTACAGTAGCCGCTGGTTGCACGGCTTTCGTTCGCCCTGAGCTTGTCGAAGGGCTCACCACGCGCGGTGGCATTGAAACAGTCTCAACGCTGAGCACGCATGCCATGACCCAAATGTTCCTGGAGACCGAGCGCCTAGTAGTCCGTGAGTTCGTGCCGGCGGACTGGCAGCGCCTATACGCCATCGAGTCCGACCCGGAGGCGGTGCGCTACCAGTCGTTCGGGCCGCGTACGCCGGAGGAATGCCGCGCCTACGTGCGCCGCTGCATGGACGACGCGCGAGAGCAGCCGCGCTCCACCTATGACCTGGCGGTCGTGCTGCGCGCCGAAGACCTCGTCATCGGCCGCGTGGGCCTCCAATACACCGGCGACGAGCCCGGCGAGACGATGCTGTGGTACATGCTGGACCGCGCACGCTGGGGCAACGGCTACATCCCAGAAGCAGCCCGGGCCCTGCTCGACTTCGGCTTCTCCCAGCTAGCCATGCACCGCGTTTGGGCCGACACCGACCCGGAGAACGCCGCCTCCATTCGCGTCCTGGAGAAGCTCGGCTTCCGCCGCGAAGCGCACCTGGTGGAAAACGCCTGGCTGCACGGCCGCTGGGCCGACTCGCTGATCTACGCCATCCTCGACCGTGAGTGGAAGAGCCGTGACCGGAAGCCGTCGACCGGTGGCGCCGCCGCAATGCTCCCGCTGGACGCGAGCGACACCGCGTCGTTCGCTGACTTCGCCCACCAGCTCCGCGACACCGTGGAAGCCACATTCGACCGCCACAGGATCGACGCGCTGGTGAACAACGCCGGTACCGGGGTGCACGCGCCGTTCGTGGAGACCACCGAGCAGCAGTTCGACGACCTCGTCGCCGTGCAACTCAAGGGCCCGTTCTTCCTCACCCAGTGCCTGCTCCCCCTGCTTGCCGACGGCGGTCGCATCCTCAACGTCTCCTCCGGCCTCGCCCGGTTCACCCTGCCCGGTTACGCCGCGTACGCCGCCACCAAGGGGGCCATCGAGGTGTTGACCCGCTATCAGGCCAAGGAGCTCGGACCGCGGCGCGTCCGCGTGAACGTCCTCGCACCTGGCGCCATCGAGACCGACTTCGGCGACGGCCTGGTGCGCGACAACGCCGCACTCAACCAGATGATCGCCCAGACCATCCCGTTGGGCCGTGTCGGCCTGCCCGACGACATCGGGCGGGCCGTCGCCGCTCTGTTGTCCGACGACCTCGCCTGGGCCAACGGCACCCGCAT
>CADCTC010000322.1 GCA_902805635.1 uncultured Chloroflexota bacterium
GTTGTTGTGCCCCGCCCCGATCGCAGAGTTGACCACCGATGCGCCAAGCGCCGAAGCCAGTTCAGACGCCCGCCGCCAGCGCTCAACATAGTTGCCGCCCAGCCGCGGTGACACCACACCGCCGCCGCCGCGCACAGAGGCGGCGACCAGGCCCTCGCCGTCCAGCTCGCGGCGCAGCTCGCGCACGTCGGCCTCGCTCTTCCCCGCTGAGGAGACCCCTACCTCTAACCCCTCGAAGCCCAGCTGACGCACCTTCTTGAGCCAGCCGGCGCGCGATTCCTTCGGCGGCAGCTCGTTGCCCGGGCCGTGGGCGTCTTCGAACGGATAGTAGGCCGCCCGGCGGAACGCATAGCCAATTTTCATGTGTCTTCAACCCTCCTCGCGGGTCGGAAGGGTAGCAGGAGATGGCTCCGGTGCTCCGAGTGCTTCGGGCGCTGCCGGCGCCTCTAGCGCCCCCAGATCGCTTAGCACTCGCTCCGCCAGGAAGCCTTTCAGGCCGTGCGGCGGGTAGGGGTTGAGGTAGTCCTGCCAGACGAACGTCTGGTAGTTGCGCACACCACGCATCCGTCCCCCGGACGGATCGAGCCAGTTGTTGATGGTGGCCAGCTGCACGTCGCCCCCGGCGGGCAGCGCGCAGCGTGCGATTCCCAATCCCATCAGCCGCCCGCACCACTCGCGCAGCCAGTCCACCGGCGCATCCACAAAGATCGCTCGCGCCGGCCACGCGGCGGGCCACTCGCGCGGCTCCGCCAGCAGGTGCTTGAGCGCACTACCGCCCTTCGAGTGACCCAGCAGCGTCACGTCGGCGCCCGGAGCAAACGCGGCGAGGTCCGCGGCGATCAGGTCCGCCGCTGCGCGCGCCGAACCGCGAAATGACCCGCCCGGCACGCGCCGCCAGTCGAAGAAGCGCAGCCCCGTCTCGCGTGACAGGCGGTCCCGCACGTTGTCTGAGCCGCTGCGCCAGCGCGCGTAAAACGCCCGCCACTCGTCGCCCGACCACCCCAGGAACGCGCAGCACCACTGCCACCACGCCGCGGGGTTGTCAAACCATTCGTCCGTCCATGATCCGGGCACGCAGTACAACACGCGCCGTGACGCTTGCGGCGCACCCGTCTCGTCGGGCCGCTTGGACGTACCAGTGGCTTCTGCCGGCTGAGACCCGGTCACGCCGGCGCCGCGTGCTCTGCTTCCGGGTCCCGCTTGAGGTGGCGCAGCAGCCACACTATCTCGGCGCCGGTGATCGCTCCCAGTAAGAAGCCCATCACCAGGCCGACCAGTGCACCGCCCACGCCATACCCGATCATGGCCTCGGTGCCGGCGGTGATGGCGGGTCCGTCCGGATCGTTCCACATGCCCAGCGGCAGCATCAGCACCACCCATACCGCATAGGCGATCAACCAGCGCCAGGCGCGCTGCGCCTCAGTGCGGAGCAGCAGCCACTGACACACCGCCAGCGGCAGCGCCTCGCTCAGCAACAGCACCGTCCAGTCCGCCATGCCACCCCGTATGCCCATGCCCGGCGCCGCCGCCTTCCACACCTGCGCGATGACGCCTCCGAGCGCAATCGCAGCCAGGCTAACGGGTAGCCATCGCCACGCGCGCGGCAGGTGGGGGCGCAGCACCAGCCACTGCAGCAGCGCGGTGAGGATCGAGAAGGCGTACCCGCTCGCCTGGGCGGCCACCGATTCCTGTTGCCCCGTCGCGCCGGCGATCGCGCCGGCCACGGCGTACGCCGCGGTCCAGCTGAAGAGCGTCGCAAGCATCCAGCGCAGCCAGAGTCCCGGGCCAGACCACTGGCGGCGGCGCTGCACCGCCGTGCCCTCGCCCGGCAGCGGCTGATGGGTGTTGGCCGGGATAATGTTCCTGGATGGAGCGGCCTGGGTCGCCGGCCCAACCGCCGTGGCGGGGGGCTCGGTCGGCGAGTCTATGGTCGTGGACATCGGTCGTGGTGCCTTCTACCAACGCGTAGACGGATTGGCCGGAGCGGATGAATTCGCAGTGTCAGGCGGTGGATGAGGTGCTCGGTCCGGTGCGGCGAGACGCGCGCCCCGCGCCGGCAGCGCGCAGCGGTGTGAGCGGCAGCGTGACGATGAACCTGCTGCCACCATCTATTGGGAACTCGACGGCCAGCGTGCCGCCGTGCAGCTCCACTATCTGCCGGCTGACGTATAGACCCAATCCCATGCCACTGGGATTATCGCGTTTCTGCACCTGGTAGAACCGCTCGAAGATACGCTCGCGGTGGGCGGCAGGTACGCCGATGCCTCGATCACGCACCGTGATCTGAACCGAAACCGGAGGAGCGGCAACGCTCGTCCGCACGTCGATCGTACCGCCGTTTGGGCTGTACTTGATGGCGTTGTCCAGGAGGTTGACCAGCACCTGCTCCAACCGTGTCTGGTCCACGTCTGCCGGGACCGAGTCCGGCCCCTCCAGTGTGAGCTCGTAGTCCACCTGGAGGACTGGCGCGTTGACCGCCAGCACCGCGCGTGTGGACTCCACTACCTCTCGTACCATCCCCGCGATGTCCGCCGGCCGCCGCTCTAGCACCAGCGTCCCGGTTTCGATCCGCGAGGTATCCAGCAGCTGCATCGCCAGCCGCGCCAGCTTGTCTGATTGGTGGTCAATCAGGCTCAATGCGCGCTCGATCTGCGCGGGGTCCACCCGGCCGCGCCGGTACTGGCGCTGAAGCAGCTGGGCGTAGCCACGGAGGCTGGTGATAGGGGTGCGCAGCTCGTGCGACGCTAGCGAGAGGAACTTGTCGCGCAGGCCCAGCGCCTCGCGCGCCTCATGCAGCGCCCGGTCGCGCGCCTCGCCAGCCTCACGCAGCGCGGCGTTGAGCTGCACATGCACCGCCGCCTGGTCCTGCGCTTCGCGGTACACGCGCGCGTTGTCCAGCGCCAGTGCGAAGCGCCGCCCCAGCTCCTCGTACAGTGGCAGGTCGCGCGACCGGTAGTGCCGGCCGCTGGAGGACATGCCGAACGTCACCACACCCAGCGAGCGCCCACGCGCCACCAGCGGCACGACTGCCGCGGATCGCGGTCGAAGCGCCTGCAGCAACGCCAGGTGCTCGGCATCCTGGGCGAACGCAGCCAGCATCTGATCGGTCACGTCCTCGTACAGCTCCGGCCGCCCGGCGGACACCACGCGGCCCACCGGGTCCAACCCGGTACGCGCGTTCGGCCGCGGCGGGTAGCGTCGCGCCAGCTCGGCCGCCAGCTCGCGCTCCGGCCCTGCCGCCGCCTCCGTCACCAGCCGGCGGAGCGAGCCGTCACGCTCCAGCACGTCCACGGCGCACTGGTCCGCCAGATGTGGCACTACTAGACGCAGCGCCGTCTGCAGTGTGGTCTCAAAGTCGAGCGACCCCGCCAGCGCGTTGCTTACCTCGCCCAGCAGCACCAGGTGGCGCTGCACCTCCTCCGCCTCCTCCCGACCGGCTTGCTCCCGGATAAGGCCGCGCACCTGTTCTTCCAGCTGCGCCCGCTCGATCGCCGCCCCCGCCATCGCCGCCAGCGCCTCGGCTACCGCCAGGTCGGCCTCGTTGAAGAACCCCAGCTCATGATGATCGACGTGCAGGCTACCGATACGCCGCTCCCGCACGCAGATGGGCACCGCCACCGAGGAGCGCATGCCGCGCCGGCGCGCGGCGCGCTCTTCCGGCGGGAAACTCGCGTCCAGCTCCCACAAGTCCTTAATGACCCGCGCCGGGCCGCCCACGCGCAGCTCACCGGCCACGGTGCCTGGCAGCGTCTCAGGGTGCTCCGCCGGCTCTAACGTCCCGTCCGCGCTGGCCCAGAACGCCAGGCTCCCCCGCCCGTTCTCCAGCCCGTAGGCGCGCACCGCGCCTTGCTCACCGCGCAGCATGGCGATAGCGTCACGCGCCAGCACCGCCAGCGCCGCCTCCAGGCTGCGGGCTGCCCCGATGCGGCTCAACGTGGCGGCGAACTGCTCCGCCTGGTCAGCACGGCGCCGCTCCGCTTCCAGCTCCGAGACCATCTTCTAAGCACTGTATGCCGCTAGACTTGGGACCTGCTACCTGCGCGTCATGCGACCGCAACGCAGCCGCAACGCAGGGGTGACGCAGCGTGTACTCTCTCTTCTGCATTTTCCATGCAAGCATCACCAGACACCCCGCTGTGGAGCCTCATGGGCCTCCTCTTCCGCGCCCACCCCTGGCACGGCGTGCGCATCGGCGACAACGCGCCGCACTCGCTGACCGCCTACATCGAGATCGTGCCGACCGACACGATCAAGTACGAGATTGACAAGATCAGCGGCTACCTGCGCGTCGACCGGCCACAGAAGTTCTCCAACGTGAGCCCCACGCTGTATGGGTTCGTTCCGCAGACCTACTGCCACGATGCCGTGGCCGCGTACTGCATGGAGCGGACCGGCCGGACCGGCATCGCCGGCGACGGCGACCCCATTGACATCTGTGTGCTCACCGAGAAGGCAATCTCACACGCCGACATCCTGCTCGAAGCCGTGCCGATCGGCGGGCTGCTGATGATCGACGGCAATGAGGCCGACGACAAGCTTGTCGCCGTGCTCAAGGACGATGCGGTTTTCGGGCAATGGACCGACATCAGCGAGTGCCCGCCATCGCTGATTGACCGGCTGCGCCACTACTTCTTGACCTACAAGTACGTGCCCGGCGAGACACCGCCCGTGACTGAGATCACCCATGTGTACGGCCGTGACGAGGCGCACGAGGTGCTCCGCCGCAGCCAGCAGGACTATCACACCCACTTCGGCGGCCTGGAAGACCTGCTCAACAGCGCGCTGCGCGGGTAGCGCCACTCCGCGAGGGAGTGGGAGTACCGCTACCATCCCGCACATCTCAGCAGCGGGAGGAGAGCGACCGATGGCCGACGTAGTACGCATGGGCGTTGTGGGAGCGGGCAGTATCGCGGTACGGGGGATCCTGCCCCACCTGGCCCTCTCAGACGTGCAGGACCGCGTGCAGCTCCAGGCGGTCTGCGACCCCGTGCCCGGCCGCGCCGAGGCCGCCGCCGAGCGGTTCGGGATCGTGCACGCGTTTAGCAGCATCGACGACCTGCTGGACAAGGGTGAGGTGGATGCGGTCTCCATTGCGTCACCCATCGGCCTGCACTACGAGCAGGGCAAGCAGGCATTAGACGCGGGCAAGCACATCCACTTCAACAAGACCATGACGACCACGGTCGACGAAGCGGACGAGCTGATCGACACCGCCCGTCGCAAAGGGCTCAAGATCGTCGCTTCACCGGGCGAGATGCTGCGGCCGCACAACCAGCGCATCAAGGAGTTGATCCAGGAGGGCGCCCTCGGCACCCTGGCCTGGGCCGCGTGCGGGGCAGCGTTTGGCAACTACCATGAGAAGGAAGCAGTCCGCCAGGGAGAAGACGTGCTCTCGAACATCGATCCGTCCTGGTACTACCGCAAGCCTGGCGGCGGTCCGCTCTACGACATGACGGTCTATGCCCTGCACGGCCTCACCGGCGTGCTCGGTGCTGCGAAGCGCGTGACTGCCATGAGCGGCGTGCGTGTGCCGGAGCGCGAGTTCCGTGGCCAGATGGTGCCCTGCGACGCCGACGACAACACCTTCATGGTGCTCGACTTTGGAAAGTCGCTCTACGCCTTCGTGTATGGCGCCACCGCCGGGCGTGTCACCGAAGGGTTCGCGGGCAGCTACTTCGGCACTAAGGGCTCCATCGTCGGCGTGAAGCTGAACGACAAGCCGTTCGACTACCCCGGCCGCGAGCTGGCCGAGAGTGACCGCTCCGGCCGCCAGTGGCTGCTGCCGCACGTCGTGGGAGAACATCGCGACATTGGCGAGCAGCACGTCTACGAAGACGTCATGCAGCTTGTCGATTGGGTGCGCGAGGACAAAGCGTCCATCGTCACCGCCGAGCACGCTCGCCACGTGATCGACATCATCGAGTCGTGCTACCGCGCCTCGGAAACTGGCCAGACGCAGGATCTACGCACGACGTTCTAGCCGCGGCGACTGTGCGAACGGTGGCACAAGAATTGAACATGTGTTCCATCAGAAAGGAGCGGAACACATGGCTACGGCTGAAAAGCAGAAGGCAAGTGGCGAAGAGCAGCTGCGCCGCAACGGCATGATGGCGCACTTGATGGAGGCGCTGGAGAAGGGCACAGACATCGGCCACTACGGGCGTCTAGTCTTCGCGATGGTGGCGCACCACTTCATGGACGAAGACGCCCTCGTGGGCTGGCTGCAGAAGGACAAGGACTTCGACGAGCAGGACGCCCGCGCCCTGGTCCTCCAGGTGAAGGGGCGCGACTACAACCCGCCCAAGCGCAACAAGATCCTGGACTGGCAGCGCCAGCAGGACTTCCCCATCATCCCCAACGCCGACGATCCGGACGAAGGCAACGTCTACAAGGACCTGGACTTCCCCGACGGCGTGTACGACTCAATTTCTGAGTACTACGAAGAGAAGGCCGAAGCCCAGGACGACGGTACCGACCGCAAAGCGGCGTAGCGCGGATCCTTTACCCGCACCAGGCCATCTCGAGGATCAGCTCGCGGGTGGCCTGGCAGTCGGCCAGCGCGTCGTGCAACTGGCCGGCCAGCGCGCCCTTACGCGGCAGCGCCACGTACGCGTAGTTGCCGTAGCGCTCCGACCAGCGTCCCACGAAGGCTGAGTAGCGCTTCATGGCGCACTCCCACCTGGCGTTCAGCACAGGCACCCGGTGCCGGAAAGCCGTCTGCGTCAGCAAGCGTGAGTCGAACTCGGCGTTGTAGGCGATCACCGTCTTCCCCGCCACCAGCGCCTGCAGCTCGTGCCGCACTTCGGCGAATGCCGGCGCCGACGCCACTCGTGCGTCGGTGATGCCGTGAATGCGTACCACCTCGACCGGGATACTCTGCGCCGGCCGCAGGAGCGTGCTCAGCAGCGTCTCCCCGCCCGAGTCCAGCACCGCCACCTGCACCACCTCGTCCAGGTGGCGCGTGCCGGTCGTCTCCGTATCCACCACCACCCAGTCCTGGCGCGCCGCCAGGTCCTGCGCCCACCGCACCGCCGCGATGCGGTCTTCAATACGGGGATGGCCGTACGTACTGCGAAACTCGGCAATCGACGTCATGCTTTACTCAATCTCTCCAGGCACCCGCACCGATCTCAACGTTGAAAGTAACACGGAAGCGGTACGGCCGGCAAGTGCGTGTGCGTGCTTGTGGCACTCCATGAACGGCGCGTCCCCGTGAGTCGGCCCACCGCCCCTGTCGTCGTGGTCGGGGCCGGCATCGGCGGTCTGACGGCTGCGGCGTCGCTGGCTAAGGCAGGCGTGCCGGTGACCGTCTTGGAGGCGCACGTCTATCCCGGCGGCTGCGCCGGTACCTTCTTCCACCGCGGCTACCGGTTTGACGCGGGCGCCACTCTCGCCGGCGGATTTGCACCAGGGGCGCCGCTGGCACTCCTGGCGCGCGACCTGGACTTGACCTGGACCGCGCGACCCGCGGAGCCTGCGATGGCCGTTCACCTACCAGACGGCGCGACAGTCACCCGATGGACCAACCCGGCCGATTGGTCCGCAGCGCGTGGCGAGGCGTTCGGTCCCGCTGCGGAACCTTTCTGGGAATGGCAGGAACGCGCGGCGGACGCGCTCTGGCCGCTCGCGCTCGACCTTCCGCCATGGCCACCTCAATCGATGGGCGACCTGGCACGACTCAGCGCCATCGGCGCGCATCACCCGCGGGCCGCTGTGGTTGCCGCCGGCGGATTCCGGTCGGTCGCGGCGCATCTGACCGGCGTCCCAGAGCGCTTGCGCCTGTTCGTAGACGCCCAGCTGCTCATCGCGTGCCAGGCCACCAGCGCGCGAGCCAATGCCCTGTACGGCGCCGCCGCGCTGGATCTCCCGCGGCGCGGCATCGTCCACCTGAACGGTGGGATCGGCGCCATCGCGCACGAGCTTGTGGCGGCGATCAAACGTCACGGCGGCGCCGTTCACTATCGTCACGAGGTGACTCGCGTTCGTTCGCAAGGGGGCAGGCCGGTAGCCGTTGAGACGAAGCGCGGCGCCACCTTCCCCGCCAGGACGGTTCTGCTCAACCTCCCACCGTCAAGCGCCGCGTCGCTCCTGGATGATGCGCCGCCCGCGCTCCAACGCGCCCCCGCCTGGCCATCAGACGGGTGGGGCGCGTTCACCGTCTACGCCGGCATCGACGGCTCAGTTGTCCCGCGTGGCAAGGGCAACACACTCCATCACCAGGTGGTTGTCCGCGAGCCATTGGCGGAAGGGAACTCCGTCTTCCTCTCCATCAGTCCGGAGTGGGACATCCGTCGTGCACCACCGGGCCAACGCGCCATCACGCTCAGCACGCATACCCGCCTTGCGCCGTGGTGGGAGCTCTTTGCCCATGACCGCTCCGCCTACGAAGCCCGCAAGCACGAGTACGCCGCCCGGCTCCTGGCCGCTGCCGAGCGAGCCCTGCCTGGCCTGCGCGACGCCGCGACTCTGGTGCTGCCCGGCACCCCCGTCACCTTCCAGCGCTTCACCCACCGCCGGGCGGGCTGGGTCGGCGGCTTCCCTCAGACAAGCCTCTTCCGCCCCGTTGCCCCACGCATCGGCCCCGCTGTCTGGCTCGTCGGGGACTCCATCTTCCCAGGGCAGTCGATCGCCGCTACTGCCCTGGGCGGCCTGCGGGTTGCCCGCGATGTCCTCAGCCAGCTCCAGAGGTGAAGCCGCCACCGTGTCGTTGACTCTGCCGTTGAACTGTGCGAGACTACATCCACACAGCCGGATAGACGGATGCAAGGAGCAGGCGCACGGTGACCCAGGCAGGCATCTTGAAGCACATGGTGACGGTGGCGGATGCCACACGCTGCCGCATGCTTCGCCTGCTCGCTCGCCAGGAGCTGACCGTCTCTGAGCTGTGTGCTGTCCTCCAGTTGCCCCAGTCCACCGTCAGCCGTCACCTCAAGACGTTGCTCGACGACGGGTGGGTGCAGTCCCGCCGCGATGGCACCAGTCGCTTCTACGCTCTGGCTGAGCTCGCGGAGGACGCCCGCAGCCTATGGGGCCTGGTCGAGTCAACCCTCGACGGTGCCGCCGAGTCCCGGCAAGACGACCTGAGGCTGGACAGCGTGCTGGCAGCGCGCCGCCGCAAGTCTCAGGAGTTCTTCTCTTCTGGCGCGGCGCAGTGGGACCACCTGCGCGAAGAGCTCTTCGGCCACTCGTTTCACCTGCAGGCGCTGCCCGGCCTGCTTGACGACCGCTGGACCATCGGCGACCTTGGCTGCGGCTCCGGCCTCGTCACGGCTGCGCTGGCGCCCTTCGTCGCGCGCGTCATCGCCGTCGACGGCTCCGCCGAGATGCTCGACACAGCTGCGCGTCGCCTGCACACCGCGGCCAACGTGGAGTTGCGTCAGGGCGAGCTTGAGTCGCTGCCCATCGCCGACGCGTCGCTGGACGCCGCGGTGCTCGTCCTGGTGCTGCACTATCTGCCCGATCCCGCTCGCGTCCTTGCCGAGGTAGCACGTGTCCTGCTGCCGGGCGGGCGCCTGCTGATCGTTGACATGCTGCCCCACGAGCGCGAGGACTACCAGCAGCAGATGGGCCACGTCTGGCTCGGCTTCTCCGAATCCCAGATCACTCGCTACCTCTCCGGCGCCGGGCTGGTCCGCCCCCGTCTGCACCCTCTTCGTACTGCCCCCAACACGCGGGGCCCGGCACTCTTTACGGCCACAGCCGCCGCTCCAGACATTTCCGAGCACAACACAGCCGCTGCCCCCGTCCTGAACGGCAAGGCGCTGCCCACCGCTGCTCTCGCTAACGCACTGGCGTAGCCACCAAATAAATAGCACTCAGCACACTCAAGGAGACCCAATGACCACCGTACTCGAACGTCCCTCCCTAGCACCTGCGTCCAGCGCCGCCCGCCCACCGTTCAAGGTCGCCGATATTTCGCAGGCCGAATACGGCCGCAAGGAGATCCGCCTGGCCGAGCAGGAGATGCCCGGCCTGATGGTCCTGCGCGACCGCTACAAGGGCCAGCAGCCCCTGGCCGGCGCCAAGATCATGGGCAGCCTGCACATGACCATCCAGACCGCCGTCCTGATCGAGACGCTGACGGCGCTCGGCGCCGACGTGCGCTGGGTCTCCTGCAACATCTTCTCCACCCAGGACCACGCCGCCGCCGCGGTGGTCGTCGGCCGGCCAGAGACCGGCGGCACTCCTGATCAGCCGAAGGGCATCCCCGTGTTCGCCTGGAAGGGCGAGACGCTTGAGGAATATTGGTGGTGCACCGACCAGGCCCTCACCTGGCCCGACGGCAGTGGCCCCAACCTGATCGTGGACGACGGCGGCGACGCCACCCTGCTGGTCCACAAGGGTGTTGAGTTCGAGCGCGCCGGCAAAGTGCCCGACTTCAACCCCGACAGCGACCCCGAAGAGTGGGGCGTCATCCTGGACCTGCTGCGCTCCGAGCTGCAGCGCGATCCCAGCCGCTGGCAGCGCGTCTCCGCCGACCTGCGCGGCGTCAGCGAGGAGACCACCACTGGCGTCCACCGCCTCTATCAGATGATGGAGAACGGCACCCTGCTCTTCCCCGCCATCAACGTGAACGACTCGGTCACCAAGAGCAAGTTTGACAACGTCTACGGCTGCCGCCACTCCCTTCCCGACGGCCTGGCCCGCGCCACCGACGTCATGCTCGGCGGCAAGGTCGCGGTCGTCTGCGGATTCGGTGAGGTCGGCAAGGGCTGCGCCCAGGCGCTGCGTGGTCAGGGCGCCCGCGTCATCATCACCGAGATCGACCCCATCTGCGCCCTGCAGGCCGCCATGGAGGGATACCAGGTCACCACGCTGGAGGACGTCGTCTCCACCGCGGACATTTTCATCACCACCACCGGCAACGTCAACATCATTACCGCCGACGACATGGCGAAGATGAAGGACAAGGCCATCGTCGGCAACATTGGCCACTTCGACAACGAGATCGACATGGCCGGCCTGAAGAAGGTCGCCGGCATCGAGCGCATCAACATCAAGCCCCAGTACGACGAGTGGCGCTTCCCGGACGGCCACAGCGTGATGATCCTGGCCGAGGGCCGCCTGCTCAACCTGGGCTGCGCCACCGGCCACCCCAGCTTCGTCATGTCGGCATCATTCACCAACCAGGTGATCGCCCAGCTTGAGCTGCACCAGAACAACGGCAAGTACGAGAAGAAGGTCTACATCCTGCCCAAGCACCTGGATGAGGAAGTGGCCCGCCTCCATCTCGACCACCTGGGCGTCAAGCTCACCCGGCTCACCCCCGCCCAGGCTGCCTACATCGGCGTGCCCGAGTCCGGCCCCTACAAGTCCGAGCACTACCGCTACTAGGCGCTCTGCGCTATCGCCCCGCGCCGACCAAACAGTGCGCGCACACGACGGCCAATGGCTGCCCGTGGGCGCGCACTGGTGTTTCAGGTCACGCGGATAGCTGCCCCGTGTGCTCTCCAGGGGGTTGTACGATCACCTCGAAGGAAGCGACGTGATTGACAACCGCACCGATCAGCCGCCTCGCTCACGGCCGATGAACCTGGTCTTCATCATGGCCGACGACCTGGGGTGGCGGGACACGAGCGTGTACGGCAGCACGTTCTACGAGACGCCGAACATCGACCGCCTCGCGGAGCGTGGCATGCTGTTCACGCAGGCCTACGCCGCCAACCCGCTGTGCTCCCCGACCCGATCCAGCGTGATGACCGGGCTGTATCCAGCCCGCATCGGGATCACCCAGGCAGCCGGGCACTTGCCTGAGGAGGTCTTCCGGCAGTCGCTCCGGCCGCCGGGGCCACCCTGGCAACGCGCCCTCCAGGCAAACAGCGTCACGCGGCTATCGCTGGACTACTACACGCTCGCCGCCGCGCTCAAGGATGCCGGGTATGCCACCGGCCACTTCGGCAAGTGGCACCTGGGCCGCGAGCCGTACGACCCGCTGCACCACGGCTTCAACGTTGACCTGCCGCACTGGTACGGACCCAGCCCCGGGCGCTACTTCGCCCCCTGGTCCTACCCCGACTTCCCTGGACAGGCCGGCGAGCACGTGGAGGACCGCATGGCCGAAGAGGCGGTGGCGTTCATGCGCCAGCACCGGGACCGGCCGTTCTTCCTGAACTACTGGTCCTTCTCTGTACACGGGCCCTGGGAGGCCAAGCCGGAGCTGGTGGAGCGCTTCCGCGCGAAAGCGGCCCAGGCCGATCCCTCCGACCCGCAGCGCCATCCCGTCAGTGCGGCCATGGTGTACACGCTGGACGAAGCCGTCGGGCGCCTGACGGGGGCGCTCGACGAGCTCGGCCTGGCCGAGCAGACGATCGTTATCTTCTTCTCCGACAACGGCGGGGTCACCCACATTCGAGAGGTCGAGGGCGTGCCGGGCGTGCCGGTGACGAGCAACCTGCCGCTGCGCGGCGGCAAGGCGACGCTCTATGAAGGGGGCACGCGCGAGCCGCTGGTGGTCGCCTGGCCCGGCGTCACGCCGCCCGGCTCGCGCAGCGACGAGATCGTCTGCAGCATCGACTTCTATCCCACCTTCCTGGACATGCTCGGCCTGCAGGGCAAACAGCCGAAAGCTGGGCAGCCATTCGACGGCATCAGCTTCGTCCCGGCGCTGGAGGGCAGGCCGCTCGAGCGCGATGCCATCTTCTGCTATTTCCCACACTACACGCCCGCGACCGGGAACGTGCCTGGAACGTACGTGCGCCGGGGCGGCTGGAAGCTGATCCGCTTCTTCGCCGACAACGCGGACCAGACCGACCGCCACGAGCTGTACCACCTGGACCAGGACATCGGAGAGACGAACGACCTGGCGGCGCAGCGGCCCGACAAGGTCGCGGAGCTCAGTGCCCTGATCGACGGCTTCCTGCGCGAGACCGGCGCCGTCGTCCCCACGCCCAACCCGCGCTACGACCCGCTGGCCACGCCGTCACCACCGTAGCCGCCGTCCCACGGCGCCGCAGCCAGCACGCTGTGCAATCATGTCGCCATGGCCACCGCGTCCGCTCCTGCCGGCAGCGCGGCCGCGTGGGCAAACTGGGTGCCTCGGACCAAATTCCTACGCCCGGTGCTCGGGCCGGACATCGTGCTCGACCCGGCGGTGGTCGCCAGGGTCCGCGGCGCGCTTGACCACGCGCGCCTGGTCCTGGTTTCCGGCCAGGCAGGCGCGGGCAAGACTACGCTGGCAGCAGCGGCGCTCGATGCTGCGCCCGAGCTCCCGGCGGCCTGGATCTCGCTCGACCGCAGTGACGACGGCCTGGACAACCTGCTCCACCTGCTGGCTGGAACGCTCGCGCCGGTGGTGCCCGGCGGCTGCCCCGCCTTCGCCGATCTGCTGCGGTTGCGCCTGCCCGCCGCGGCCGACCCGCGGCGCGCCATCGGCGTGCTCGTCAACGACCTGCTGGCCGCTGGCTCGCCACCATTGGTCCTGGCGCTCGACGAATTGGACGCCCTTCGTGCCCCCGCAGTTGTTTCGGCGCTCGACTACCTCGTCACCTATGCGCCGCCGGGGTTGCGCCTGCTTGCCACCGAACGCGGTGATCCGCCGCTCGCGCTGGCACGGCTGCGTGCACAGGGCCTCCTGCACGAGGCCGGCGGCAACGACCTGCGCTTCAGCCTCAGGCAGACCGAGACGCTGCTCAACGCACGTCTGGGTCTGGGGCTCACTGCCGGCCAAGTCGAAGGAATCGTGGCCAATGCCGCCGGCTGGGTCACCGGCGTGCGCTTACTGGCTCAGGCGCACGCCCGTGGGGCGACTGTCAACACCACCCCCATGGATCCGGACTTGGCCGACAGTGGCGTGTACGACTTCCTCACTGAGGAGATCTTGCGCCAGGAGACAGAGGACGTCCGCCAGTTCCTGCAGGACACGGCGGTGCTGGATGAAATCAGGCCCGCGGTGGCCGCGGCCGTGGCCGGCCGAGCGGACGCAGCGGCGCTGCTCGAGGCGCTCTGCCGGCGCCACCACTTCCTCGTCACGCGCGGCGGTGGCACGACGTACCGCTACCACCCGCTGCTGCGGTCTTTTCTGCGTCGCCAGCTCGCCACCCGGGAGGCCGACGATGTCTGTGAGCTGCACCGTCGCGCAGCAGCTATCGTCGACCGTCCCGCAGCGCGTGTGGAGCACCTCCTGGCTGCGGGTGAAACGCTCGACGCAGCGGCCCTGCTCGAGGGGCTGGGACGCGAGCTGTTCGCGCAGCCGGCACAGGTCGCGCCGCTCAGCGCGTGGGTAGAGCGCCTGCCGGAACCCGTTCGGGCGGGCCGGCCGTGGCTGACCGTGATCGCCGGACTCGCCGCTTCCCAGCGCGGTGACTTTGCCCCGTTCGTGCCTGCGCTGGAGGCGGCGGTCGATCAGCTCGCCGCACGGGATGATCACCTGGGGCAGTGGCTCGCGGCGCGCCTGGTCGCTCTCGGGACGCGTGGCGCCAGGGGTGGTGCGGCGCTTGCCGCGCTCGAAGCTTCCTCCGGCTTCCCCAGTCTCCCCACCGCCGCGCGAGTGGACCACCATATCAATGCCGCGTACATGGCCATGTACGGCGGCAACTGGCCGGAGACAGCACGCCGGGTGGAGGCAGCGCTCGAGCTGACCATGGCCACTGGCGATGCCGGCGCCGTCGAGATCCTGGCGCAACACCTGAGCCCGCTGCTGACCGTCGCGGACGGCGCCCTCCCACGCGTCGAGGCATACGCCGCGTGGACGGCGCGCCGTTTTGCCGACGGCTCGCCGGTGGTCCGCATCGGGATCGAGCACCAATCCATGCATGTTGCCTTTCTGCGCGGCCGGCTCGATGACGCCTATGCCGCTGCCACTGAAGCACGCGCCCTCCACGTCCGCCTGGGCGGTTTACCGTTCGTGCGCAACACGCTCGACTGGGTGCAGGCCACCACGCTGTTCGCGCGCGGCGAGCTCGGTGCGGCCCGTACGCTGCTCGACCATCGCCGGAACGATCCCAGCGCCGCTGCACTGGACCAGCGACTCAGCTCGCCGTACCTCGCTCTGCTGGCGCGCATCCTGCGCGCCGAGGAGCGTCCCGGCGATGTAGCACAGCTTGCCGCCGAGGTCGATACCCGTGCCATGGCGTCACTCTACGCGAACGTGGTGGTCCTGGTGCGCCTTTCAATCCGCGCCCAGGCTGCGTGGGCGGCCGGTGACCGTGCCGGTGCTGCTGCGCTGCTGCGCGAGGCGCTACCGCTTGAAGACCGGCTGCGCCTCGTGCCTTTCGCCGGGAGCCCGCGCCTGGACCTGGCGGTGCTCCTGCTCCAGATGGGTCAACCAGAGGCGGCGCTGCGGGAGTTCAGAACGGGGATGATGGCGACGGCCGGACGTGGCCTGGTTGGCCTGGTGGTGGCGGCCGGCGCTGAGATTGTGCCACTGCTCACGCTGGCCGTGGGACGGGGCGTCGCCGCCAGTGCCGCGGCCGCCGTGCTCGTCGTGCTGAGGCAGCCCCCGCCGCCCATCGCCCAACCCATACCCGGCTCGTCCGAGGTGCTTTCCAGCCGAGAGGTAGAAGTCCTGCGGTTGCTGGTTGCCGGCGCGTCCAACCGCGAGATTGCCGCCACCCTTCACGTCAGCCCCAACACCGTTAAGACGCACGTCGGGCACGTGCTTGCCAAGCTCGGCGCCCACTCGCGCGCGCAGGCGGCCGCGCGGGCGCGGGCGGTCCACCTCATCTGATACGGCCGCTCCGTCCGGTGTCAATTACCTCGCGTGGTGGCGGGATCACCCCTTTGGGTGACGCACGCGCGTTCCCGAGTGCGCTTCAATGGGTCGTATGAACGAAACCACCAGCACTCCACTAGCGCGTGTGCATGGCGGGGCGATGATCGCCGCGCCAGCTCTGCTGGCCGCCAGCAGCATCGCCTACGCCGCCGCCGGCGGCCTGGGCAACGACCAGGTGGGCGGCACGATTCAGCTTTACGCCATGGCGGCGTTCCCGCTGGCGCTGCTCGGCCTCACCCGCATACTCGCTCCGCTGCGTCCCCGCGCCGCAGCCATCCTCAGCGTCATGGCGGTGATTGGCAGCGCCGGTGGCGTTGCCTACGCCGTCGATGCTATCCATACCGCTGTCCACCCGGAGGGCCCTCTCGACCAGTTTCCTGTCGGGCCGCTGATCTTGAACGCGCCCGGCCTCACCTTCCCGCTCACGCTCATGGGAATCGGCATTGCCCTCGCGCGCTCGGGCGTGGCGCCAAGTTGGTCCGGGTATGCCCTGGCCGTGAGCGGGCTGCTCTTCCCCCTCTCGCGCATCCCTAGCATCGCCCCGCTCGCCACCGTGGCCGACCTGGTCATGCTCGCTGCCCTGGCGCCGGTCGGCTGGTCGATGCTGCGGAGCCAGACAACCAATGAGGAGTTCGCCCGTCCTGTTGCGCGGATGCCACAATCGGGCGCTGTGGCCGCGGCAAGGTAGGATGCCTGGTCGATGCGCCCACGGCCCACACTTCACCGGTTCAAACCGCCCCAGCTGAGAAAGGAACGTCAGATGTCCAGTCGAACCCACAGCCACCCGCAGCGATTGCTGGATGCCCTTGTCCGCCTCAGTTGGAGGTCGGGCCGGAGTGCGGTGCTCGGCGCCTCGTTAGTCGCCGCACTTGCCTCACCGACGGTAGTCAGCGCACAGCCACCTACCCCGGCGCCGGTCGCCATGTCGCCGGAGTTCGCCGCCTTGCGCGCACGCTTCGAGCCGATGACTGCCGAGCAGGTGCAGGCCGCCGGCTACGTTATCCCCGCCCCGGTGTGTGTCAGCGCGCCGCCAGGCGGCATGGGCTACCACGCCATCCACTTTGCCCGCCACGCACAGCAGTACCAGGGCGGACGCATGGATCAGAATAACCCACCCATCCTGCTCATCGGCGGCGACGGCCGGGTTATCGGGCTCGAATGGGAAACCAACCAGCGCGCTGCCCCGCAGTCATTGTTCGGGGTGCCGGTGCAGGTCCTCCCGGGCCATGAGGGGCTGGAAGAGCCGCATTACATGTTGCACGCCTACTTCCGTCCCAATGGCCAGGTGCTCTTCGCCGACTTTGATCCCCAGGTGACCTGCCCGGCCCCCGGTGTGCTGCCTGCCGGCTACCGGCTCGCCCAACCGCCCACCGGTGCGGGGCAGACGATGCTGCCCCGCACCGGCAACCCGGCCGTCCCAACTGCCCTGCCGTGGCTGCTGGCAGCGGCCTCCGGTGCCGGGCTGGCTGGCGTCGCGAAGTTCGCGCGGCGGCGGCGCGTGTAGAGGCGCAGCGCGGTTCTGCGTTCGTGTACGGGTTCGCCGGCCGGCCACTTGGCCGGCGAACTGCTTATGACAGGACTTGGCAGCACTTGACCGCGCGGCGGGTCTGCCTCTACAGTGGCCGCCTATGACCAGCGAACGAGCCGCCCGCCCCAACTTCGTCGTCATCATGACCGACACCCAGGCGACCAACGTCCTGGGCTGCTACGGCCATCCTGAGCTGCGCACGCCCCGCCTCGATGGCCTGGCGGCTGAGGGCATTACGTTCGACCGCGCGTACACAACGTCGCCGCTGTGCACGCCGGCGCGCGCCGCCCTCTTCACCGGCCGCTACCCGCAGAACTGCGGCGCCTGGGTCAACGGCCTGCCGCTCGGCACCAGCTTCCCCCACCTGGGCCAGCGCTTCCGTGACCTGGGGTACCGCACCGCCTACACCGGCAAGTGGCACCTGGACGGCCATGACTACTTTGGAACCGGGCGCTGCCCCGATGGCTGGGACGACGCCTACTGGTACGACGGGCGCCGTCACCTCGACTCGCTCTCCGAAGCAGAGCGCGTGCTCTGGCGCCAGGGCTTGCGCACCTACGAAGCCCTCAAGGAGCACGACGTCAAGGAAGACTGGTGCTGGGGTGACCGCGTTTCCGACCGCGCCGCGCGCTTCGTCGAAGACGCTGCGCGCACGCCGGACCAGCCCTTCCTGCTGGTCGCCTCATACGACGAGCCGCATGGCCCCTTCACCTGTCCACCCGAGTACGCCGAGCCATTCCTCGACTACAAGTATCCGCTCGGTCCGGCCGCGTTCGACGACCTCGCCGGCAAGCCGTCCCACCAGCGCGAGTGGGCCGCCATGCGCGAGCGCCAGGGCCTGACGCGCAGCGAGCATGCCCAGATCAACCCGCTCTACTTCGGCTGCAACAGCTGGGTTGACCAGGAGATCGGTCGTGTCATCGATGCGGTGGACCGCTTCGCCCCCGACAACACCTGGATCATCTTCACTTCGGACCACGGCGAGATGATGGGCAGCCACGGCATCAACTCCAAGGGCGCCACCGTTTACCAGGAGATGGCCAACATCCCCCTCATCGTGCGCCCGCCGCGTCCGGAGCTGCGGGGTCGCCGCGGCATCCGCCCCGGCGCCGCCGTCAGCCACATCGACGTGCTGCCCACATTGCTCGATCTCAGCGGCCACGACATCCCTCCCGCGCTCGAGGGCGGCTCGCTCGCCCCAATCCTGCGCGGTGATGCAGGCGCTGACGATCCTGACCGCAGCGTCTTCGTGGTGTTCCACCGTTACGAGCTGCCCGGCGACGGCCAGGGCGGCTTCACCCCTATGCGCGCCATCGTCAAGGGCGACCGCAAGCTCGCCGTCCACCTGTTGGACACCGACGAGCTCTACGACCGCACCGACGACCCCTACGAGCTGCGCAACCGCATCGACGACCCTGCTCTCGCCGGCACCCGCGACGCCCTACACGACGAGCTGCTCGACTGGATGTACCGCGTGCGCGACCCCTTCCGCTCCCCCGCCTGGGAGCGCCGCCCCTGGCGCGAGTCCTCGTCCCACCGTCTCACCTGGCAGGGCGGCTGGAAGGGTGAGCGCCAGGGGTGGGAGGACGGCTACGCCCCAACCCGTCTCAACTACGGCAGCGGCCTGCTGCTCGAAGGCCCACCCGCCACCCCGTCTGCCACCGCCCAGCCCGCCGTCCGACCTGGCGCCGGGCCACGCTGACCCACCTGTACGGTCCGCCCTATGCAACCGCTCCATTCAGTCCCCACCCGCAACGTCCCCATCACCGTGGTTGCGGACGGCTTTGCCTTCGTCGAAGCCCCATCGTTCGACCGCAACGGCGTCCTCTTCTTCAGCGAAGTGCGTACCGGCACCGTCTGGCGCCTGGAGGTGGAGCGTCCGGGCACCGAGGCCACTGTCTTCCACCGCGTCGCCTCCGGCTGGTGCAACGGAACTGCGTTCCACCGCGATGGCCGTATGTTCCTCTGCGACGTGGGCGCCGCGTGTATCTGGATCCTCTCACCCGATGGGAACGCCACGCTGTTCGTCGACCGCACCGAAGACGGCACGCGCCTGCGCGGTCCAAACGACTGCGTCTCCGATCGCAACGGCGTCCTCTATTTCACCGACCCGCTCGGCTCCACGATCGATGACCCGGTGGGACAGGTCTGCCGCGCGTTCCCGGATGGTCGGGTGGAGCGTCTGGATAGCGGCCTCGCCTTCCCCAACGGTCTTGCCCTCACCGCTACCGAAGACGCCTTGGTCATCGACGCACGCAGCCGCCAGCTCTACCGCTACACTATCTCGCCTGACGGTCGTGTTGGTCCGCGCGAAACCTTTGGCCACATGCCGGACGAAGGCGGGGGCGGAGACGGCATGGCGCTCGCCGCCGATGGCCGCTTCTTCGTCACGCACGTCGGCGCCGGCACCTTGGATGTCTTTTCCCCAGAGGGACAGCTCCTGGAGCGCATCCCCGCCGGAGGCCCCCGCCTCTCCAACTGCGCCTTCCGCTGCGACTCGCTCTACTGCACCGTCACCCAGGCCGACGCCGCGGCCCCCAACGGCGCCATCCACCGCCTGGACGTGGGTACCCGCGGCCACCCCTTATTCGGGGACCGATAGCGCACCGGCATCCCATTACAATGCCTTCAGAGGAGGCACAGCAATGGGAACACCAGCCACACACGTTGTCTCGCGTCGATCGCTCATCGCCACAGCCGGCGCTGCCAGCACGTCATTCATCCTCGCCGCCTGCGGCGCACAGGGCGCCCCCGAGGCACAGAGCGGCTCGGCCACCGGCGCCAAGAAGGCAGCCACCGTCGTCGTCCACTCACGCGCGGGCGCATCTGACCACTCCGCCTTCCAGCAGACCCGCATCCCCGTCTTCAAAGAGAAGTACCCCCACATCGACGTCCGCTACGACGACATCGCAAGCGCCGAGATGCGCACCAAGCTGCTCGTCCTCGCCGCCGGCGGTGGCATCGGCGACCTCGCTTGGAACGGCACGTTCGTTGGCTCTCACGAGCTGCTAGCCAAGGGCACGTTCCAGCCGGTTGAGAAGTACATCAAGGCTGACAAGTTCGACACCAAGCCCTATCTGCCGCCGTCCCTGGACGCGCAGAAGCACAACGGCCAGATCCATGGCCTGCCCTTTATCGGCCACTACGGCTGCAACGCCATCTACCTCCACAAGGACCTCTTCCAGCGCGCAGGCGTCGAGTTGCCCCCCGCTGATGCCAACTGGACGACTGACCAGCTGGTCGAGCGCAGCCGGCGCTTCATCAGTGCCGGCCTTCAGGGGTTCGCCCCCGCCACCGGCATCCAGGAGTGCGGCACCGCCTGGCTGCGCACCTTCGGTGGTGAGCTGCTCAGCGCCGATGGCAAGAAGTGCCTGATCGACGCGCCGGAAGGGGTAGCCGCCCTCACCTGGATGTACGAGACCGTCTACAAGCACCAGATCGCCGAGAGCTTTGCCAACCCGCGCGGTCTGTTCGAAGACAGCAAGATGGCCATGTTCCAGGCCACCCTCGGCGCCGTGGCCGAGTTCCAGCGCGCCAACTCCAAGACCAAGGACTTCAAGTGGGACGTCACCGTCATCCCCAAGGGTCCGTCCGGCAAGCGCGGCACCATGGGCACCGGCACCGGCTATGCGCTCACCAAGCAGTCCAAGGAGCCAGATGCCTCCTGGGAGTGGACCAAGTTCATCACCAATAAAGAGAACGGCATCGAGCAGACCTTCGGAGGCGGCGGCAGCCCCGGCGCCCGCACTGACGTTTGGAACGACCCCAAGCTCCACACGCTGTCGCCGGTGTACGCCTTGATGGTGAAAGTATTCGGCCAGCCTGGCCCCTTCCACGCCCCCCACAACACCCGCACCGACGAGATCAACAAGGCGGTGGACGACGCCCTCAAGCCGCTCTGGGACGGCAAGACCAACCCCCGTGACGCCGCCCGTGCCGCCCGCGAGGCCGTCGACGTGATCCTCAGCCAGTCCATGTAAGCTGCTCGCCGGGGTGCCGGCACCAGGGCCTCTCACCAACTGCCACAATCACGCCCGCAAGGAGCAGGTAGACAACACATGGCGGACGGCAGCAGCATGGGCAGTGTCTTCGGTCCCGGCTACGGGCTTATGGGCGTGGCGCGGCTCTCGAAGGCGAAGACTCGCTCGATCAGCCCGGAGAACTTCAGCGGCGAGAAGGGCAAGGCGGGCATGGCCACCGAGGGCACCGGCGCCATGCCGGGACGCGACCTCGGCCAGGGCTGGAAGATCTCTCCTTCTATCGCCATCGAGCCCGAGCAGAAGGTCACCCTGGCCGAGATCGAGGGCCCCGGCGTCATCCAGCACATCTGGCTCACCGTCCACCCGCAGCACTGGCGCCGCCTCATCCTGCGCTTCTACTGGGACGGCGAAGAGACTCCCTCCATCGAAGTCCCCGTCGGCGACTTCTTCTGCAACGGCTGGTGCGAGCGGTCCAACGTCAACTCGCTCCCCATCGCCGTCAACCCCGCCGGCGGCATGAACTCCTACTGGCCCATGCCGTTCCGCAAGTCCGCCCGCATCACCATGGAGCACGTGCAGCCCGCCGAAAGCGGCGGCGAGCCCGCGCGGCTCTACTATCAGGTCACCTACGCCCTGGACGACGTGCCCGACGATGTCGGCTACTTTCACGCCCAGTGGCGCCGCGACAACCCGCTGGCCTACAAGGACGTGCACACACTAGTCGAAGGAGTGCGCGGGCAGGGCCAGTAT
>CADCTC010000323.1 GCA_902805635.1 uncultured Chloroflexota bacterium
CCGCTCGCTGAGCTGACCCACAAGCGTCGCCTCTCGGCGCTGGGCCCTGGCGGTCTTTCCCGTGAGCGCGCCGGCTTTGATGTGCGCGACGTGCACGAGAGCCACTACGGCCGCATCTGTCCGGTGGAGACGCCGGAAGGCGCCACCATCGGCCTAGTGGGGGCGCTGGCGACGTACGGGCGCATCAACGACTACGGCTTCATCGAGACGCCCTACCGCAAGGTCAGCCTCGACTCTGATGGGGTACGGCGCGTGACGGACGAGGTGGTCTGGCTCACGGCGGATGACGAGGAGGCGTACGCCATTGCCCAGGCCAGCACCCGACTGGACGAGGACGGCCGCGTGGTGGAGGCGCGGGTTGCCGGCCGCTTCCAGGGCACGATCCAGGAGCTGCCCGCCACGCGGATCGAGCTGATCGATGTGACGCCGCGCCAGGTCTTCTCGGTCGCATCGTCGCTGATCCCCTTCTTAGAGCACGACGACGCCAGTCGCGCCCTGACCGGCGCCAACCAGCAGCGCCAGGCGGTGCCGCTACTGTCGCCGCAAGCGCCGTTGGTTGGCACGGGGGTGGAGGCGCACGCGGCGCGCGACTCGGGCTACCTGGTGCTGGCGCGCGCGGCGGGCGCCGTGACACGCGCCACCGCCGCCGAGGTGGTGGTGCGTGACGCGTCCGGCGCGGAGCACGTCCACCGGCTGCGAAGCTTCAGGCGCACCAACAACGGGACGTGCCTCAGCCACCGCCCCATCGTCACCACGGGGCAGCAAGTCGCCGAGGGGCAGCCGCTGGCCGACACGATGAGTACCGAGGGCGGCGAGCTGGCGCTGGGGCAGAACCTGCTGTGCGCATTCATGTTTTGGGAGGGCGGCAACTTCGAGGACGCAATCCTGATCAGCGAGCGGCTGGTTATGGATGACCGCTTCACGAGCATCCACATCGAGAAGTACGACGTGGAGTCGCGCGACACCAAGCTGGGGCCGGAGGAGATCACGCGCGACATCCCCAACGTTGGCGAGGACGCGCTCAAGGACCTGGACGAGGAAGGGATCATCTACGTAGGGGCCAGGGTGCGCGCGGGCGACGTCCTGGTGGGCAAGATCACGCCCAAGGGCGAGACCGAGCTGACCGCGGAGGAGCGCCTGCTGCGCGCCATCTTCGGCGAGAAGGCGCGCGAGGTCAAGGACACCTCGCTGCGGGTCCCGTCGGGCGAGTACGGCAAGGTGGTCGACGTCAAGAAGTTCTCCCGTGACGCGGGCGACGAGCTGCCGCCTGGCGTGAACCAGATGGTGCGCGTGTCGGTCGCGGTGAAGCGCAAGCTGACCGAGGGCGACAAGATGGCAGGGCGCCACGGCAACAAGGGCGTTATCGCTCGCGTGCTGCCGGTGGAGGACATGCCTTACCTAGAGGACGGCACACCGGTAGACATCATCCTGTCCCCGCTGGGCGCGCCGTCGCGCATGAACATCGGAACCATTCTGGAGACGCACCTCGGTTGGGCTGCCTCCACGCTGGGCATGAAGGTGGCCACGCCGGTGTTCGACTCGGCTACCGAAGACGAGATCAGCAGCCTGCTGGAGAGTGGCGGATTGCCGGCTTCCGGCAAGGTCAGGCTCTACGATGGTCGTACCGGCGAGGCGTTCGAGCAGGACGTGTGCGTCGGACACATCTACATGCTCAAACTGGCTCACCTCGTGGAAGACAAGATCCACGCCCGGTCCACCGGTCCGTACTCGTTGATCACGCAGCAGCCGCTGGGGGGCAAGGCGCAGTTCGGTGGCCAGCGCTTCGGCGAGATGGAGGTGTGGGCGCTGGAAGCCTACGGCGCCGCCAACATCCTCCAGGAGCTGCTCACCGTCAAGTCCGACGACATCGTGGGTCGCGTCAAGACGTACGAAGCGATCGTCAAGGGCGAGCGCATCCAGGAGCCGGGCGTGCCCGAATCCTTCAAGGTGCTCGTCAAGGAGCTGCAGAGTCTCGGCCTCAACGTGGAGGTGCTCAACGAGAACGAGGAGCAGATCCAGTTCATCGACGACTCATCCACCGATGCCCTGCCTGAGCTGGGCATCAACCTGGAAGGGTTGGAAGACCGCGACTAGGTACATACCGTAGGGGCGGACGTGTGTGTCCGCCCTGCCCCACGGGCCGGCACGCAGGCCGGCCCCTACAGCAGCGTGGCGCATCGCGGGTAAGTGATCGCATAGAGCGCGGACGGCCTCCGCGCTAGAGGAACCAAATGCTCGAAGTAAACGACTTCAACGCCATCCGCATCTCAATCGCTTCGCCGGAACAGATCCGGTCCTGGTCGTACGGCGAGGTCACCAAGCCGGAGACGATCAACTACCGCACGCTGAAGCCGGAGAAGGATGGACTCTTCTGCGAGCGCATCTTCGGTCCCACCAAGGACTGGGAGTGCTACTGCGGCAAGTACAAGCGCGTCCGGTTCAAGGGCATCGTCTGCGACAAGTGCGGTGTCGAGGTGGCTCGCGCCAAGGTGCGCCGCGAACGGATGGGCCACATCGAGCTCGCGTCGCCGGTGAGCCACATCTGGTACTTCAAGGGCACGCCCAGCCGCCTGGGCCTGCTGCTTGACGTCTCGCCGCGCAATCTGGAGAAGATCCTCTATTTCGCATCGTACATCGTGACCTCGGTGGACGACGAGGCGCGCAAGCGCGCGCTGGAGACCATCGACGAAGAGGTGGCGACCAGGGCTGGCGCGCTGGAGCAGACCACCGCTGAGCAGCAGGCAGCTATCGAGCAGCGCGTGTCCGAGGAGGATGCGCGCCTGGAAGAGCAGAAGCAGGCTAACCTGGCTGCGCTGGCCGCGAAGGGCCACTCGGACGACGCCGCCGACGAGCGGGCGAAGATCGAGGCAGAGTCCGAGCGCGAGAAGGAGCAGCTGCGCGGCGCCGCCAACGCCGAGATCGACGAGCTGGCGCGGCGCATGAACGAGGAGATCGAGCAGATCGAGAGCGGCCTGCAGGGGCGCCGCGAGCTGATCGAGAAGCTCGCTCCTATGCAGCTGCTGACCGACACGCAGTTCCGCGAGGCGCAGGACAACGCCGGTCCCATCTTCAAGGCGGGCATGGGCGCCGAGGCGGTGCTGGAGATCATCCAGGCCATCGACCTGGACGCGCTCGCGGCACAGCTGCGCCAGGACGTGCATTCGTCGTCCAGCCAGCGCCGCAAGAAGGCGATCAAGCGCCTGCGCGTCATCGAGGCATTCCGCCGCTCGGCCAACGAGCCGGCGTGGATGATCCTGACCGTGCTGCCGGTGCTACCGCCCGACTTGCGCCCGATGGTGCAGCTAGACGGTGGCCGCTTCGCCACGTCCGACCTGAACGACCTCTACCGCCGCGTGATCAACCGCAACAACCGCCTCAAGCGGCTGATGGAGCTGCGCGCGCCGGACATCATCGTGCGCAACGAAAAGCGCATGCTGCAGGAAGCCGTCGACGCATTGTTCGACAACGGCCGCCGCGGCCGCGTGATCACCGGCGCGAACAAGCGTCCGCTCAAGTCCTTGAGCGACATGCTCAAGGGCAAGCAGGGCCGCTTCCGCCAGAACCTGCTCGGCAAGCGCGTCGATTATTCGGGCCGTTCGGTGATCGTCACCGGTCCGGAGCTCAAGCTCCACCAGTGCGGGCTGCCCAAGAAGATGGCGCTCGAACTGTTCAAGCCGTTCGTGATGCGCAAGCTGGTTGAGCGCGGCCATGCGCCCAACATCAAGAGCGCCAAGCGCGTCGTGGAGCGGGCCCGGCCTCAGGTGTGGGACGTGCTGGAGGAGGTCATCGAAGGCCACCCGGTGCTGCTG
Source organism: uncultured Chloroflexota bacterium (assembly GCA_902805635.1). Classification (GTDB taxonomy): domain Bacteria; phylum Chloroflexota; class UBA11872; order UBA12225; family UBA12225; genus CADCTC01. Next base: position 3,810 of record CADCTC010000323.1, read on the forward strand.
AACCGTGCGCCGACGCTCCACCGTCTGGGTATCCAGGCGTTCGAGCCGCGCCTGGTTGAGGGCAGCGCTATCCAGATCCATCCGCTGGTCTGCACCGCGTTCAACGCGGACTTCGACGGCGACCAAATGGCGGTTCACGTGCCCCTATCCGATGAGGCGCAGCGTGAGGCGAAGGAGCTGATGCTCTCCAGCCGCAATCTGCTCTCTCCCGCCGACGGCTCGCCGATCGTCTCTCCCACCAAGGACATGGTGGTGGGCATGTACTACCTCACTGTCATCCACCCCGGCAGCGAGGGCGAGGGCCGCATCTTCGGCTCGTTCGAGGAAGTGAGCCTGGCGCGTGACCTGGGCGATATCGACACCGATCGCAAGGTAAGCCTTCAGGCCGCCATCAAGATCTTGCTCAATGAGGAAGACTTCCCGGCCGAATTCGTCGAGAAGCAGGGCAAGAAGTTCGGCGATCTCTATGAGACGTCGGTCGGCCGCGTGCTCTTCAACATGGCGCTACCGCTGCAGCTACGCTTCTTCAACGACACAGTCGATAAGGGGC
>CADCTC010000324.1 GCA_902805635.1 uncultured Chloroflexota bacterium
AAGGTGGACCTGGCAACCAACTCGTTCGGACAGGCGATCCTGGTGACGCCGCTGCAGATGGTGACGGCGATCTCGGCGATCGCGAACGGTGGGATCATGATGCGCCCCTTCGTGGTGCGTCAGGTGGTGGACCCGCACACGAAGAAGGTGGTGCAAGAGACGCAGCCACAGATCATCCGGCAGGTGATCTCGCGAGAGGCGGCTGCGTCCCTCCTGACGATGATGGTCGGCGCCGCGGAAAACGGCGAAACGCGTGGCTCGCTGGTGCCGGGGTTCAAGGTCGCGGGCAAGACGGGGACAGCCCAGATTCCGGACCTAGTCAACGGTGGCTATGACCCGGTGAATACGGTGGCGTCGTTCGTCGGCGCGGTTCCCGCTGATGACCCGCGCTTCGTCATCCTGGTGAAGATCGACAAGCCGCAGGACGAGCCGTGGGGTTCCCTGATCGCCAAGCCGGCGTTCGCGATCATTGCGCAAGAGCTGACGCGCTATCGCCGCTTACGTCCGACCGAGGCGATCCGCACACCGACGCCCACGGTGGCGCCGCGCGCCACGGCGACTCCCGCCCGAACGACACCGGTGGCAGGGGTCGCAGCGCGCGCTGCGACGACGGCGGTTCCGACGGCCACCCGCCGTGCGTCAACGCCTGTTCCGAGCGCCACGGTGGCGGGAAGATGACCTCACCCCCAACCCCTCTCCAGCGCGGAGAGGGGGGAGTGGTGGCTCGAGGTATTTCGGCGGGTGCTGGGGGGCGGGCGTTTAGCCTCGGCGATCTCCTGGCGTGGCTGCGGGACGGGAATGCGGCGCGGCCGGCCGGCACGTCTGCCAAGAGACAAGTTTTTGCCACCGTCACCATGTCTTCGCTGCCGGCGGGCAGCCCGCCGATGGAGCAGGGGGGCCTGTTCGTTGCAGTCAAGGGAGAGAAGCGGGATGGCCACGACTTCGTCGCGAACGCGTTCGAGAACGGTGCCATCGCGGCGCTGGTGAATCGCGTCCCGGGGAACCTCGCTGATGCGGTGACTCGCGGCGAGGTATGTGTGTGTCAGCCGCATGGAGACGTGACCAAGAGCGATGTGCCGCTGCTGTTCATGGTGGACGATCCGATGCTTGCGCTGCAGCGGTGCGCCGGGTGGTGGCGGCGAAGCCAGCCAGCGCGGGTGCTGGGGATCACCGGCAGCGTGGGCAAGACGACCACCAAAGACCTGCTGTCGGCGGTCCTAGCGCAGCGCGGGCCGCTGGTGAGCACGCGCGGCAACTTCAACAACGAGCTTGGCCTGCCGTTCATGCTGCTGGAGCTGACCCCTGAGCATCGGGCCGCGGTGCTTGAGATCGGCATCTCGGCGGTGGGGGAGATGGAGGCGTTCGCACGCATCGCGTCGCCGGACGTGGCGATCGTGACGCGGGTGGCGCCGGCCCACCTCGAGGGGTTCAGCGACGTGCAGACGGTCCAGCGCGAGAAGGGTCAGCTAGTGGCCGCTCTGGGTACCGATGGCGTGGCGGTGCTCAACGCGGACGACCCCCTGGTGCTTCAGATGGGGTCACGGTCGGCGGGGCGGGTGGCCACGTTCGGGGAGGCGCCCGATGCGGACGTGCGGGCCGAGAACGTCGTTTTGCGCGGCTTCGAAGGGGTGCAGTTCGATCTGGTGCGTCACGGCGACCGCTGGCCAGTGTTATTGCCGCTCGTGGGGCGGCACTTCGTCTCGTGCGCGTTGGCGGCGGCGGCGGCCGCCTTTGAGGAGGGCTGCACGGGGGAGCAGGTGGCGGCAGGGCTGGGGCGGCCACTGTCGGGCAGGCGGCTAGAGCCTCTCGCGCTTCCCAGTGGCGTAACACTGCTGGACGATACGTACAACGCCAGTCCGGCGGCGATGCGCGCGGCCCTGGACGTGCTGGCGGAGACGCACGGCCGGCGCATCGCCGTGCTGGGAGACATGTTCGAGATGGGCGCGGCTGGGCCGCGGCTGCATCGGGAGGTAGGGGAGTACGTGCCGCAGAGGGCAGACCTGCTTGTGGCGGTGGGGGAGCTGAGCCGGCACCTGGCCGCGGCGGCGCTAGACGGCGGGGTGGAGACTGGGGCCGCGGTGTGGCTGGAGACGCCAGAAGCCGCTGCAGAATGGCTTGCCGCACGACTTAGGCCGGGTGACTTCGTTCTGGTCAAGGGGTCGCGCGGCATGCGGATGGACCGCATCGTCGCGGCGCTGGTCGGCGAGCACGCTCCGGCCGAACATGGGAGCCACTGAGTAGCCGATGCTGACCTCACTTTTGCTCGCGTTGTTCGCGTTCGGCCTTGGGATGCTATTTGGTCCCCAGTGGCTGCTGCTGCTCAAGTCGCAGCAGGTAGGCAAGCAGCTCAATCCAAGCGAGGTGAACCCAGACAACCCGGAGGAGCACGCCGGCAAGGAAGGCACGCCGACCATGGGCGGCGTGGTCTTCGTCGGGCCGATCCTGGCTACAGTGCTGGTGTTCCTGGTGTTCCAGACCGGCAGGATGATCTTGCTAGCGCCTCTGGGGCTGATGGTCGGCCTGGCGGCGCTGGGGATGTATGACGACATGCAGACGCTGGTCGGGCGCGAGCGTTCGGCGGGGCTGTCGCCCGCGGTGAAGTGGGGCGTGCAGGTGCTGCTGTGCGCGGCCATTGTCGCCGCGCTGGCGTGGTACGGCGTCACTCAGGTGCACGTACCCTTCTTGGGGTCGTACGATCTGCCGCTGTTGGGCTACGTGCCGTTCGCGCTATTCGTCTTACTGGCGACGACCAACGGCGTCGCGATCACCGATGGCATGGACAGCCTGCTGGGGACCACCGCGGCGCTTGCGTTCGCGGCGTTCTGGGTTATCGGACTGGTGTTGGGGTATCCGCTGTCTGCGTCACTGTGTGCCACGGTGGTGGGGGCGCTGCTGGCATATCTCTGGTTCAACGCCTACCCGGCGCAGGTGTGGATGGGCGACACCGGGTCGCTGGCGCTGGGCGGGCTGTTGGGCTTCGTAGCGCTGCTGGAGCGCGAGCCGTTCCTCTTGCTCCCGGTCGGGGTGGTCTTCGTCGTCAATGCGGGGTCCACGATCTTGCAGGTGCTGACCAACAAGCTGACGAGCAAGCGCATGTTCCGCATCACGCCCATACACCACCATTTTCGTCGCGAGTCCAAAGGGGACCGCTGGGTGAACTGGCCGCGCGAGGCGTGGGCGGAGACGTGGGTGGTGCAGCGATTCTGGATCGTAGGCGCGATCGGCGCACTGGCGGGTATCGCCCTGGCGGTGGGCAGCTAATGGCGGTTCAGTCTCCCGTACTGCCAAGAAGGGGTGCTGCGGCGCCCCCGGTGACTCCGGCCCCTCCGGTGGCCGGCTTCAGACCCGCGGGCGTAGACGCCGGACGTGAGCGTTCGCGCGTGCGGCGGCGCGACTCGGCATCAGTGGTCTCCAGCAGCATCCTACCCCGGCTGATGGCGGCAGCTCGACCGGTGGCCGGGCGGCCCGACTATCAGCTGCTGCTGGTCGTGGTCGGGCTGCTCGCCTTCGGGCTCATAATGGTCTACAGCTCCAGCGTCGTCACGGCATATACAACATACCGGAACCAGTTCCACTTCCTGTTCAAGCAGTGCATTTCGGCCAGCATCGGGCTGACTGCCATGCTGGTGCTGGCGCGGCTGGATTACCACGTCCTGCGGGTCTTCTCGGTGCCTGGGCTGGCGATCTCGGTGGTGCTGCTGGCGGCGGTGCTCATCCCTGGCATTGGCGCAGAGGCGTACGGCGCCTCGCGCTGGATCTCGCTCGGCACGTTCCAGCTGCAGCCCAGCGAGCTCGCCAAACTGGCGCTGATCCTGTACGTGGCGCACTGGCTGACGTCAAAGAAAGAGCAAGTCAGCGACTTCGCGTATGGGCTGGTGCCGTTCAGCGTGCTTCTAGCAGTCATCGTGGGGCTGCTGATGAAGCAGCCCGACATGGGCACCACCATCGTGCTGGTGCTAACGGCAGTCTCGATCTTCTACGCCGCCGGGGCGAGCCTGATGCACCTGGCGCTGCTCTCAGCGGGTGGAGCGTTCTTGGGAGTCGTCCTGATCCGGGTAGCGCCCTACCGCATGCAGCGCTTCCTGGCGTTCTTGGACCCGTGGGCGACGCCGCTGGCGACGGGCTATCACGTGGTGCAGTCGCTGATGTCCTTTGGGGCGGGTGGACTGACTGGAGTGGGCTTGGGCGTGGGCCGGCAGAAGTTCATGTACCTGCCGTTCCCGCACACCGACAGCATCTTCGCCGTGATTGGCGAGGAGCTTGGGTTGGCGGGGACAGTGGCTATCGTGATGGGATTTGTGTACTTTGGGTACCGCGGCTTGCGGATCGCCTGGTACGCTCCGGATCAGTTCGGCCGGCTGCTGGCGGTGGGCGTCACGTGCAGCATCACGTTCCAGGCCATGATGAACATGGCCGTGCTAACCAGCTCGGTGCCGTTCACCGGTATCACACTGCCGTTCATCAGTTACGGCGGCTCGTCACTTATCACCACACTCGCCGCCTGCGGCGTCCTGCTCAATGTCTCCCGACAGACCAGTGTCCAGCACGCCGCCGCAGCGCCCGCTGAAGGTGGTGGTCTCCGGCGGTGGCACCGCCGGCCACATCTACCCCGCCCTGGCCGTCGCCAACGCGCTGCGTGATCCCAACCAGGGATCCGGGCCGAACGATGGCGCCGCGGAGGTGCTGTATCTGCACGGCCCCAGCCGGCGCGACGCGGAGGTGATGGCGCACGCGGGGGTGCAGCATCGCCGCCTGGACGCCGGACCAATCCACGGCGCGGCGCCTCACCGGCTGCTGATGAGCGCTTTTCGCCTGGCGCGCGGGACGTTCCAGGCGATGGCGGCACTGGGGCAGTTCAAGGCGGGGGTAGTGATGGCCACAGGCGGCTACGTAAGCGCGCCCGCGATCGTCGGCGCGTGGCTGAGCCGTGTGCCGGTGGTGCTGTACCTGCCGGATGCATCGCCGGGCATGGCGGTGCGGGTACTGTCGCCGTTCGCTAAGCGGATCGCGCTCTCGTTTCCACTGACCAAGAAGTACTTCAAGGGCAGTAAGGCCATCGTCACCGGGTACCCGGTGCGACCCGAGTTCTTGGAGGTGGAGAGAGACGCAGCGCGCAAGGCGTACGACCTCTCCGACGAGCTGCCGGTGGTGATGGTGATGGGCGGCAGCACCGGGGCGCACAGCCTGAACCTGGCGGTGATGGACGCGCTGGAGCCGCTGCTGCACCACGCGCAGCTGATCCACCTGTGCGGCGAATCCGACGAGCACCTGCTGCGCGAGCACCGGGCGCGGCTCGATTCCACCTTACGCCAGCGCTACCACCTGTTCCGCTACCTGCACCGTGGCGTGGCGGAGGCGATGGCGGCGAGCGACCTGATGGTGTGCCGGGCGGGAGCATCCGCCCTGGCCGAGCTGCCCATCTTGGGGCTGCCGGCAGTGCTGGTGCCGGGCACGTTTGCCGGCGGGCACCAGGAAAAGAACGCCGATTTCCTGGTGGACGAGGGAGCGGCCATCAAGATTGCCGACGCCGAGCTGCCGAGCGGCGCGCTCTTACAGGCGGTTCTCGCGTTACTTGAAGACAAGGAGAAGCTGGAAACGATGGCCGCCGAAATGCGCCGCCTGGCTCGCCCCGAGGCGGCGCGCAACATCGCCGCGCTGGTGCGGTCAGTTGCCAGGAGGCGGGCGTGAGCGCCACGCCGGGCGGTGCTGCTGCGCTGGCCGGGGTGCGGCGCGTCCACATGGTGGGCATCGGCGGCGCAGGGATGAGCGCCCTGGCGCGGCTCTATCTGCAGCAGGGCGTGCGTGTCACCGGGTCGGACCGTGCTGAGTCCGGGGCACTGAACGACCTGAAAGCATTGGGCGCAGATGTATACGCGGGCAGCCGCGCGGCCGGCGTTAACGGCGCCGACCTCGTGGTCTATTCCTCGGCGGTGCCGGCAACCGACCCGGAGCTGACAGCGGCCGGTGATGCCGGCATCCGGGCGATCAAGCACGCGCGGGCGCTGGGGGAGCTGTTCAACACGCGTCGGGGGATTGCCGTCGCGGGGACGCACGGTAAGACGACAACCACGGCGATGACGGCGTTGATCCTTGAGCGAGCGGGACTGGACCCGACGTTCCAGGTGGGCGGTGAGCTGGTGGACCTGGGCACCAGTGCCAGGTGGGGCAGTGGCGAGTGGATGGTGGTGGAGGCCGACGAGTTCGACCGGCGTTTCCTGGAATACCGGCCAGAGGTCGCGGTTATCAACAACGTGGAGCCCGACCACTTCGAGTACTACGGCACGTACGAGCGGATGCGCGAGGCCTTCGGCGAGTTTCTCGGTTGCTTGCGCCCAGGCGGGACGGTCGTCGCGTGGGGTGAGGACGCGCGGCTGGCGGGGCTGCTCGAAGAACGGCGGCCGGAGCGCGTGGTTCGATTCGGCGTGGCGCGGCCTGATCTGGACGGCGGACGCTGGGAGGTCACGGCGCGTCACCTGTCGCTGGCGGCCGAGGGAGCACGGTTTGAAGTGGAGTACGGTGCCACCGGCGAGCGCGCCAGTATGCAACTGGCGGTGCCGGGCGAGCACAACGTGCACAATGCGCTGGCGGCGATAAGCGCGGCGCTCGTCGCGGGCGTATCACTCGCGACATCTGCTCAGGCGCTGGCCGGCTTCCACGGCGCGCGGCGGCGCTTCCAGCTGCTGGCAGACGCAGGCGGCATCCGCGTGTATGACGACTACGCGCACCATCCGACTGCGGTGCGCATGATGCTGGAGGCGGCGCGCCGGCTGGTGCCGCCGGGTGGACGGCTGTGGGCGGTCTTTCAGCCGCACCTGCGCACGCGCACCGAGCAGCTATTCGACGAGTTCAGCACCGCGTTTGCGGAAGCGGACGCCGTGCTGCTGTCCGACGTGTACTCGCCGGCCGCACGCGAGCCCGAAGGGGCGTACCGCGGCAGCGCCGACCTGGTGGCCGCGACGCGCCACCCCAACGCGCGCCACGTGCCGGCGCTTGACGATATTCGCGCGGTGCTGGCGGACGAGCTGAAGCCCGGCGACATAGCGATAGTGATGGGCGCCGGCACGATTGAGCGCCTGGCGCCCCAGGTGGCCGAAGACGTGCGGGCGCGGGCCGGCTAGCATGGGGGTCGACTCCCTGGAGCTCTCATACGCCGTAGGGCTGGACGTGGAGCGGAACGTACCGCTGGGGCCATTCACGTCGCTCAAAGCGGGCGGTCCCGCGGACCTGTTCGTGCGGACGCGCTCGGCGGCGGAGCTGTCACGCGTGCTGACCGAAGCGCACCGGCGCGACCTGCCGTGGATGTTGCTCGGCGGCGGCAGCAACGTGCTGGTGTCCGATCGCGGCGTGCGTGGGTTGGTGATCAAGGCGGAGACCGCGGCCGGGCAGCGGAACCGGGGGCAGGTGCTGTCCGAGAGCACGGATGCGGTCGAGCTGCGCTGTGAGGCCGGAGTACTAACGGCGGGGCTGTCTCGCTGGACGGCGTCATTGGGTTTCCGCGGCATGGAATGGGCGGCGGGAATCCCCGGCACGATTGGCGGTGCAGCCGCGGGCAACGCCGGAGCGTACGGTGGCGACATGGCGACCAACGTGGCGAGGGCGCGGGTGTGGTTCCCTGATGGTGTGCAGGTGCTGGAGGTGGGCGAGATGGGGTACGCCTATCGAGCGAGCCGGCTGAAGCGCACAGGCGAAGTAAGCGCAGTACTTCAGGTGGACCTGCGGTTGGGGCGTGGCAGCACGGATGAGGCGCTCGCGCAGATCGAGGCGAACGAACTCCAGCGCCGTACCAACCAGCCGACCGAACGCAGCTGTGGCTCGGTGTTCAAGAACCCGGCGCCGCTCTATTCCGGACAACTAATAGAGGAGTGCGGGCTAAAGGGCACCGCGCAGGGCGGCGCGCAGATCTCTGAGAAGCACGGCAACTTCTTCGTGAATCGAGGGCACGCGACCGCCTCAGACGTGGTGGCGCTGATGCGAATGGCCAAGCAACGCGTGTACCAGGCGCGGGGCGTGGCGCTAGAGGTGGAGATCCTGCTGGTAGGGGAATGGGCGGCGGAGGAGGTGGACGGACTGTGAGGCCATCATCCTCCACGTTCCCCACGGTGCCGGGCGTGGCTGATGTGCCGGCGGTCCGTGATGCGCCTTCCGGACGCCGGAGGCGCGCGAGCGGCGGCAGGCCGCCAACCGAGATTCAACGCGCCCTACGACGTTCGCGCTGGCGGTTGGCGCTGGAGTGGCTGCGCCCTCGCTGGCTCTCACTCCTGGGGGCGGTGGCATGCTTCGGCGGCGCAATCGGCGTACTGCTTTGGTCGGACTTCCGCGTGGAGCAGGTCACGGTGCGGCGCGAGTCGGCGTCCTCCGAGGAAGCGGTGACGCGCGCGACTCAGCTCTCGCAGGTCGTAGGGCGCAACATCTTCCTGGTCAGCTCGCAGCTGGTGGCGCAGGAGGTCGTTTCGATCCCCAGCGTACGCTGGGCCCGCGTGGTGCCGCGCTTCCCCAACGTGGTCGAGATCGAGATCGTGGAGCGGACGCCGATCGCCACATGGCAGGCAGCCAACGGCGCGTTCCTGGTAGACGACCAGGGCTATGTGATGGCCGAGCTGCCGCCCGGGGAGCGTCCGGCGGCGGCGCTGCTGCCGGTGCGCGACACGTCTGGTTTCGAGCTACGGGTGGGAGACCAGGTGAGCCAGAGGGCGCTGCTGGCGGCGCGCGAGCTGGTCAAGGCAATGCCGGCCGCGGGTGTCCGGGCGCGCGACGTCGAGCTGGGGCCGACCGGCCTGGTGTTCACGACCGAGGCCGGCTGGCGCGTGATCTTCGGCGAGACCGAGGGACTGAACGCGAAGCTGGCCAATCTCGCGGCTGTGGCGGAGATGGCGCAGCAGCGCAACCTCAAGATCGCCGTCCTGGACCTGCGGCCAAAGGACCGGCCGTTCTACCAGCTCGCGCCCTAGCGCGATAGTGCGGTCCTACCCGGTTGCCATAACGCAACGCCGCGGGGTCTAATCCGTTCAGTCACGCAGGGGGCCGATGGCGCGCGAACGGCTGGTTGCAGGGATTGACATTGGCACGACGAAGACCTGCGCCATCCTGGCGGAGCAGGGCAGGAGCGGCCGCCTTCAGCTAATCGCCGCGGGGGTGGCGCCGTCGCGCGGCATGAAGAAGGGCCTGGTGGTGAGCCTGGAGGAGACCAGCGCCTCAGTCCAGGCGGCGGTGGAACAGTGCGAGCGCATCGCGGGCAAGCGCATCACGTCTGCCGTGGTAAGCGTGGCAGGTAACCACATCGAGTCGCAAAACACGAGGGGCGTGACCACCCTGCCCAACCACGGGCACGACGTGACCAACGCCGACTTGCAGCGCGCGCTCGATTCGGCCCGGGCGGTGAGCGTGCCGCCCAACAGAGAGATCATCCACGTAGTGCCGCGCAGCTACGTGCTGGACGGCCTGGAGGGGATCAAGAACCCCATTGGCATGGCGGGGCAGCGCCTGGAGGCCGAGGCGCACATCATTACTGGCGCCGTGGGATCGCTGCACAACCTGATCAAGGCAGTGCGGCAGACCGGGCTGGAGATCGACGACCTGGTGCTGCAGCCGCTTGCCTCGGCGGAGGCGGTGCTCACACAGGAAGAGCGTGAGCTGGGCGGCGTGCTGGTAGACATTGGCGGGGGCACAACCGACGTGGCTGTCTTCCTGGACGGCAGCGTCTGGCATACCAGCGTGCTCCCGGTAGGCGGGATGAGCGTGTCCAACGACATCGCCATCTGCCTGCGCACACCGCTGGCGCACGCGGAGGAGCTCAAGGTCACCTACGGCCACACTGACCCAGCGGTGGTGGTGGACCTGCCGCCGCTGGACGTGCCGACGTTCGAGCGGGGGCACGCGCAGCCGGTATCGCGCGACTACCTGGCGCAGATCATCCAGGCACGCATGGAAGAGATCCTGGGCATGGTGGGCAACGAGATCCGGCGCAGTGGTTACAGCGGCTTGCTGGGCGCCGGCGTGGTGCTTACCGGCGGCGTGTCGGAGCAGGCCGGAATCCGCGAGCTGTCGGAGAGCGTGCTGGACCTGCCGGTACGGCTGGGCGAGCCGCAGGGGTTGGACCGGTTGGACGACCGGCTGAGCGGGCCAGCCTTTAGCACGGCAGTCGGGCTCGCGTTATGGGCCGAGCACAACGGCACGACCGCGCGCGCGACGACCAACGGCAACGGCAGTTTCCACGTGCCGGCCGCGGCGGGTAAGGCCGGGCGCTGGCTGCGCTCGTTTCTACCTTGAGCTGTTGGATCGCGCTGACCGGACAATGGCCGTGGTGGGGCTTGACCACCGACAGGCGAACTGCTGTGCAGGGGACAAGCCCCCGCACTACGTGTTCAGCCCAGCCGGGGCAGCAACCACGCAACTTCACCTTACGTTTGGGCGTTCGGCAAGCAGTGTGCTAACTAATACGCGTACTACGCGGCACAGCATGACGTGCGAGGTACCGCGCGCGGCCGGTTCCGGCGCTAGGCAGGTGGTGGAACTCGAACGTATGTCCTTCAATACAGAACGACGAGGCGACCAGAATGTTTCCTGAGCGGTTGCGCCCGGCGCGCCCGGCGGACGATCGGCCGGACAACATGACCCCACTGCCCAATGTGGAGGCCTTCGCGCAGATCAAGGTGATCGGCGTCGGCGGCGGCGGCAGCAACGCGGTGGACCGCATGATCGAAAGCGAGATCCGCGGCGTTGAGTTCATTACGGTGAACACCGACGCACAGGCGCTGCTGCGCTCGCAGGCTCCTGTGCGCATCCGCATTGGTGACCGCGTGACACGCGGGCTTGGTGCCGGCGGCAACCCTTCCGTTGGGGAGAAGGCCGCCGAGGAGAGCCGGGAGGAGCTGACCGAAGCGCTTAAGGGCGCCGACATGGTCTTTATCACCGCCGGCATGGGGGGCGGCACTGGCACCGGAGCTGCTCCGGTTGTAGCAGCTCTCGCGCGTGAGCTAGGTGCGCTGACCATCGGCGTGGTGACGCGGCCGTTCACTTTCGAGGGGGCACGCCGCCGGCAGAACGCCGAAGGTGGCGTCGCGGGACTGAAGGAGCGCGTGGATACGTTGATCTCCATTCCCAACGACCAGCTCTTGAAGGTGGTGGACAAGCGACTGCCCATGACTGACGCCTTCAGGATGGCGGACGACGTGCTGCGCCAGGGCATCCAGGGCATCTCCGAGCTGATCACGATACCGGGGCTGATCAATCTGGACTTCGCTGACGTGAAGTCGATCATGTCCAACGCCGGTTCCGCGCTGATGGCGATTGGCTATGGCACCGGCGAAGGGCGGGCCGCGGAGGCTGCGCGCGCAGCGGTGGCTAGTCCGCTGCTGGACATCGACATCAACGGTGCGCGGGGCATCCTCTTCAACATCACCAGCGGTGAGGACCTCACGCTGTACGAGGTGAACGAGGCCGCCGAGATCATCACCCAGGCAGCCGACCCGGAAGCCCAGATCATCTTCGGCACGGCGATCGACCCGCGCATGCAGAACGACGTTCGCATCACGGTGATCGCCACCGGGTTCGACCAGCGTCCGCCACCGCCACCCCAGCGCGGCAGCGGGCGTGACCTCCCGCCGCGCGAGCCACGTGACCCACGCGAGGGTGGCGACCGGCCGGCGCCGCGCCCGTCGTTCCTGTCGCCGCGCGAGCCCGCCGAGCGCGACACGTACGAGCGACCAAGCCCATACGAGCGTCCAGCGCCCCGCGAGCGTACTGAGCGCCCCGACCCGCTCGCGGGCCAGACCGACAACCTCGATATCCCGCCCTTCCTGAGGCCGAGAAACCGTTAGAATCTGCCTATCCTGATGACCACCGCCGCAAACGGGCACGCGCCTGGTTCCGCTGCCCGCCTCGCGGCGGTGCGCGCCCGGATCGCCGCCGCGGCGGAGCGCAGCGGGCGCGCGCCGGATGCGGTCACGCTGGTGGCCGTCTCCAAGACGTTCGGCCCAGACGCAGTGCGCGAGGTGGTGGACGCCGGGGCGACCGACCTGGGAGAGAACCGGGTCCAGGAAGCCGAGGATAAGGTCCCCGCGGTGGGTCCCGGCCCACGCTGGCACCTGATCGGCCACCTGCAGCGCAACAAGGTGAACAAGGCGCTGGAGCTGTTTGAGCTGATTCACGGCGTCGACTCGCTGGAGCTGGCACAGACGATTGGACAGCGCGCCGAGTCGCGCGCTCAGCGAGCGCGGGTGCTCCTACAGGTAAACGTCGCGGAGAAAGAAACCCAGTTCGGTTTTGAAGAAGCGGCGCTGCGGGGGCAAGCGCGCACGCTGGCGGCCACACCCGGCCTGGCGCTGGACGGGCTGATGTGTATCGCGCCGCTGGTGCAGGAGCCGGAAGAGACGCGACCTGCCTTCCAGCGGCTGGCGCGGCTGCACGCCGAGCTGGCCGGCCTGATGCGCGGGGAGGGTCACGCCTGGAGCCACCTTTCGATGGGCATGAGCAATGACTATCAGGTGGCGATCGAAGAGGGAGCCACGCTGGTGCGCGTCGGGCGGGCCGTGTTTGGCGAGCGGAGCACTGCTGCGGGGGCGGCGGGGGTCGTGCCCGCCGCAGCCGCCGTGCAGGCGGGGACTCTGGCGGGGGCGTAGGAAACTCTAATGTCGTTTGACGTCTTCAACTTTGCGATTTCTTTTGTGGATCTGCTGGTGACGGTGCTCTTCTGGGCAATTCTCCTGCGGTCGATATTCACCTGGTTCGACCAGACCGGCAGCAGCCCTATCTCTCGGATACTCTTTGAGGTCACCGAGCCGATCATTGCACCGCTGCGGCGGGTGGTGCCGAGCGTGGGCATGCTGGACCTGTCGCCGATGGTGGCGATGATCCTGGTTCAGCTGATCGGCAGGGTGGTGGTTCAGGTGCTGTACACGGCGGGCGGTCGCTGAACCTCTGCGGCATGGTTCCAGCGCGGCCGTTCGCCCTGAGCCTGTCGAAGGGCGTGGTTCGACAGGCTCACCACGAACGGTGGGCAGGAATCCGTTGTGAAACCGATGGGAGGCGTTGAGCAATGGCTGAGATCGCGGTGATCGACTACGGCGCTGGGAACCTGCGCAGCGTGGCGCACGCCGTGGAGCACGTCGGCCTGCCGTCTGTGGTAACCGCGAACCCGGCCGCGATCCTGGCGGCGGACGGCGTCATCCTGCCCGGCGTCGGCGCCGCAGCCGATACGATGAGCAACCTTCAGCGGTTGAACCTGGTCGAGGTGGTGCGGGAAGTGATCGAGCGCGGCACCCCGTTTTTCGGCGTGTGCATGGGGCTGCAGGCGCTGTTCACTGCTAGCGAGGAAGGCGGGGAGCACGCGTGCCTGGACGTGCTGCCGGGTCGGGTGCGCCGTTTTCCGGGTGGGCAGAGCATCCCGCACATGGGCTGGAACCAGGTGCGGCAGGTGCAGGCGCACCCCTTTTTCGACGGCGTGCCCGATGAGGCGAACTTCTACTTCGTGCACTCGTATTACGTCGAGCCTCGTGAGGCGGCGGTGGTGGCCGGTCAGACCGACTATGGCGTGTCATTCGCCAGCGTGGTGTGCCACCGCAACGTAATGGCGACGCAGTTCCACCCTGAGAAAAGTGGGGAGCATGGGCTCATGCTGTACCGCAACTTCGGGCGCATCGTCCTGGGTGAGCTGGTGCTGCCCGAGGGAGCCGCCGCCGGCCCTGGCGGCATCCATGCGCGTCCTTCTGCCGGCGCCGCACGCGCGGCAGCGCTCGCCGTATGACGAGCGCGTCACCGGCGTTCGAGATCCTGCCCTCGATCGACGTGCGGGGTGGCATGGTGGTGGACCTGTACCAGGGCGACTTCAACCGCGAGACGGTGTACGACGACACCGCCGAGCAGATGGCGCAACAATTCGCCCAGGCAGGCTCACGCTGGATCCACGTGGTGGACCTGGACGGCTCGCGCGATGGCACGGGGCAGAACCGCGTGCTGGTGGAGCGCATAGCGGCGGTGGCGCGAGACGCAGGAATATGGTTGGAGCTAGGCGGTGGTATCCGGTCGCTGGAGACCATCGACGCGGCGCTGCGCCTCGGCGTGACGCGTGTGGTGATCGGCACCGCGGCGGTGGAGCAGCCGGAGCTGGTCTCGCAGGCGGTGCAACGTTTTGGCGCCGAAGCAATCGTGGTCGGCATCGACTCGCGCGACGGCGTCGTGGCGACCCGCGGCTGGACAGAGGGATCGGGGGTGCGGGCGACCGAGCTAGCGGAGCAGATGGCGGAGCGGGGCGTGGTGCGGTTCGTGTGCACCGACATCACTCGCGACAGCACGCTCACAGAGCCAAACTTCGCCTCACTCGAAGAGCTGGCAAAAGCGAGCAGCGCGGCGGTGATCGCGTCCGGCGGCGTGACGACGTTGGAGCAGGTGCGCCGGTTGAAGCAGCTGCGGTTGGAAGGCGCCATCATCGGCAGCGCGCTCTACGCCGGCAAGCTGCGCCTGGAAGATGCGCTGGCCGCGGCGCGCCACTAACCAAGCAGATCGTTCGCTCGGAGACCCTCGAAGGACCGCTTCGACAGGCTCAGCGCGAACGGGGTAGCCTTCTGACTGACGATGTTGACCAAACGTGTGATTCCGTGCCTGGACGTAGCCAACGGCCGCGTGGTGCGCGGGGTGAAGTTCTCCGCGGACAAGGATGCCGGCGATCCGGTGGAGCTGGCGGCCTTCTACAACGAGCAAGGGGCGGACGAGCTGGTCTTCTACGACATCACCGCCTCGCACGAAAAGCGCGGCATCATGCTGGACGTGCTGGAGCAGTGCGCCCGTGAGGTGTTCATCCCGCTGTGTGTCGGCGGCGGCCTGGCGAACGTGGATGACATGTGGCGGGTGCTGCGCGCCGGGGCCGACAAGACATCGGTCAACTCTCGCGCCGTGGCGGACCCTGACATCATCAGCCAGGGCGCCGAGCGGTTCGGGTCGCAGTGCATCGTGCTTTCCATCGACGCGAAGCGCACGGACGAGCCGGATGGCCGGCGGTGGTGGCAGGTATTCCTCAACGGCGGGCGCGTGGCGACGGGGAAGGACGCCGTGGCATGGGCAGTGGAGGGCGCGCAGCGTGGCGCGGGTGAGATCGTGATCAACAGCATTGACGCCGATGGCACGCGCGAGGGCTACGACCTGGACCTTTTGCGGGAGATCGCCGGGCGCGTGGAGGTGCCGGTGGTGGCCTCCGGCGGCGCCGGGAAGCTGGAGCACTTCACGCAGGCGTTCGCCGAAGGTCAGGCCCACGCGGTGCTGGCTGCCTCGGTGTTCCACTACGGCACGTACACCATCCGGCAGGTGAAAGAGCACTTGCGCGACAACGGCCTTCCGGTGCGCCTGTGAGCTCTGGGAATGCGGGAATATCGCAGCCGAGCGAGCTGTCGCTCGATGGCCTTGACGAGATCGACTTCGGGCCAGATGGGGTGATCCCTGCTGTGGCGCAGGACCTCCACACGCGTGAGGTGCTCATGCCGGCATTCGTCAACAAGGACATGCTGCGGCGCACGCTGGAGACGGGCAAAGCGTGGTTCTGGAGTCGCAGCCGGCGTGCGCCGTGGCTGAAGGGCGAGTCGTCCGGGAACTATCTGCTGGTCCGTGAGCTACGGCGCAACTGTTACGACAACTCGCTGCTCTACCTGTGCGAGCCGGTTGGGCCGGCTTGCCACACGGGTGAGGTGGGCTGCTTCTACCGCCGGCTCGATGGGACGAAAGTCAAGCTAGAGCCGAGCTACGGACACGTGGATCGTAAAGATGCTCGAGCGGCGGCGGCCGGAGATGACGGTGCGCGGCCTGCGCCGGCGCACGGTGCGCCAGCTGCCGGAGGTGTCCGAGACGACGACCTTGCCCCGGGCACACTCGATTGGGACTGGGAGATCATCCAGCGGCGGCTGCGGGAGCGGCCGGAGGGTTCGTATGTGGTCAAGCTGGTGGAGCAGGGCGTGGATCGGGTAGCCAAGAAGCTGGGCGAGGAGGCGGCCGAAGTGATCATCGCCGCCAAGAACCGCTCCCACGAGGAATTGGCCAACGAAATGGCCGACCTGTGGTTCCACTCCCTGCTCGTGCTGGCCGACGCGGGCATGGCGCCCGCGGACGTCTACCGGGTGCTGGAAGAGCGCCACCGGCCGCGCGAGTAGAGCCCGCCGCCTTGCGTGACAGCCATGCGTGGCTGCCGTGGGTAGGACTTACGGGTAGCCAGCGAGACTCGGCCAGGGCCCCGGCCGTATCCTACCGTCGTAACGCACTCGCCTGTACAGGCAGCTACTCACTCCGCCGGACACGCACACTTGGTGTACGGCGCGCGGCCTGGTCAGGTCATCTTGGAAGAAGGGAACCGGCAGGGAGCGATGGACGAAGGATTGGTCGGAAACGAGCGACCGGAGACAGCCACGGCGGACTTGGTGACGGCGCCAGTGCAGCCAGCGCAGCAGGTGGAGCCGGTCAGCCGCCACGAGATCGAGCCGACTATCTATTACGCGATCGTGCCGGGCCCGACACGGGACACGTTCCTCTTCTACCACATGGACGCGTCTTCCAAGGACGTGAATGGCCTGTGGGACTATGCCCGCTTCTGCATCTCGAATCTGGTCTGGGTCAACGACCACTTTGTGGTCACGCCCAACCCCCTGTACCTCAACCCCGTGTCGGAGATGGAGGAGCGCTTCGCGAAGATCAAGCGCGTGCTGCTCAACTGGTACAGCGCCAAGCGGATGGTCGTCACGCTCGAGCTGAGCGCGAACTAGCCGGTCCCCTTGATTACTTCGCCGGCGACCTTGATCAGGTCGTCGAGCGAGTAGCGTGAGACCAGGATGGTGTCCTTGCGCTGCTCGCGACGCACGTAATATGCCGTCTCGTCAGGGTTGAGCCGGCCGACGGCGAGCGTCAGCGGAGCACCGTCCTTGGGCGTAAGGGTCAGTGTCATCTGCGGCGTATCCAGGCCGTACGTGGCAGACGAGCTGGCCTCGCTAGCGATGACGCGATCGACCCGCAAGCTGGCCAACTGGCCGAGGATGCTTTC
Organism: uncultured Chloroflexota bacterium; assembly: GCA_902805635.1. Taxonomy (GTDB): domain Bacteria; phylum Chloroflexota; class UBA11872; order UBA12225; family UBA12225; genus CADCTC01. The sequence goes on from CADCTC010000324.1 coordinate 17,012, forward strand.
CACGCGCGTTGAGGGCGAGAACGTGACCGGAGGCGGAGGAGCGCCCGGCTCCGGCGTGGGAGTGGGCGCGGGTGGCGGGCCATCGGTGGTCATCTTGCCGGCCGCGTCACGGCGGAAGGACGTCTTACCGTCGGTGGTTGCGATGTCCACGGCCTGGATCGCGTCTGCCTTGTAGGGGATGACTTGCTTTGCTGCCTCGGCGGGAGGCGTCTCGTAGCGTCCCTCCAGGAACCAGGCGGCGCCTGCGACCGCGACCAGGGCCACCAGCAAGCCAAGCGCGACTGGCGATATGGCCAGCGGCCAGGGACGACCGAGGACGGTGCGCGCGCCGCGCTCCCGCTTCGGGGTTGGGGCCTGTCGCACCTGGCGTGGCATCGCCCGCAGCGGCCGGTTGGGCCGCTCGGGCGTGGCCGGGCGGAGGCGACTTGATCGGGGTCGGTCTTGGGTCATGCTTCGTCCTACGATGCCGTTCGTCCTGAGCCTGTCGAAGGACAGGATTTCACACGGCGCTTCGACGGGCTCAGCGCGAACGGACGGGATGGGCTATCTACGCTGCCACCAGATAACGCCGCCAATCAGGAGCACAGCGAGAGGCAGGAAGATCACGCTGGCGTAGAGCACCAGCACCTGCGACTGGTTGGTGAGCACGATGGGCGGCGAATCGTTGGGAGTAGAGCGGATAGAGATCAGGTCTTCGTCCTCCGCCAGCCAATTGATGCTGTTGACGAAGAAGTCACGGTTGCCTAGCACGCGGGCCACGTAGGTGTTGGAGGCAAACTCCGCGTTGCCGATGACCACCAGCCGGCCGCGGGGCTGTTTTTCGCCGGCAGGGGGCGTTGGCGGACTGGGGGCGCCCGGCGTGAAGCTGGGCGTTGGGTCAGTCTTGTTGACCGCCGCAGCGAGCACCAGCGGGCCCGCCAGGTCTTCGCCTTGAGTGAACTGCGGCTGGATCGGGCCGGTAGTCTCGATGCTGGTCTCGCCCCAGGCGCGGTCGGTGGTGCGCAGCAGTGGGGCGACAGCCAGGTCGCCGGTGTTGACTTGCCTGAGAGTTAGCGACCGCGCAGCCGGGAGCGCCACCACCGAGAGGCTGCTCGCGATGCGGTGAGCCTGGGGCTGCGGCACCGGCGAGAGCGGGTCGCCTAGGTACTGGACGGGGTCTACGACCACGTCTGCGTTCAGCTGGACGTTCCAGCGCTGGAGCAGGTCACCCAGACCAGCGTCAACGCGCGGCTCGGCCAGGAAGAAGAGGTGGCCGCCACGGTCGAGGTACTCCTGCAGCGCCTGGCGCTCCGGGTCAAGTAATGGCGTCCGGGGGCCGGCAAGCACAACAACGGCGGCGTCTTCGGGAACGCGCTGCGTAGACAGCAGCAGCAGCTTCTCCAGGGCGTAGTTCTCGCGCTTGAGCGCGTCGGCCATCTGGGAGTAGCCGGTCTGGGTGGTCCCATCGATGTCGCGCTCCTGGTGGCCGGTAACGAAGTAGACCTTCTTCTGCCCGGTGCGGGTCAGCTTGAGCAGGGCGCTGGTGAAGTCCTGCTCGGTCACGCCGGTAGTCTCTTCGCGCCGGTCGCCCATCTGGAAGACGGTGGTGTAGGAGCGGATGCCGAACTGCTGCGCCACGCCCGGCTCTCGATCGGGATCGATGAACTGGACGCTGACGCGGTCCGAGCGGCGGTCGTAGAGGCGGAGCAGGTCCTTAGCGCCGCGGGTGTAGTTGTCGTCCTGACCCGGCAGAAAGGCGGTGACCTGCACGTCGCGGTCGAGCCGGTCGACGATCTTGGCGGTCTGATCCGACAGAGAGAAGCGCTTAGCGGCGGTGAGGTCCCACTGGCCTGAGTGGCGGTTGGCGAGCCAGTTGCCCACCACCAAAAGGCCGATGAAGGCGACACTCATCAAGGTGGCGTTGCTGCCCTGACGCGCGGTGCGAGAGCTGAAGGCCGACAGTAGCTCGTCAAAGCGCGGGATGGCCCACAACACCGCGAGCACGACTGCGACGACCAGCAACGCGCCGACCTCGCGTGTGAACGAGGCGGCCACGCTGTAAAGGACCAGGGCGCCGGCCAGGATGACGAGCGCCAGGACGCCGAGGAAGCTGCTGAAGCGATAGAAGGTGGCGTCGCCCGGCGCGTCATCGTCGGGAGGCTCGGGCAGCGCGCGTTCTTCCGGCGACGTTTGCCGGGTTTCCGGCACATCAGGGCCCAATTCCAGGTCCTGCCCCACGCCATCGACGGGAGCCGGCGCGCCGTCGCGGCGGTTGCGGCGGCGACGGCGTCCACCGCGGCTGCCCGCTTCCATGTTGGGATCGGAGTCGGTCATGCCCGCCACCTGCCCGATTCAAGCACGCGCACGGTGAGGAACAGTGCGCCGATGGTGACGCTGAGATAGAAGACGACGTCCTTCACTTCCAGGACGCCTTGCTGGAAGGAGTTGAAATGGTCATTGAGTGACATGTACGCGAGGAGTCCCGAGAGGCGCGGGCCGAGCACGCTGCCGGCGGCGCCCATGACCCACAGCAGCAGCAGCAGGCCGATGCCGGTGACGGCGGCGATGATCTGATTGCGCACCAGGGACGAGCTGAACATCCCCAGCGCGATAAACGACGAGCCGAGCAGGATCAGGCCGATGTAGGCCGTGATCAGTGGCCCCCACTCGCTGTTGCCGAAGATCTTGACGATCAGGACGTAGGCCAGCGTGGGGACCAGCATCAAGATGTAGACGAGCAGCGTCGCCAGGAACTTGCCGATGACCACCTGCGCGTCGGTGATGGGGAAGGTCATCAGTAGCTCGATAGTGCCCGTGGCCTTCTCCTCCGCCAGCAGGCGCATGGTGAGCACCGGCAGGATCAGCAGCAGCAGGAACGCGGTGGTCGGCAGGATGGGGCGCAACGTCGCCTCGGCGCTGCTGCTGGAGACGATCAGGAAAAAAATGAAGCCGTTGACGAGCAGGAAGACCGCCGTCACGACGTACGGCATGGGGGAGACCAGGTACGAGTAGATCTCTCGGTGCGTCACGGCGCCAATTGAGGCCAGGCTGGAGCTGAGGCGGCGCATCACGCGAGCACCTCTTCGGCAACCGCCGGCGCGGGCTGCGCGTAGGAGTCCAGGTGATCTTCGGAGGTAGTGAGCTGGAGGAAGATGTCTTCCAGGCTGAGGCTCTGGGCACGCAGCTCGAGCAGGCCCCAACCCTGGCCCACAATCGCGGCAGAGAGCTGCTCGCGCACGTCGGCGCCAGGCTCGGCATCTACGTCCAGCTGAACCAGGCCGCCGGTCTGCGGGTGGGCGACGGCTTCCACGACCCCCGCTATGCCACGCAGGCGACGCTCGGCCTCGGCGGCGGGTGCGCGCACCAGCAGGCTGACGCGGTCGGCGCCGGTGAGCTGTCGGGTGAGCGCATGGGGCGTGTCCACCGCGACTACGGTGCCGCGGTTGATGATGACCACTTTGCTGCACACCATGCTCACCTCGGGCAGGATGTGCGTCGACAGGATGATGGTGCGGTCGCCGCCCAGCGTCTTGATCAGCTGGCGAGTCTCGATGATCTGGTTCGGGTCGAGTCCCGCGGTGGGCTCGTCCAGGATCAACACTTCGGGGTCACCGAGCAGCGACTGGGCCAGTCCGACGCGCTGGCGGTAGCCCTTGGAGAGGCGGCCGATGATGGTGTCGGCCATGTGGTCGACGCGGGCGGCGTCCATGGCCCAGTCGACGTTGTCCTGGCGCTGCTGGACCTGCTTGGCGCGTGCCACGAAATCCATGTAGGCGCGCACGGTCATGTCGGTGTAGAGCGGCACGTTTTCCGGCAGGTAGCCGATGCGCCGGCGCACCTCCAATGAGTCTTCCACCACGTCGTAGCCCGCGATGCGCGCGGAGCCAGAGGTGGGGGGGAAGTAGCCGGTGAGAATGCGCATGGTGGTGCTCTTGCCGGCGCCGTTGGGGCCGAGCAGGCCCAGGATCTCGCCGCGCTCGGCGGTAAAGCTCACGCCCTGGAGCGCGACCTTGGGTCCGTAGGTCTTGGTGAGGTTTTCGACTTCGATCATGGTGCGGTTAGGTGTAAGGGCAAAGTAGGAACGAAGGTGGCGAAGTCGCGATAGCGAGCGCGCACAAACGTATCGTCCGTAAGGGTATACGGCCTTACCCGGCTGCGGGTTGTCCGCGGCAGATCAGAGTCGCGTAAGAAAAGCCGCCTTACGAGGCGCTGCCTACCCGCGGCCGGGCGCTCCCGCCGTCAGCGAGCTGCTTCATCAGGCGATCCTGAGTCTCGAGCATCTTGGTGTGCCACTCAAGCTGCTTCTGGAGCATGTCGCCGTGGCGCTGCGACTCGATCAGCTGCGCCTCGAGCATCCGGGCGCGTTCTTGCGTCGCCTTGAACTCGAGCTTGGCCTTCTCTTTCCTGTCACCGAATACCTTGTCGATGAAGGTGCAGATGACCGCCACGCCCGATCCGAAGACCACTGCGACCGTAGCAAACTCAAAGAATCCCATTTCGACCTCTGAAACGATTAGCTACAGCTTGAGTACCGCAAGGAACGCTTCCTGCGGGATCTCCACGTTGCCGACGCGCTTCATGCGCGCTTTGCCTTCCTTTTGCTTCTCCAACAGCTTGCGCTTGCGGGTGATGTCGCCGCCGTAGCACTTGGCGAGCACGTCCTTGCGCATGGCGCGCACTGTCTCGCGGGCGATGACGCGGCTGCCGATGGCCGCCTGGATGGGCACCTCGAACATCTGGCGGGGGATCAGCCCCCGCAGCTTATTCACCAGCTCACGACCCTGGAAGAACGCCTTCTCGCGGTGGAGCACCAGCGACAGAGCATCCACGGGCGCGTTATTTACCAGCACGTCCATCTTGACCAGGTCGCCGGGCTTCATAGCTTCGAACGCGTAGTCCAACGAGGCGTATCC
>CADCTC010000325.1 GCA_902805635.1 uncultured Chloroflexota bacterium
GAGCAGGCGCCGGCCGCCGCCTGACGCTTCTTCCCGCGCTACGCCGCCCCCCTCCCCGCCTCAAGGGAGGTTAAATCATGAGCTAAGAGTACCTAACACAACTGGCCCGGCTCTTGCGCCAGGTGGGGCATGGCCAAGCCGCTGGTGAGCGACGAGCTGTGGGCGGTGGTCGCGCCGCTGCTGCCGCCCAAGCCGGCGCACCCGCGGGGCAGGCACCCGTTCATGGTGTCCGACCGGGCGGCGCTGGCGGGGATCGTCTTTGTGCTCAAGACGGGCATCCAGTGGGAGTACCTGCCCCACGAGATGGGCTGCGGCAGCGGGATGACGTGCTGGCGGCGGCGGCGCGACTGGCAGCGGGCGGGCGTGTGGGACCGGCTGCACCGCGTCCTGCTGCAGCGGCTCGCCGATGCGGCCCGCATCGACTGGAGCCGGGCCAGCGCCGACGCGGCGCGGGTGCCGGCAAAAAGGGGGGCGCGGGCACCGGGCCGAACCCGGTCGACCGGGCCAAGCCCGGGACGCACCACCACCTGGTGGCCGACCGCCGCGGCGTCCCGCTGGCCGCCTTCTCCACGGCCGCGAACGTGAACGAGGGCACCGTCCTGGAGCGGCTGGTGGACGCCATCCCGCCCCTGCGGCTGCCCCACCGCGGGCGCGGCCGGCCCCGCCACCGCCCCACGAAGCTGCACGCCGACAAGGCGTACGCCTCCAGGAAGAACCGCGCCCTGCTGCGCCGCCGGCACATCGCCCCGCGCATCGCGCGGCCCAAGGTGGACTCCAGCAAGAAGCTGGGGCGCCACCGTTGGGTCGCCGAGCGCGACTTCGCGTGGCTGCACCGCAACCGCCGCCTGCTAGTCCGCTACGAGCGCCGCCCGGAGCTGCACGACGCCTTCCTCTCCCTCGGCTGTGCGCTCGTCTGCTGGCAGTTCCTCCAACGCGACGGGTTGTGTTAGGTACTTTAAGCGGTGGACGAAGCCACCGAGGCTGACCTTACCCTCAGCCGCGGACGACGGCGTCGGCCATCCGGCAGCACCGGACGGCGGCGCGGACGTCGTGGACGCGGACCACGTCGGCGCCTCGAGCGACGGCCAGGGCGAGGGTGGCGAGGGTGCCCTCGAGGCGCTGCGCGACGGGGAGGCCAAGCACGTGGCCGATGAAGCCCTTGCGGGAGGTACCGACCAGGAGGGGCAGGCCAGCCAGGAGTGGACGTTGTGCGATGCGGTCGAGGTGGCGGAGCAGGGCAAGGCTGCGCTCGGGGCGCTTGCCGAAGCCGATGCCGGGGTCAACAATGAGACGCTCGCGGGGCACGCCATCGGCCATGGCGGAGGCGACGTGGGCCTCCAGGGCGGCGCCGACGGCGTCGGCGGCAGCACGGTCCCAGGCCTGGCGCTCGTCCTCGGTGAGCGCTGCGGGATCGTCGGGCACGGGAGGGGCGCCAACGCCGCCGCGACCTTGGACGAGGATGGCATGGGCACCGGCACGTGCAACGGCGCCCGCAAGGCGGGCATCGGCTCCGAAGGCGTGCACGTCGTTGACGATGGTTGCGCCGGCCTCCAGGGCAGCGTCGCACCACGCTCGGCCCGCACGAGTGGCAGACACGGATCGGGAGCGGGACCGGTAGTGTGTGGGTCCCGCTGGAGGACGGCCGCACGGTGCTCGTGCGGCTCAGGAACGTGGTGAGCGTCGAGCCGCCCGCCGACTGGGAGCGACCGCGGGCACCGGGTGACCTGGGGGACGGCGACGGCGAGGCGCTCTCCCCCGACTCAGCCATCTAGCCGCGGTGGCACGCCCCCGCACAGGCGCTGGTCGACCGGCTGCCCGAGGCGTTCGCGCGGCTGGGGGCGGCGCACCGGGCACGGGGCGATTGACGAGGACCGCGGTGCCTTGCCGTGGCCGGAGTGAGGTGCCGCGCAGATCCTCACTCCGACCCGAAGGTCATCGCTTGTTCTTGCTCTTCCAGTCGGCGTAGCGCTGGAGCGCATCGCGGTTGACTTCCTCAATCGCCTCCCTGACGCTGCGCTTGCCCTCGATCGCCTCCTGGACCAGCGCGCTGGTCCAGCCACCCGGCAAGCTGAAGCCCAGCTGGGTGAACTCGGCGCGGCGGACGCCGTCCACGTAGTGCTTGAACAGCGCGTCTTTCGACAGCTCCGTCAGCCCCGGCGACTTCAGATACCCCGGAATGCCGCCGCGCCTGGCGACGGCGAGCGTCCCCTCGTCGCTCACGCCGATGTGCTTGAGGGCGTCCCAGCCCTCGTCGCGTTGCTTTCCCCCCGCCACTGCGCCGACCACCCAGCCACCCATGGCGACCGCCCCCGGCTTGCCCGGCGCCTCACCCGGCATGGGGCCGGCCCCGATCTGCATGTCCGGGTCGTTCTTGAGCGCATCGCGCAGATGCACGGAGACGAGCGGCGCGACACTGATTCGCCCGGTGCCGAAGAACGGCACGCCCTGGACCGCCACTGACGTCTGGAACTGCTGGACCCGATCGTAGTTGAGCCGCTTCGCCCAGTCGCCCATCCACTCCACCGCCCGCTGCACACGGGGGTGGGTGAAGGTGGGCTCATCCTTCTTCTCGTCGTAGAAGGAGCCGCCCATCGCGTAGCCCCAGCCCTGGGTCGAGTTGCCAATGCCGTAGACGTCCCACGGCTTCATCCCGAGCCGCTCGAGCTGCCCACCCTGCTCGCGGGTCAGCCTCGTGGCCATGGTATCCAGCTCGGCGATGGTGGTTGGCCCCTTCTCCGGGTCGAGCCCCGCTTCCCGGAAGTGTTGCTTGTTCCAGAACAGGACGAAGTCCGCGTTTGCCTCCGCGCCAGGCAGGAGCCAGACTTTGTTGTCCACGCTCATGTACTTCCACAGCGCCGCCGGGAAGTCGTTCTGCGAGAGTTTGTCCCGCTTGAACAGATCGTCGAGAGGGGCCAGCACGCTCGACGCCAGCCACGAGCGCAGCGCGCCGGGGGCGAACTCGGTGATCGCGGGCGGCGTCCCCCCCGTCACCGCGGTGGTGATCTTGGCGAGCAGCTCAGCGCTCGGCACGACCGAGAGCTCGATCGTGCAGCCGGGGCGCGTGAAGCTCTTGAGCGCGTCCGAGTAGGCCTCATACCGGGGTGTGCCCGGCCCGGCCGCGACGAACATCTCTAGCCGTGAGCGACACACGCTGGTCTGGGCGGTCTGGGCCGTGCCCGGCGTGCCGCTGCCTGGTCCCGCCCCACATGCGGCCGCGGCCCACCCGCCGGCCAGCGTGGCGGCCGTCCCGTGCAGTCGGCGGCGCGTCACCCCTCGTGGCGCCGCCGCCCGGCTCGCATTGTGCCCTCCAACGAACAGCGTCATGTGCATACCCTCCTCAGTTCAGCACCGTGCGTGTCTACCGATTGCGCTTGTACGGACGCCGCCAAGCCGCATGGCGTCGCGTCCGCGTTCGTGTCTGTCTCACCTGCGACTACGCTTTCGCCACCTCCTGGGTCTGTCCTCGTCCTTGCGCCGCGTGGCCTGCCTCCTGGCGCCCCAGGAGATCTTCCAGCGGCGAATGCGCCACGTCTAGCGGCAGCTCGACGCGCGCCGGCCGCCGCCCCGACTCGAAGACCGCCATCAACACTTCGTGCGTCATGCGTGCAGAACGCCCCGACAGCGGATGCGGCGTGCCGTGCTCGATGGAGTCGAGCAGCAGAGAGACCTCGCGCGCGAAGCCATTGCTCTCCTCCACATCCTGAACCACCTCCCAGCCCGAACTGCCCCGGCGGCGCACCTTGAGCAGCGGCTCGCCTTCCACGACACGGTCGCCACTCACCGCAATGGCGCCGTCTGTGCCGTAGAGCGTGAAGCGCTGGTACCCGGGCCGGGCGCAAATGCCGAGCTCCAGCGTGGCCCGCGGGCCGCCGGCGAACTGGAGCATCGCGATGGCGCCGCTCTCCACGGCGTGTCCGTAGCGGACGGTGAAGGGGCGCTCCTGCGCGGCGAAGCCGCTGCGCCCGACGTGCTCCTGGCGCACTTCTCTCGGGCGCAGGTCCACGGTGCCCATCACCCACTCCACGGGCGCGTCCCCCGCAAAGAAGCGCAATGCATCGACAGTGTGCGTGCCGTCGGTCAGCAGGTCTCCGGCGGCGATGCCGCACAGCAGCTCCGGCGTGCCGATCGCCCCCTCGTCCATGAGCGCGCGGGCGCGGGTGAACTTGGGCTGCAGGCGCCGCTGGTGCCCCACTACCAGGATGGCGCCGGCGCCCTCTGCGGCGGCGAGCATGCGGTCGCAGCCGGCGAGGTCCACCGCCATCGGCTTCTCGCACAGGATTCCCCGCACCCCCGCCGCGGCGGCTGCTTCCACCATCTCCGGGTGAAAGGGAGGCCACGTGCAGATGGAGACCACGTCCGGCCGCTCGCGCTCCAGCAGCTCGCGGTAGTCCGCGTAGGTGCTCGCGCCTCCCGTATCGGCGCCGAACCGGTCGCGCGCCTCGTTGCTGATGTCGGCGCCCGCTATCACCTGCACCCGCGTCGCGTTCTCGGGCGCGTTGTAGCCACGCAGATGTGCGCGCGAGATGGCGCCCAGGCCAAAGATCGCGGCGCGGTAGGTTCTGCTGTCGCTGCTCATGCGTGCCCCTCGGGTGGCGTATGCCCGGTGCTGGAGCGGAAGTACGGCGCGAAATGCTCGCGCGCGTACGCCACGCTGGCCTCGATCGTCTGGGGGCCTTCCTCAATCGTGAGCACGAGGTCACTCCAGTGAGGGGCCTCCGCCAGGATCGCCAGCACCGCGTCAAAGTCCACGTGGCCTTGCCCGAGTCCCACTTCGAGCATGACGAGCAGTCCGCCAGGGATCAAAGCGGTCTCGGGCACCTCGGCCTTGCGGCCCCACGGCTCGGCCTCGACCCGCACGTCTTTGACGTGAGTGGCGAACGCGAACGGCGCCAGCGCTCTGGCGGCGTCCGCTGGATCTTCGACGGCGGCGAGGGCGTTGCCTGTGTCCAGCTTGGCGCCGACGGCCGCGCTGTCGACCCTTTCAAGGATGACTGCCAGTTCGTGGCCACGGTAATCGGCGTGGTTCTCGACCGCAAGCCTCACCCCGCCGGCTTCGGCCACCGGCGCCAGACGGCTCAGGGCCGCGGCGATACGCTCCTGCTGCTCCGCCAGCGCCGGGGTGCGCTTCCACCGGCCGGCGTGCACGGGGCTTACCACGCCTACCGTGCGCGCGCCAAGCGGCCGGCAGAGGCGCTCGGTGAAATCCGCGAAGCGGTCAGTCGGCTGCTCTCCGCCATTTGCGAAGAAGTCATCCCCCCAGTTGACTGACACAGCGACGTTATGGCGGTGCATCAGATCGCGGACGCGCTCCACAAAGTCCGAGCCCGGCTGGTCCCAGCCACGGGTTGGCAGCTCGAGCTCCGCGAGTCCGAGACGTGCCGCCTCGGCGAAGAGCGCCTCGGGCCGACTCGCCTCCGGTGAACGATCCACGGTGAGGGCACGCGCAACCGCTCCCAGACGCATGGTGGCTTCTCCCTCCGCTCCTCGCGGCCATCATATCCACAAGGAACCGTTGGCGCTACCCATCTCCTGCCGGAGGGACCGGCCGCCAGCTTGCTTACGTTCCGACGCCGCCCCCGTGACCATCGCTATAGCATTGCCATGGTGCCCTCGAGATCGCCAGCGGCGCCTGCGCGTCAACCCGCATTCGCTTGCTGAATCGCCTCCGTCAGGCCCCGGTAGCTCATCTGGGCGGCCTCTCTAGGTGGGCGCGGCGCGCGCGATGTCCCATCCAGCTCCACGTTGAGCCAGCCCGTGTAGCCGGCTCGGTCCAGCGTGCGGAACATCGTCACGAAGTCGATCACCCCGGCCCCCACGGGGACGTAGCCGACATAGCCGGTGGGGTCCGCCACCGCCCCGTCCGGTCCTTTGGACACCGGCGTACCGCCGTAGTCCTTCACGTGCACATGCGTCACCACGCCGGCATAGCGGCTCACCACCTCGGTGGCATCGCCGCCGGCCTGGGCGATCTGTCCCGTGTCCGGCCCGAAGCCACACGCCCGCGGATCCAACGCGTCCACCACGCGCGAGATTTCTTCCGGTGTCTCCACCGGCGTGCCCGTGTGCGGGTGCAGGGACGTCCGGAGCCCCAGCTCGTCGCGGATGCGGGCGCCCAGTGTGTTGAACGTCCTGGCCAGGCCGGCGTACTCCTCCGGCGAGTAGTGCTCTTTCTCGCGTCGCTGGCAGCTGACCACGATCATCTCTGCGCCCGCTTCCTTACTCACGCGCGCCCACCGTAGTACCTGCTCAATGTCCTCCTCCGCACGCGCGGGATCGATGTACGTGCGGGCGCAGTAGGAGGCGGAGTAGGCCAGCCCGTGGCGCTGGAGCAGGTCCTTGAATGCAGCGGCGCCACCCGCATGGCCCTCCACCACATGGGCAAATGTTTCGAAGGAGGTGAACCCGGCTGCGGCAGTGTCCGCCACCTTCTCCTCCACCGGCTGTGTGGGCCAGGTGATTCCGGTGTGGCCGATTTTCTTGGGGTCAATCATTGCTCTGGCTACTCCTCGATAATGGCGACGGCGCGGACGGGGGCGGCGCTGGCGCCGCGCCACGGGATGGGCAGCACGCTCACGGTGAAGCTGTGGTAGGGCGCCGGGATCTCGTGCAGGTTGCCCATGTTCTCCAGGTGGTAGTACTCCCTTTCGAGCATCACCATGTGCGCCTCCCAGAACTTGTTGCGCTCGAACATGTTCGGCACGGGCGGGTCGAACCCCGGCGCGTCGATGCCCATCATCTTGATCCCCCGGTCGAGCAGCCAGTGCACCGCCTCCTTGGTCATGCCGGGGTGGTCGGTGAGGTAGCGCTTCTCGTCGCGGTACTTCGCGGCATCGGTGCGCAGCAACACGATGTCGAGCGGCTTGAGCGCGTAGTCGATCGCTTGCAGCGCCCGCTCCACGTCATCCGGCGAGATCTCGTCGCCCGGCCGCTTCGCCGTGAAGTCCAGCACCACGCCGTCGCCGTAGCAGTACTCCAGCGGGATGCCCTCGACGCGCGGCGCCTTGGGGTTGACGTGCCCCCACGAGTCCAGGTGGGTGCCCACGTGGTCGCCCGTGACGATCATGCAGTGGTTGGGCAGGTGGGTGATGCCCAGCTTGTCGGTGCCCATGCTCTTCGCCATCTGCGCGTGGTTCTCCATCTCCACGATCACCGGCTTGGCCACGCTGGGGTAGACCATCATGCCCTGGTAGATCTCGAACGAGAGGTCGATGATGCGCCGCCTCTTTCGGGTGGAGGCCGCGCCACCTGCATGTGCCGGTGAAACCACTGTCGTCTGCGGCTGTGTCTGTGTCATAGATCAGGTGCCCTACCATCCAGAGCGTATTGCACGACCCCCGCGTTGCGGTCTCGCCCACGACCGACCACACGGGAGCATTATCGATAGTACCCGCGACTGCTGTCAAGAAAGCCGGCAGTCGGCCCGCAAGAAGCCCACCCTGGCGGCGTTGACGCCCACAAGGGCCCCGGGTATAGTAGCGGCAAGCGGTGATTATCGATAGCAGCGCACTGACCAGGCAGGGACGGTCCCCCCGAGCGGCGGAGGGCGCCGTGCGGCGGTCTCTGCGCATGCACGTCCGTGAGGTGATCGAGGAGCGCATCCTGGCCGGGGCGCTCGGTGAGGGCGATCAGATCGTCGAGTATCAGCTGGCCAGGGAGCTCGGAATCAGCCAGGCGCCCGTCCGCGAGGCGCTGCGCACGCTGGAGCACGACGGGTTGGTCGTCACGCGCCCCCATCGGGGCACGTTCGTGCGCCGGGTCACCCGCCGCGAGGCGGCGGAGCGCTATTCCCTGGGCATGGAGTTGGAGGCTTTCGCCACGCGGCTGGTCATGCCGAAGCTCACCGACGACGATTTCCGCACCCTCGAATCGATCATCGACGACATGACCCGCGCAGCGGCGGCTGCCGAGCGGGCGCAGGCCAGCGCGGCTGGTGGCAGCGGTGTCACCAGCGCCGGCAACGGTGAGGCGCTCGCACGGAGTGTTGAGCTCAACACCGCCTTCCACCGCTACATCGTCGAGCGCGCCGGACACGGCGAGCTGCTCAAGGCCTGGTTGGCCGTCAATCCGCTCAACTGGCGCTTCACCACCTACACGCGGCTGCTCAGTCCGCACCTCGTGGAGTTGGCGGAGCGTCACCGTTCGGTCGTCGCGGCCCTCCGGTACGGCGATCAGGTGCTCGCGTCTGCCGCTATCCGGCAGCACATCTGGGAGGTGGCAGAGCGCGTGCTGCCGAACATTCCTACCGATGGGGATGCGAACACGGCAAGAGAACGCGATCTGCGCGCGAACGGACGGATGACGCCAGGGCACGCACCCGGGCAACCGCACCTGGGCAACCACGAAAACTGAGACTGAAGAGGAGGCGTGCATGGCACAGGGAAAGTTGGCGGGGCGGGTTGCGCTCGTCACCGGGGGGTCGCGCGGCATCGGCCGCGCGATCGCCACACGCTGCGCCGCCGAGGGCGCGGCCGTTGCCATCAACTACATCACTGGACCGGAACCCGTGCAGGGGCATGACAACCGTGCCGCCGCCGACGCTCTGGTCCAGGAGATCAGCAGCGCGGGCGGACGCGCCATCGCCGTGGAGGCCGACGTGTCCAACGGCGAGCAGGTCGGCCGCATGGTCTCGCGCGTGGCCGAGGAGCTGGGCACGGTCGACGTGCTGGTCAACAACGCCGGCATCGAGACCATCATCCCCTTCCTGGAGATGGACGAAGCGCAGTACCAGCGCGTGCTGGACGTGAACCTCAAGGGCGAGTGGCTCTGCGCCCAGGCGGTGGTGCGCCGCCTCGTGGCGGAGAACAAGCCCGGCGCCATCGTCAACATCGCCTCGATCCAGTCCGGCATGGCCCTACCCGGCCGCTCGCACTACGCGCCCAGCAAGCGCGGCGTGGAGGCGCTCACGCGCAACCTCGCCGCCGAGCTGGCGCCCAATGGCATCCGGGTGAACTGCATCAACCCCGGCCTGATCGCCACCGACATGACCGCCTGGGTGATGCAGAACCCGGACGTGCTGCCGGTGGTGCTCAACCTGATCCCGATGAAGCGCGCCGGCGAGCCCGACGAGATCGCCAAGGCGGTGGTCTTCTTCGCCAGCGACGATGCCTCCTACGTCACCGGCCAGTGCCTCTACGTGGACGGCGGCTGGATCGTGACGTAGCACGCACACCACGCACAGCACGCACAACCGTGGCCGCAACGCGGAGCGGCCACTTCGCGTCCTTGCACTCGTAGTCGCAGAGGAGGGAACGGCAATGGCTGGAGAGACACGCAGACGGCACCTGCGCGGCGTCGTGCGGACATTGGGGAGCGGACTCGCCGGACTGGCCGGGGTGGCGGCGGCAGGGTGCGCCGGGTCTGGTGCCGGCGGCGACAAGCCCGCCGCGTCAAAGGCGACGTGTGGTGGGAAGGTCGAAGTGTGGACCGGTGGCATTGGTGGCATTGGCGGGCCGGCCATGGACAGGCTCATCGCCGATTTCGCTGCCAAGAACGCCGGCTGCACCGTCCTGACCAACGACCAGGCCGACGACATGCGCACCAAGGTGACCACAGCGGTGGCCGCCGGAGCACCGCCCACGCTGTTCGGGACGTCTCCCGGAAGCTTCCGCTCGTATACCGACGCCGGCCTGATCGCGGACGTCAACGACTTCTTCAAGCGCGACCGGCTGAACAAGGACGACTTCTCCACCGCGTTCTGGATCGCGATGAATTACGGCGGCAAGGTGCGGGGCATGCCGTTCCGCGCCAACCCGGACTTCGTGCTGCACTGGCTCAAGCCGCACTTCCAGGAGGCCGGCCTGGACCCCAACAAGGGGCCGCAGACCATCGCCGAGCTGGACAGGATGATCCCCATGCTGCACCGCGACCGCGGCGGCGAGCTGGAGCGGATCGGCATGCAGCCCTGGGACCTGTACGGCACCGGGGCAAACACCGTCAACGCCTGGACGCGCGCCTTCGGCGGCTCCTTCTACGATGAGGCGAAGGACGAGCTGACCTTCAACCACCCGCGGATCCTGCGCGCCGTTGAGTGGTACCTCGAATGGGCGCGCCGCCTGGACGCCCCGCGCATCCTGGCCACCGCCAACGCCTTCAACTCCACCAGCGATGCGCCCTTCGTCGTCACGCGCAAGTGGAGCATCCACCCGCTCACGCCATCCTGGTTCAACCGGATCAAGGTTGCCGATCCGTCGCTGGCGACGCCGGAGATGATCGGCTCCGGGCCGTTCCCCTATGAGGCGCCGGGGACGCCCGGCCAGGTCACCGCCGGCGGGTGGGGCGTGATGATGGTGGCGGGCGCCGCCGAGCGCGAAGGCGGGTGGGAGTTCATGAAGTACATGGGGGCGAGCGAGGAGGGCACGACCACCGTCGCGCGGCTGACCGGCATCCCCGGCTGGCTCAAGTCCCCCGGTCTGGTCGAGCTCTCCAAGGATCCCATCCAGAAGGCCTACGTTGACGGCGTTCGGCGCGCGCAGTTCGCCCAGTACGGCTTCTACGTGCCGGTGTCGGTCAGCTTCGCACCTATCGATGAGGCGATCGCCGGCAAGCGCTCCGTCCGGGATGCGCTGGATGCCATCCATCGCCAGGCGACGACGCTGTACGCCGAGTACAAGACCAGGTTCAAGACGCAGAAGGCGGGCTAGAAGCGGCTTCTAGCCCGCCATTCGGCCGCTGGCGAAGGGAACAGCATGCGACGGGAACGAGGGAAAACAGGAAGATGACGGCACGCTATCGGGTAGGAATCATCGGCTGCGGCGGCATTGCCCGCTCGCACCTCCGAGGATACCGCGACATTCCTGGAGCGGAGGTCGTCGCCGGCGCGGACCCCTCGCCGGAGGCGCGCGACCGCTGGGAGAAGGAGCACGGCGTCCCGCGCATGTACGCCAGCGCGCAGGAGCTGCTCGATAACGAGCAGCTGGACATCGTCTCGCTCTGCGTCTGGCCGCCGCTGCGGCCGGAGCTGACCGAGCTGGTGTGTGCGCGCGGCATCCGCGGCATCGTCGCCGAAAAGCCGATGGCGGTGGACCTGGCCGGCTGCGACCGCATGATCGCGGCGGCCGAGCGCTCGGGCTCCGCACTCATCGTCCGCCACCAGCGGCGCTACAGCCCCCGCTTCGTCAAAGCGCGCGAGCTGATCGAGTCGGGCGCCATCGGAGCGGTGGAGCAGATCGCCGTCTTCAACGGCGGCCGAGGCGGCGGCGGCGATCTCATCACGAGCTCGAGCCACATGGTGGACGTGATGCGTTACCTGCTGGACGACGCGCCCGCCGAGTGGGTGATGGGACAGATCGACGTGCGTGACCCGGCGTTCAGCAACGGCCCCACCGGCTTCCAGCAGTGGGAAGAGACGCACACCCGCTACGGGCACCCCATCGAGGCGGGCGCCATCGGCGTGATCCAGTTCAAGGGCGGTGCCCGCGGCCAGGTGGAGTGTGGCATTGCCAGCCGGCCGCGCCCCAGCTACAGCGCCGTCATTTACGGCACCGAAGGCGTCATCGAGACCGCCGGCGATCCCGCGCGGCCGGGCAGCAACCGGCCCGACACGGGCGAGCTTCCGTTGCGTGCGCGAGTGAAGGGTCAGGCGCAGTGGATCGTCCCGGAGCTCCCCCCAGAAGATGGCGCGCCGACGCCATTCACCGATCTGGTGAACATCATGGAGCGCGGCGGCATACACCCGCTCGACATGCACTCCGCACGTGCCGTCCACGAGATCTTGATGGCCATCTACGAGTCGTCCCGCCAACGCGCCCGGATCGATTTGCCCCTGTCGGTTGCCGCCAATCCCCTTGTGGACATGCTCGCCGCCACCGCACACAACTGAGGCGCCGTGGAACGGTCGACCGACTCGCGTCACGCTATTCCGCCTATCTCGCTATCTCGCTATCTCGCGGCCCTAAGGAGACGGGTTGACCATGCCTCGCCGTAATGCACTCATTCTCGGCACCAAGAACAACCACAACAGCCCGGCGCATTACGAGCAACTGGCGGGCTTGCTCGTGGGACCTGCCGAACTGAACGTCACCGTCCGAGACGACTACCCCGCACAGACGGAGGAGAGTCTCGCCGGGTTCGATCTGCTGGTGCTGTGGGCGGCGGATGCACGCCCGCCGTTTCCGCAGGCGGCTATGGAGGCGGTCTTCGCGACCGTGCGGCGCGGGACGCCGCTGCTTGGCATCCACGGCGCCGCCTTCAACATGGGCAAGGCCGCGGGCGGTCCCCAGGCGGGAGGCACGGCCTACCAGAGCCCGCACCTGCCGGTCCAGGAGTTCACCGTGCACATCGACGACCGGCAGCACCCGATCACCGCCGGGTTGGAGGACTTCCGCATCGTCGACGAGCCGTATCGGCTCGATGTCGTCGGCGATGGCGTTCGGGTGCTGTGCAGCTTCGATGCGAGAGAGGCCGAACAGTACACCACTCCCGGCAGACCAGGGGACGTGGTGGCCGAGGTGCGCGGCTGGAGTCTGCGCACTCCGCGCGCGCCGGTGGTCTACGTCAAGCAGCTTGGCGCCGGCACCGTCTGCCTCAACACCCTCGGACACAGCCCCGGCGCGCTCGCGACTCCAGGGTTCCGCCAGCTGGTTGTGCAGGCAACCACCTGGCTGCTGGAGCAGGGAGCTGGCTCCGGGGCGAGCAGTCGCTGGCGAGTCGCTGACGAGTCGTTGACGAGCTCCGGCGGTTAGACGTCACAGCACATCTGCCGTGCCGGCCAGCGTGGCCGGCGCCCATCCAAGAGCCCGCACAAGGAGGGAATAACACTATGGAAGGCACGAAATATACACGCAGACTTCACCTGCGGAGCGCCGCCGTGGCTGCAGCGGGAGGGCTGCTCGCGGCTGCATGCGCCGGCTCTAGAACTGGCGGGGGGGCCGGAGGGCAGCAGTCGGCAGCCGCGGGCGCCGGCTGCCGGGCCAGGATCGAGGTATGGGGGTACGGCATCGGGGGCGAAGTGATGAAGAAGCTGGTGGCCGATTACACCGCCAAGTACCCCACCTGCACGATCGACGCGACCGATCAGGCCGACGACGCCAACGGCACGGTCCAGACCAAGCTGACCACGGCACAGGTGGGCGGCGCGCCGCCCACGCTCACGGGACTGTCGCCGTCGCGTTTCCGCACCTGGACCGATCCGGGGCTGATCACCGATGTCGACGAGTACTTCAAGCGCGACCGGCTGAGCAAGAGCGACTTCCCGCCCGCCCTTTGGGTGAGCATGAGCTACGGCGGCAAGGTCCGGGCGCTGCCGTTCCGCGCCAACCCGGACTTCGTGCTGCACTGGCTCAAGCCGCACTTCCAGGAGGCCGGCCTGGACCCCAACAGGGGGCCGCAGACCATCGCCGACCTGGACAAGATGATCCCCATGCTGCACCGCGACCGCGGCGCGGAGATCGAGCGCGTCGGCATGCAGCCATGGGACTTCTACGGGACGGGAGGCAACACGCTCAACGCCTGGACGCGGGCGTTCGGCGGCTCGTTCTACGACGAGGCGAAGGACGAGCTGACCTTCAACCACCCGCGGATCCTGCGTGCCGTGGAGTGGTACATGGAGTGGGCGCGGCGGCTGGACGCGACGCGCGTGAAAGCGCTTGAGACCGCGGCGAGCGCCAACCGGCCCAACGTGCCGTTCTTCGTGTCTCGCAAGTGGAGCATGCATCCGCTGACGCCGTCCGCGATGAACGGCATCATCAGCGCCGATCCCGCGATGGCGACTCCGGAGATGATCGGCGCCGGCCCATTCCCGGGGGAGGCGCCGGGCAAGACCGGCGCGGTCACGATCGGCGGCTGGGGCATCGCCATGGTGGCGGGCGCCAAGGAGCGCGACGCGGGCTGGGACTTCATGAAGTACTGCGGCGCGTCCGAGGAGGGCACCACCACCGTCGCGCGCATGAACGGCCTGCCGGGCTGGCTGAAATCGCCCGGCTTGGCCGAGGTGGCCAAGGACCCGCTGCAGAAGCCCTACGTCGAGGCGGTGCAGCGCGCCGAGTTCGCGCAGTTCGGGTACTACGTGCCGGTGACCGTGAACTTTGCGGCGCTGGACGAGGCCATCGCCGGGAAGCGGACGGCGAAGGACGCGCTGGACCAGATCCACCGCGAGGCGACCAACGCCTACGCGGACTACAAGACCAGATTCAAGACGCAGAGAGGGTAAGGCGAGAGCAGATGAAACTTGGAGCAATGGGGACGTCGCTGGCGAGCGAGCGGACTCCCGAGGGCATGAGCCCCGAGACGATCCTGGCGGCGGCGCACGAGCTGGGGCTGCAGGTGGTGTCCATGCGCTCGACCGGTTGGGAAGAGCCCGGCTGGGCCGACCGCGTGCGGCGCCTGATGGAGCGCTACGAGCTCGAGCTGGAGCTGGGCTTCGGCGACAACTACATCGCCAACGGCGCGGACCAGCCGACGCAGGCGTTCGCGACGTTCGTCGAGAAGGCGTGCAAGCCGCTCGGCGTCACCATGATCGGCACCACCTCGCCCCTGCATGGCGGGCGCTGGCTCAAGGAGCCTCCCCTTCCGGAACAGCTGGACCGGCTCGGCGCGGCGCTCAGCCGCCTGGCGCCCGTCGCCGAAGACGCCGGTGTCAAGCTGGCCATCGAGAACCACGCCGACTACCGCGGCTACGAGCTGGCGCAAGTACTCGAGCGGGTTGGCAGCCCGGCGGTGGGTGCGCGGCTGGACACGGCCAACCCGTATGCCGTGATCGAGGAGCCCTGGGCGGCGGCCGAGGCGCTGGCGCCGTACACGCTCTCCACGCACATCAAGGACATGATCGTCGAGGCCGAGCCGGGAAACCGCGGGCTCACGCCCGGGGGCCTGCTCGGACTACGCCACTGCGTGCTCGGCCAGGGGCACGTCGATCTGCCCGCCATCGTGGACCTGTTGGCACAGCGCAGCCCCCTCGGCGAGGATCTATGGCTCGTACTGGAAGTGGGCAATTCCACCATCGCGGAGAGCGTGGCCTACGCTCGCGAGGCGTTCGCGGCCCACCTCTCGAAGACACCCGCGCTGGCGGCCCGATGACCGGTACTGGGGACGGGCGGGGCGTGGGAGCGGCTCCGGCGCCCGCTGCGCGCACCGCGCCGTACAGGGTGGGCGTCATCGGCTGCGGCGGTATCAGCAACTCGCACCTGCGCGGCTATCGCGAGATCCCGGCGGTGGAGGTGGTCGCCGGCGCCGATGTGTCAGAGGCGGTGCGCGAGGATCGGCAATCCCGCACCGACGAGCTGGGCATCCCGAAGATGTACGCCAGCGCAGCGGACATGCTGGAGCGCGAGCAGCTGGACATCGTCTCCATCTGCACGTGGCCCACGTTGCGGCCCGAGATGACTGAGCTGGCCTGCGACGCCGGCGTACGCGCCATCCTGGCAGAGAAACCGATGGCGGTGGACCTGGCCGGCTGCGACCGCATGATCGCGGCGGCCGAGCGCTCCGGGACGCTGCTGGTCGTCGGACACCAGCGGCGCTTCCGCGATCGCTACATCAAGGCACGTGAGCTCATCGACTCGGGAGCGATCGGGGAGGTCGTCGAGATCACCAGCTACGGCAGCGCCGACCTGCTCAGCAGCGCCACGCACTCGGTGGACCTGATCCGCTTCCTGCTGCACGACGACGAGGCGGAGTGGGTGATCGGGCAGATCGACACCCGGCCGCAGCAGCGCCAAAACGCACCCACCGGCTATCAGCAGTGGGAAGAGTCGGGCATGCGCTACGGCCACCACATAGAAACCGGCGCCTTCGCCATGATCAAGTTCCGCGGCGGCGTTCAGGCCACCGTGGAGAGCGGGATCGTCCAGCGCAAAGGCAGGGGCGGCTGGCCCATGTCGGTCTACGGCACCGAGGGCATGCTCGAGGTGGGACCAGATCGACCCGCTGCGGGGGAGCACCTGCTGCGCGCGCTGGTGAAGGGACAGGCCGATTGGCTGTATCCGGAAGCCACCGTCACCGCGGGCTTCAAGGAAGAGGTGGAAGCGCTAATTGATGTGCTGGAGCATGGCGGCGAGCACCCGCTGAACGCCCGCTCCGCGCGGCACGTGCACGAGATCCTGATGGCCATCTTCGAGTCATCCCGCCAGCGTGCACGCATCGACCTGCCGCTTGCGCTGCAGAGCCACCCGCTTCAAGACATGGTCGCCGCGGGAGAGGTGGAGAGACGATGACGGCACGCTATAGGGTAGGGATTATCGCCTGCGGGAACATCGCCCAGCTGCATCTGCGCTCGTACCGCGCGGTTCCAGGAATCGAGGTGGTCGCGGGCGCCGACGTGTCTCCACAGACGCGCGAGCGCTGGCAGACCGAGCTCGGCATCCCGCGGATGTACGCGACCGCCGAAGAGATGCTGGAGCGCGAGCAGCTCGACATCGTCTCGATCTGCACCTGGCCGCCGCTGCGGCCGGAGATGACTGAGCTCGCCTGCGCGCGCGGCGTGCGGGCGGTGGTCGCCGAAAAGCCGATGGCGGTCGACCTGGCGGGGTGCGACCGCATGATCGCCGCCGCCGAGCGCGCGGGGACGGTGCTCATCGTGCACCACCAGCGGCGGTTCCGCTCGCGGTTCGTCAAAGCGAAAGAGCTGATCGATTCCGGCGCCATCGGGCGGGTGGAGCAGATCAACGTCTACAACGGCGGCGACATCCTGACCAGCTCGAGCCACATGGTCGACACCATGTCCTACCTGTTGGGCGACCCACCGGCCGAGTGGGTGATCGGGCAGATCGACAGGCGGGACCCCGGCTTCACCAACCGCCCGATCGGGCTCCAGCAGTGGGAAGAGACCCACACCCGCTACGGCCACCACGTCGAGACCGGTGCGCTGGGCCTCATCCAGTTCGAAGGCGGCGCCCGCGGCCTGGTCGAGTGCGGCATCGTCAGCCGCCCGCGCCCGGGGTACAGCGCCACCATCTACGGCACCGACGGCATGATCGAGACCTCCGGCGATCGCCCGGAACCCGGTGAGCCCTGGCTGCGCGCGCGGATCAAGGGCGAGCCCGACTGGATCTACCCCGATGCCCCGCCGAACGAGGCCACCCAGGCCGCGTTCGAGCGGCTGCTGGAAGTGCTCGAGCACGGCGGGACCCACCCGTTGGACATGCGCATGGCACGGCGCATCCACGAGATCCTGATGGCCATCTACGAGTCCTCTCGGCGCCGCGCTCGGATCGACCTGCCACTGACGGTCACCGAAAGTCCGCTGGAAGCGATGATCGCGGCCGGCGATGTCTAGACCAGAGGAAACAATGACAATGACAATGGAAGGCGTTGCGTGGCCGGATGAGGCGTGCGCAGATTCTACGATGGGATGTTCAGAGACGCCTGCTCAGACGCGGCGATCGCTGGTAGCGCACCTTGCCCGAGGTGCGGCGGCGTTGGCCGGAAGCGGCCTGGTCGCGTGCGCCGGCCCCGGCGCCGCCCCGCCGGCAGCGCAAGGCAAAGGCTGCAGCCAGCCGATGGAGATCTACCACCCCTTTGCCGACACCAGCGCTGTCGCCCCTGGCCTGCGCCGGGTGTTTGCCGATTTCGCGTCATCCCACCCGCAGTGTTCCCTGCAGCCCGTCCCCATCGCCCCGTTCAACACGGAGAAGCTGATTGCGTCCATGGCCGGCGGTGCACCACCACCGCTCTCCATGCTGCCGCCGACCCAGGTGACCACCTGGGTGCCCCAGGGCCTGCTCGAGCCGCTCGAGCCGTACCTGAAGCGCGACAAGCTGGCCGGCAGCGACTTCCTGCCGCCCGTGTGGGAGACCATGAGCTGGGGGGGTGGCGCCTGGCACTTGCCGGTACAGGTGGACCCAAACTTTCCCTTCTTCTGGAACAAGGCGGTGCTCCGCTCGGCGGGAGTCAACGCGGACCGTGGGCCGCAGACCATGGACGAGCTCGATCAAGCCGCGCAGAAGATCAACCGCGAATCCGGCGGCCAGTGGGAGCGACTCGCGTTTGTGCCCTGGCAGTGGTACGGTACCAGTAACGCCCTCTCGGCTATGGGGTACACGCACGGCGGGACCTTCTTCGACAAGGAGCGCAAGCGCGTCACCTACAACCACCCACAAGTCGTCAAGGGCGTTGAGTGGATGGCCAGTTGGGCGCAGCGCCTTGGCGGGACACGCGCCCGCGCCGACCAGCTCTTCGCGGGAACCAACATTTCTGCACTGATTGCCGACGGCAAGATCGGCTTCGCGCCGCTGGTCAGCATTGCGGTGCCGGCGATCAAGCAGCTGAGCCCCACCATCGAGCTGGGGCACGGCGGTCTCCCCGGCGCCACGGCCGCCCAGGCGGGCGTAGTGTGGACCGGCGGCTGGCACGTCGGCGCGATCCCCGGGAGCAAGCGCACCGACGACGCCTGGGAGTTCATCCGCTGGATCGGGGCCAGTGGCGAGGGCACCAGCGCGGTTGCCCAGCAGATGGGTGGGTTGCCCGGTCACGCCAAGTCCCCGGGCTTCGAGATCCTGTCCAGGGACTCGAGCATGGTGGCGCACGTGGAAGCCATCAAGCGCGCCAAGTTCCTGCCGCACTCTTTCTACCACGGCGTCAGCGTCGACCTTGCACCGCTCGAACAGGCGCTGGACGGCGCGCGCACCGTGAAGGCGGCGCTGGACGAGATCACCGAGAAGACACAGGTGCGCTACGAGCAGCAACAAGCGGAGCAGGCGCAGAAGAAGAGAAGTTGAGGCATGCGCCTGCGCGCCTGCGGCCTGCGCGCCTGCGGCGTGCGCGCGCAGCGGGCGTCCAGCCTCGCTCCTGCGGGACGGCGGCGGGAACTGGCAGACCGCCCGGCGCGGCGGATGCGCTGATCGGCGCCGCCCTGGTCGGCGGCGGCGCGGCGGCCAGGGCTGACGGGCGCGAGAACTCTGTCCGATGGTGGCGCAATACTCCGGCGAGGTGTTCTGGCGCGCCGTGCGCCAGCGCGACGGCTTCCACCTGGCGCGGGACGCGGTGCGCGGCTGGGGCGCCGCGCTTTACGCGGCGCTGCGCACGGGGGACCAGCCGACCGCGCTGGAACTGCTGGCGCTCACCACCTCCATGACTCGCAAAGCGCTGCCCGCCCCGACGCGGGCGCCGACTGGCGCACCCAGGTGGCGCCACACGAGGTGCCACCGGACGCCCGCGCGCTCGGCACCCAGGAGGGCACCAACGCCCACCGGCTCGCCCGGTGCATGAAGCGCCGCGGCGCGAGCTGGACCGTCCACCGCGCACACGCGATGGGCAAGGCGCGCGAGCTCGTCGCCAACGGCACCCTCGCCCCCTAGTGCCTCGCCACGCCCGTGCCGCCACCGGCGCCGGCCCGCTGCGGGCGCCTGACCACCCTCCCAGACGCGCCCCTGCCGTGGCCCCACGTCGCCTGCCCCGCGGCGCAGGCCCGCCGCGCGACGCCGCCGTGGCTCATCTCCAACGCGTCCTCCAGAGCGGCTACCGACTACGATGACTCAATCTCACACGTTGGCGCGGAAGCGAGGACGTCGGACCGTGCGGTCGCTGGCCAGCCGCCCATGGACGGCGTGGACGAGATCGTCCCGCTGCCCTTCACGGACATTGACGCCCTGCTGGACCGCGTGCAGTCCTACCCGCCTGCGCTAGCGCACTAGCGATGGCACAGAGTCGGGCGACAGTTCCGGAGAGGATGGACGCCGCGCTGCCACCCCATCACCTGGCCCACGCTGCCCGGCTGCGCGAACTGACCGATGAGCTGGCCTGCGTGGCCCAGGAGATTGCCGCGCAGCGCGCCCTGCTGCGTGGGGACGCTGACCCCACGGCCAAGCAGCAGGTGCGCGACCGGCTCCAGAGGCCGCTGCACGGTATGGAGCGGCTGCGGGGCGAGGAACACGCCCTGCGCGACCAGATGCTGACCAGGGCCGCGGACGCCGCACGCGCTGCCCGCCCGGAGCGATAGCTCACGCGCCCTGTCGGGCTAAGCCGTGGCAGGCGGCTCCGCCTCCGACGCGTGCGGGTTGGCCTCTCCCAGCGCGAACTCGCCGGGCTGGCCGGGCTGGCCGGGCTGGCCGGGCTGGCGCACTCGCTGCTGAGCGACGTGGAGCGCGCCGTGCCGCCGCCCGGTCGGACGGCGGCGCACCTTGCGGCCGCCGCCGCGAAGGTGGAGGCGGCGCTCGAACCGCTGGAAGCCCGTTCGCGCTGAGTTGACCGCATCGCCGGAGAGTGGCGGCAGATGGCGTAGCCTTGGTAGCTATCAGGCGGCACGGGATCTCAGCGGAGGACCCAGTAGTACAGCAGCATCCCGGTGACAAGGACCAGGAGCGTGGTCACGATGAGGCCGACCCTCGCCTTGAACTGATCGCCCTGCCGGCGCTCCGCGGCTGGACTGAGGTGGCGGCGCTGGGGGTCCATGCTCGCCGTGACTATGTCGAACTAAAGCCTGTGTGAGAAATATCACTGCTGGGGTTGGCGGGTGAGGCGGCGGAGCATCAGGCGAGTCATGGCGGCGTAGATGAGGGCCTCGTCGGTGGCGGTGAGGCGCTCGTAGGCGCGGGCGAAGCGGCGGCTGTGCATGAACCAGCCGAACGTGCGCTCCACGACCCAGCGCCTCGGCAGGGGGCCGCGGAAGCCGGACCGCTCGGGCGGGAGCCGGCGCCACGCGAATGGCCGGGGGTCGCTCCCGGTGCCGAGCGGGACCCACGCGCCGCGCGCCTTGGGCGGGTGCTGCACGACCTCGACGGTCCAGCCCAACTCCCGCTCGATCCACTCCCGGCCGCTCCCGGTGTAGCCCTGGTCGACCCAGACCTTACGCAGGCGGGGGAACTCGCGGTCTGCTCCGTCGAGCAACTGCGGCACCGTCGCGCGCTCTTGCAGATCGGCCGTGTGCACGTCGGCCCGCAGCACCAAGCCGAGCGTGTCTACCAGGATGTGGCGCTTCCTGCCGGACACCTTCTTGCCGCCGTCGTAGCCCCGCGGCCCGCCGACGCTGGTCGTCTTCACCGACTGCGCGTCGATGATGCCGCCGCTGGGCTGCGGAACCCTCCCGGCGGCCACGCGCACCGCGACCCGCAGCACGGTGTGCAGGCGCTCCCACGTCCCGTCGAGTCGCCACGCGCGCCAGTAGTGGTAGACGGTCTGCCACGGCGGGTACTCCTTGGGGAGCGCCCGCCACTGGCAGCCGGTGCGCACCACGTAGAACATGCCGTCGAGCAGCGCCCGCCACGCGTGCTTTCGCGGCCGGCCACACGCCGCCGGCCCAGGTAGTAGCGGCGCGATACGGGCGTACTCCTCGTCCCGCAGATCGCTGGGGTACGGGTCTCGTGCCTCACGTCCCATGCCCCCGCTTCACGCGGCTCCCATGCCGCCCTGTTTTCAGACAGGCTTTAGGGCTACGGCTAATCCGCGCCAAGATCGAGCGTGGCGGCCGTTTAGTACTACCCGGCGTCACCCACTGCGAGCGTGGCACGGTTGGTGCCCGGCTCGACGCGTGGAG
>CADCTC010000326.1 GCA_902805635.1 uncultured Chloroflexota bacterium
CAAGGCGCCGCACCTCGTCGATCAAGCCGGCGTCTACCTGCTCGTCCACCCGCCGGTTGATGCGCTCGTACAGCACGTCGCGTGGTAGGTCAAGACCGAAGTAAAGAGTGTCAAACGCAGGAGGCTTACGTCGCTGCCACTCGGAGAACGCTACCCCTGTCGCCCGGTGGACCTCCAGCGCGCGGATAACACGCCGCACGTTGCGCGCCTCGATGCGTGCCGCGCTTGCCGGGTCCACCGCCCCCAGCTCCGCCTGCAGCGCCTGCCAGCCATCACGCGCCGCCCGCTCTTCCAGCTCCGCCCGGAAGGCCGGGTCGGGTGGCACCGCCGGGATCTGCAGGCCGTCGCATACCGCCCGCACGTAGAGCCCTGTGCCGCCCACGATCGCCGGGAGCCGTCCGCGCGCGTGGATACGCGCTATGGCGGCCAGCGCCTGCTGCTGGTAGAGCGCCAGCGTGTACGGCTCGTCCGGGTCCGCCACGTCCACCAGGTGGTGCGGCGCGCGTGTCCGCTCTTCCAGAGATGGCTTGGCAGTGCCGATGTCCATCCAGCGGTAGACCATCCGCGAGTCCGCGGAGACCACCTCGAGCGGCAGCCGTTCGGCCAGTGCCAGGCTCAGCGCGGTCTTGCCCGTCGCGGTCGGTCCCACCAGCGCCAGGACGAGTGGTGCCCCACCCGTGCCGGTTACCAGAGCTGCCACCACCGGCGCTTCGCGTCTTTCTCAGCCTGTCCTGGAGTTGCTGTCGCTGTGGCCGCCCCTTCTGCCGCGTCATCCACAGTGCCCTCCGGCGACGAATCATCCGGAGCCAGCGGCCCCTCCGCTGCCGCAGTCGTCCCCGGAAGTGCATCAGCCATCGAATCAAGGGCGAAGTCCTGGGCGGCAGGTTGGGCCAGCGCGCGCTGCAGCTCGCGCACTGCGGCCTCCGCCTCGGCGAACGGATCGGGCTGCCGCGCCCACTCAGCCTCGCCCGCAGGAACTGGCGCCACGGTAGGCGCTGTCGGCATGGCGGGTGGAGTGGGTGACGCGATTGGCGTACCCTGCTGCGCTTCCTCCCAACGCTGCACGGATTCGGGCGGCGCGGCCGCGTCCGCTGTGGCCAGTACGGGCGGGTCGAGCGGATCCAGGCGCATGCGCCGCCGCCCGCCGGGAAACAGCCCGGCCAGCTCCTCCGGCGTCACGGCCGGTTCTGGCTCTGCCATTAGCAGCACTTCCGTACTAGGCTCTGCCGTATTCGACGGGCCGATGTCCGGCTCCCCGGACACGGGAACATCGGCGACGGGAGTCGGCCATGCTTCAGCCTTCGGACCGAGCTCCAGGTCTGTGCCGGCCGGCTGTTCGTGCGACTCGGCCACCGGTGCTTCCGTCCCCAGCGGTGGTTCCGCCGCCAGTTGCTCCGCTACTGGTAACTGCTCCACCATTGGCTGGTCTGGCACGAGCTGGTCTGCCGGAGGATCGCCCTGTTCCAGGCTCGTCGCCAGGAACTGCAGCTCCTGGCGCAGCCGGCTTACCTGGCCCGCCAGCTCGGCGACCCTTAATGCCTGCGCCTGGACGGCGCCCACGCGCTCAGTGGTGCTTGCTGCATCATCGGCTGCGGCATCACTCGGAAGCGCCAGTTTGACGTTACCGGCGGCGGGCTCCTCGTGCCACCGGGCCGGCTGGAATAGCGGTGCGGGCAGACTGTTCAGTGCTGGCTGTCCGGCTGCTACGGGTGACTCTGCGTCGGTTAGCACTTCAGGCTCGGTAGCAGTCTCTGCAAACCAAGACGGCCGGCCGGCTTCCTCTCTAGAGGCGGTGGGCATTGCAGCTACGGCCGGCTCGCTCTGGTGGGCTTCGTCTGGCAAACGTCGGCCGTCCTCAGGCTCAGGTTCTCCTAGCGCGGTGTCGTCCGGCTCGCGTGGCTGGATGAGCACTTCGCGCAAGAGCTCTACTTCGCGCTCCAGCCGGCCTATGCGTTCCGCCTGGGCGCGGATGATGACCTCTCTTGCCTCAAGCGCCTGTTCCCGCTGCCGTAGCAGCTCCAGCAGCGGGTCGATCAACGTCTGCTGCGACGGGATGAGGCGGTCCAGGGGCCGTTCGGCCTCAGTCACGCGCAGATCTTCGGAATAGAAAGTATTGAAACGGTCAAGCGTGCTGTCGCTGGCGCCATCGTGGTCGGTGGATCGGACGCGCTGGTAGCCGGGAAGTGGACCATGCCGGCGCGGTACCGCCATTAGCTGGTCAAGCTGCGCGGCGTCCACCAGCCAGGTGTCGCCGTGCCGTCCCTTGATCAGGTGGCCACGCAGCTTCCCCGTGCGCAGCAGGCGCCGCACCGTGTTCGGGTGCACGCCGGCGCGTTGAGACCCTTCGGCGATGGTGGTGGGCTCCTCCAGCCCGGCCTGCCTCGCCTGCTCGATCGACACCTGCTCCGGCTGCTCCGGCTGCTCCGCGGCCGCGTTCTTCACTCAGTGTCCCGCTGTCCTGGCATTCTACGAGCCGCTCCAGAACCCGGCAAGTAGCGCCAGGTAGTGCGATGCGCGTATCTTCCGATTCTCCATGGTGAAAGAGCGGGAAACCATCACTGCGCGGTGGGCGTCCCGGCAGTAGACTGCGTGTGCTCGATCCGAGTGGTGGTAGCGGTCCAGCGGTGGTAGCGGTCCAGCGGTGGTGTGGCCAAGACTGTCCGGCGGTGCCAGCTTCTTTCTAATAGGCCATTAGGGTTGCCGCGTGGGCCAAGGCCGGAGCCGCTGCTAGTATCGGCTCGAGTGAGGGTCTGCGGGGCAACCGGTCTTGGGGACCGGTGTCCCGACGGGGCTCAGGAGTGGATCGGACGGCGTGACGCGGTGCAGCTCGGGTTTGGGAACCCGCACCGTGGCGCGACGGTCCGGCTAGCCGCAGCGCTGATTGCACACGGGTGGCCCCGCGTGGGGCTGGACCGCCCGCCGTCGACGGTGTGGCGCAGGCGAGCGCTCCTGGCTTCGACGCTCGCGCGCTTGCGGTCCGCTGTTCGTGGTTTGGGGTACATTGGCAAACTGGCGTTCTCGCGTCAGGCGGCTGTGCCGGCGGCTTGAGCCGTTCGCACGCCTCCTGTTCGCCTTGCAGCTCGTCCTCGTTACGCCGGCACAACCGGCGCTGGCGCAGGGAGCGGCTGCCTCCGGGGCTGGGCCTGCGGCGCAGGGAGCGGGTGCAATTGGCGCCGGCGTGCCGCCAGACGCGCCGCGTCCGGCCAACCCGCCCGGAGCGTCTTTGCCAGCCACCGTGCCACCTGCCGGCCCGACTGCACCCGCGCCACCCACAATGCGCGCCTCGTCGCCCGCAAGTGGCGTACCTTCGTCCACGCCGGCTCCCGTAGCCACGGCGTGCCCCCACCTCCCCCAGGCCACGCCGATTCCCCCCACCGTACCAGCGCCCGTAGCGAGCGCCACTGCGCCGCCCGCTTCGGCCACTTCCGTACCGGCCGGAGCTCCCACACTGGCTGCGCCGTCTCTTGGTGCTCCCGCGGTCGGCATCACGCCCGCCACGCTCGTTGGCGCCGCCACCGTTAGTGCCTCCATCTCTGCCATTGCCCCCGTCCCCGATCCTGCCGGCACCGGGCAGCCGCCGGTTGCTGTGCCCGGTCTGTCCGCCACTGTGCCCGCCCGCCCCACGTCGTTCGGCCCCCCACCGTTCGCCGCGTCGCCAACGCCGGCCACACCCGCCGCATCCGGCACCGGCACCACCACGCCAACCGCCACCGCCACGCTCACGCCGTCACTCGTCCCCACACTGCCGGCCCACACTGCCACACCCGGCGCCTCAACTCCAACCGGCACGCCGCTGTCCACCGCCACGCCTTCCCCAACTCTCTCGGTGACCGCCAGCCCCACCACGACAGCTACTCCCACAGCTGGCCGAACCGGCACTACCACGGCGACCGCCACGCCGACAGCCACAATGCGTAGCCGCGCGGCGCCGCTTCGGTACGTGTGGCCCAGACCTCCGGCGGGCAACTCGCAGCCACTGACGGCGGCCTGCAGCTGTCCATCCCGCCCGGCGCCGTGTCGGCCCCAGCGATCTTTGACTACCAGGAAATCGCACGCGGCGAGCGCGCCGCCGTCACAGCCGCTTCGTTCCCGTCCCAGGCGCGGTTGGTGCGTGCGTGGGAGCTCACCGCCGCCTCCGAAGGCGACGGCACGCCAATTACCCAGTTCAGCCTCGCGCTCCAGCTTACCGTCAGCTACACCGACGCCGACCTGCTTGCCGCCGGTGTCGGCGCGACTGCACTGGAACTGTTCTATCTTGACGAGTCAATCAATTCCTGGATCGGCGTC
>CADCTC010000327.1 GCA_902805635.1 uncultured Chloroflexota bacterium
GTCGAGCAGCTCGAACAGCGCGTCACGCCGCGCGCCGAACGCCGCGTAGACCTCCTCCCGGAACGCCGCCAGGACGTCCCGCGACGCCAGCGCAGCAAGCGCAAACATGGCGCATGGTGCCGCACCCGGGCTACCGCGCGCCGCCCCGCCACTCCCCAGCCCCGCACAGGGTTAAATCATGAGCTTAGAGCAGGTTTCAAAACGTCCGTGAGCACGTTTCAGAACGTCGGTGAGCACGTTTCAAAACGTCCGTTCGTCCTGAGCTTGTCGAAGGACCCGGGCAGGTTCTGAAACAACCTCTTAGTCAATCGTGTACACCCGGCCGGTCCCGTTGTCGGCCACGAAGACACGCCCGTTGGGCGCGGCACAGACACCGCGCAGGCGGGTAGCCCCGTTCGCTTCGCCGGATCCAAGATGGATGCCTTCCAATGCCTGCCCGTCGGGCGTGAAGCGCTGCACCCGTCCCAGCGCCCCGCCATCGCTCACCAGCACGTTGCCTGCTGGATCCACGTCAAGGCTTGTCGCATTGTTGAACGTCCCTGGTCCCTGGCCACGGCGGCCAAACATGCCCAACAGTCCGCCATTCGCGTCGAACCGTTGGACGCGATCGTTGCCTGCGTCCAGCACGAACACGGTGCCGTCTCGCCCCAAGGCGATGTCGGCTGCTCGGAGCAGCTGTCCAGGCTCACTGCCGCGCCCTCCCCAGCCGCCCAGTCGCTCACCCGCCGGCGAGAGTCGCTGCACGCGGGAGCCTCCGTGCAGAATGTAGATAAGCCCGGCACTGTCAACCGCGAGTGCCGTTGGGTAGATGCTGTTTTCCCGCGATTCGGCGGCCAAATCCCAAGTGGCCAGCACTGTGCCGGCCGGAGAAACCCGGTACAACCGCGTGCCAGACGACTCACTCGCGTACAGGTCGCCCGACGGCGCCAGCGCCAGCGGGCCCACTGCCGGCACGTACTCCTCGCCGTCTTCCATCACCGCCGGCAGGCGCCATTCGCCAAGCAGCCGGCCACGCGCGTCGTATCGCAGCACCGCTCGGCGCCCGGAGTCGGTGACATGGACGGCGCCTTCCCGGTCTACTACCACCTGCTGAGGCCGCTGCAGGAGTCCTGGTCGGTCGGTGGACGCACCCCAGGTGCGCAGCTTGCGACCCAGCCTGTCGAGCCCCACGATGCGGTGGTTCCCCCAGTCCGCCACCAGGAACTCGCTCGTACTGCCTGCGCCGCCCGCTGTCAGGCCTGTCGCCACGTCCCGCGGCCGGGAGAGGAACGCATCGGCTGAATAGTCGTCGTCCTCGTCATCTGCCGGAGCGCCCGGTGTGGGCAGGTAGCTCCAGCTGCTGAGGCCAATGCCGGTGGACGTCAGCTTCTGTACCCGGCTGTTGCCACTATCGGCGACGTAGACGTTGCCGAGCTGGTCTACCGTTACGCCAGCGGGTGCATTGAGCGCACCCCAACGCTCTCCTTGCTCTCCCCAGCGAGCCAGCTCAGTCCCATTGGGAGCCAGCTTGCGCACGCAGTGGCCATCTCCTTCCGAGACGTATATCTGCCCTTGCCCATCCGCTGTGATGCCCGTGGGGCGAGCGAAAGGGCCAGAAGCGCTTTCGTGCCACACCGCGAGCATCGCTCCGGTTGGGTCCAGCTTGAGCACCCGACCCTGCAGCCGGTCTGTCACATACACCACCCCGGAGCGGTCTACCGCCACCGCGGAAGGTTCGCCGAGCTGATCCGTGTGCGTCGCTGCGCCGTCCCATACGGCATGCACCTTCCCATCCGGCGCAAGCTTCTGGATACGGTGGTTCCCAGTATCCGCGACGTAGACGTTCCCCCCCCGAGTCCAGCGCCACTCCGATGGGGCTGGCAAACATGCTCGCACGGCTTCCTGGCTCGCCGCCCCAATGCGCTAGAGGCTCACCGCTCGCCGCGAACACCACGACGCGGTGATTATCGAAATCCGCGACGTAGACGCGGCCGTCGGCGCCCTGTGCGACGCCCGTGGGGAAGTCCAGTTCGCCCGGTTCGGCGCGCCGGCCGGCAAAGAGCCGCACCGCGCCGAACCGTGGCGCCTGGGCTGCCGCTCCCCGCGGCCGCTGCGATGCAATCGCCGCTCCGGCGGCGACTAGACCCGCTAGCGCGCGACGGCGTGATGATCCGGCCAACTCAGTGGGTGCCATCAGTGGGTTTCGCTTTCGGGGGGTGGTGGCCGGGTAGCTGGGTAGTGCCACAGACGCTACGGAACGAATACAGCCTCAGAAGCCGCTGCCGGCGGCAAGCGCCTCTGCGCTCGCGCGGTTGAACGCGATGACGGCAAGAATGTCCTGTCCGTGGATCCGCAGCTCCGTGGAAAGATTAGTCGCGGTGAGCGCCTGACGCTGGGAGGTTGCCGCCTCCACCTGCGCGTCTGGGAAGCGTGCCTGCAGCCCGTGCGCGTACACGTCGTAGAACTCGCGGGCGTCCAGCTCCGTATCCCAGGTGAGGCGCAGCACCGCCGCCGCCTGCCCGGCGTATTCCAGTAGCACCCACTGCCCTCCGCCCCAGCCCGCCGCCGCCTGCACCGCCGCTCGGGTGTTGGTGTGCTCCTGCAAGACCTGAAGGATGTCGAGCTCCCCGAGCACGTCGGTCTGCAGCTGCGTCCAGCCGTTTCCTAAGACCGCCGGCAGATCGGGTAGGCTTACCGGCACGGGCTGCTCGCGAGCCCAGTATTTCTCTGGGTGCAGCACGTGCTCGGTAGATTGCGGTGGCTCGGCGAATAGCTGGTCTACCCCGCTGTAGTCGTTCGTCTGCGCGTACCCGATGCTGGCGAACCGCAGGCCATCTCTGTAGGTGAACGCCCTCTGCGTCGCAATGAACCGCGGGATCTCCGGCCGTGCGCGTGCCGATCCGGGTGCTGCCCCTTGCTCCGCCTGGGCAGCTTGCGCCTCCTCGCGCTCCCGACGCTCCTGCGCCGCATACTCGCGAAGCGCCTCTGCTCCAATAGCCTGGCCCGCCCACAGATAGGACGCCAGCTCCGCGTCGCCTTCCACCAGCGCCCGCACGGCCTGTCTGGCGTCACTGTTGCCGGCCGCTGCGCCGCCCAGGATGTCCAGGTCGTAGTGATGGTCCTGGAGGGCATGCACGTACTCATGGGCGTACGTGATCTGCTCTTGTGGACCGAACGCATTCGCGCGATCGGTGATCAGCACCATGGCATTAAGCGTGGGGACGTAGAAACCAGCCACCCGTTCTACCGCAACCTCGGTAGACACTTCGATTGGATTCACTTCCTGCATCACCAACCCCAGCAGCACCAGGAGGCGCCACGTAGAAGAGGCTCGCACGGCTTCATTCAGCAGCGCCGTTTCGGCCTCGTCCCCCTCGATACGTTCGCGCACGAACCGGCCGTAGTCCTGCCGGCTCACCACCCGCACCGGCACCTCGGTACCCGGCGCCAGACCCCGAATCGCCGCCGTCTGCTCCTGGATCTGGCGCAGCAAGTCCAGGTCAATCCCCACCTCCGGTCCGGCGGGCACGCCGGGCAGTGCGCGCTCCTGCGCCGACACGGTTGGCGGGGCGCCACCACCCACGGGCGACAACAGCAGTGCAGCCAGCGCCAGGCCGGCTACCAAGCTTCGCACCATAGGCGTGTGGCTCATGACTACTGGATACTACCTCCCCAAACGACTAGGCGGTGCTCCTCCCCCTTCTTCCGATGTGCCGCGGCTACCAGCCGCGATACGGTGTCTCCAGGACGAGTGAGACCGCTCACCGCCGTCCGCCAGGAGAACCAATGACCGCATCAACTCAAGAAACTACCGCCGGTACAGGCGCCCCCGGCGCGCTGGTCGCCTTTTCTGATGAGCTGGTAAGCACCGTCGATCGGGTGGGCCGCTCCGTCGTGCGCGTGGACGCCGGCCGCCGCTTTCCCGGCTCCGGCGTCGTCTGGCACGTCGAGGACGGCGGCGCCCTCATCCTCACCGCCGACCACGTGATCGAGAGCGAAGACGAGATCGAGCTTGGCCTGCCCGACGGCGGGACCGCTGGTGCGACCATCGTCGGACGCGACGAAAACAGTGACCTTGCCCTCTTGCGCACCCAGTCCGGCGCGCTGACCGCGCTCGTGCGTGGCGGTGACGCCAAGGTGGGCCAGCTTGCCCTCGCCGTCGCCCGACCCGGCGACTCACTGGCCACCAGCCTTGGCGTCGTCGGCGCACTTACCCCTGCATCGCGTGGTGGCCGGCGCGGCCGGCAGCAGGGAGGTGAATCGGGTCGGCAGGCGGACGCTCTGATCTGGACCGACGCTTCCTTTTATCCCGGCTTCGGCGGCGGCGCCTTTGTGGATGCCGAGGGCCGCCTGATCGGCCTGGCCACCTCTACGTCGCGCACTGGCGCCGGCATCGCTATTCCCATCGCCACCATCGTGCGCATCGTTCACTCGCTGCTGCAACACGGGCGGGTCAAGCGGGGCTTCCTGGGCATCGGCAGCCAGCAGGTAGAGCTGCCCGCCGCGCTGCGCACTCGCCTGGCGCTCTCGCAGGAAAGCGGCCTGCTCGTCATGGGCGTTGAGCCTGGTGGCCCCGCCGACAAGGCCGGCCTGATGATCGGCGACGTACTCGTCACGCTCGCCGGCCAGGCCGTGCCGGACCACGCCACGCTGCTCTCCCTGCTTGGCCCGGACCGCGTGGCCCAGGCCGTCCCGGTCCGGGTGGTGCGCGGCGGCGAGCTGCACGACGTCGCCGTCACCGTCGGCGAGCGCCCCGCGGAGTAAGGCCATGTCGGCAACCACAACACCAGCCACACTTACTCCCGTACCCGCATCAGCGCATATCACTGCGCTGCTCCCGGCTGCGCTCGCCGCTGCCGTCTCAGACGTGGCATCCCGCGTGCGTGTCAGTGTCGCCGAGGTCCACTCGCGCGGTGGCTCCGGCTCCGGCACCATCTGGTCCGCGGACGGCGTGGTGGTCACCAACCACCACGTCCTTCCCTCGGACAGCGCCGAGGTGATCCTGGAGGATGGCCGCGCGTTCGACGGCCACGTAGTCGCCCGCGATCCGCGCAACGACCTGGCCGTCCTTCAGGTGCACGGCCGCGGTCTGCCCGCCGCCACGCTTGGCGACGCTCGCGCGCTGCGACCGGGCCAGCTCGTGATCGCCGTCGGCAACCCGGCCGGCGTGCGCGGCGCCGTCACGGCCGGCGTCGTCCACCGCGCGCTGCCCCGTTCTCACCCCGGCAGGGGCCGCGAGCTGATCCAGGCCGACGTTTTGCTTGGCCCCGGCAGCTCCGGCGGCCCGCTCGCCGATGCGCACGGTCGCGTTGTCGGCATTAACGCCATGGTGCAGGGCGGCCCCGGCCGCATGGCGCTCGCAGTGCCCAGCCACGTTGTCGCCCGCCTGGTCAACCGCCACGGCGCGCGTCCGGAGCTCGGCATCGCTGCTCACGAGGTGCTTCTGTCCCCCACACTCGCCGCTCAGGTTGCCCCAATTGCCGCTACGCCGGTGGGGTATCCCGCTGATGCCGCGCCGGATACGGCGCTGCTCATCTCCAACGTCGCTCCCAACAGCGCCGCCGAGCGCGCCGGCCTCATGCTGGGCGACCTCCTCTACGCGCTGGATGGCCACCCCGTCGAAGGAGGCGCAGGTCTGCTCAACGCGCTCGATGACCACTTCGCCGGCGACCTGCGCGTGAGCATCCTGCGCGGCGGCGTCCCGCGCGAGATCGACGTGCAGCTCGGCGCGGCAGACTCGGCGGCCGCCTCGCCTGAACGCCAGTTAATCGCGGCCTGACCTGGACACACGCCCTAGGCTGGGACTGTGACCGACGTCGCCATCGTCTCCGCGGTGCCCGCGGTGCGCGCCGGCCTGCGCGCCTTGTTGCAGGCCGCCGGGCACCGCGTGGCGGGCGACGCCGCCCATCCCAGCGTGGACGCCTTCGACGTATCACCCAACGTCACCATCTTCGACGCAGATCCGGCCGCCGAGCTGCGCGACGTGCTGGCCGCCGCGCAGCTTGCGCCCGGCCTGGTCCTTCTCGGCGCCGTCACCGGCGGCGTCCGGCTGCCCGCTGCGCTCTCCGGGCGCCCCTTCGCGTACCTCCCGCGCGACGCGTCGGCAGAGCAGCTCGCCGCCGCCGTCACCGCGGTTGCCGCCGGTCTGACCGTCCTCGACCCCTCGGCTGCCGGCGAGCTGCTTGTGTCGCCAACGTCAAACAGTGTGGAAAACGGTCTGGACTCTCGCTCTGCCCCCGGTGGCGTTGACAGCGCTGACTCGCTCACCGCCCGTGAGCGCGAGGTGCTCCAGTTGGTCGCCGAAGGGTTGCCCAACAAGAACATCTCTCGCCGCCTCGGCATCAGCGAGCACACCGTGAAGTTCCACGTCGCTTCGGTGATGACCAAGCTCGGCGCCGCCAGCCGCACCGAAGCCGTCCACCTGGCCGCCCGCCGCGGCGCGGTCAGTTTGTAACCGTCGTACCCCAACCGAAAGAGCGGCATTCAGCGTTAAACTGAATAGACATGCTCCCCTTCCTTCCTTCTGGATTCCCCGGTCGCGTCGCGCGCGCCACCGTATCTCTCGTCGCCGGTCTCACACTCTCGCTCCAGACCCTGGCGCTGCAGCCCACGCCCGCGCTCGCGCACGTGCCGGACTACCCGGTGCCCGCCGGCCACTTCTTCACGCAGGCGCGTGGTCTCAGCGGCGACTCGGTCACCGGCTACGCCATCTCTGACGCCGACGGCGTGCCGTTCTGGTCCGAGTACAAGCGCCTGGGCGGCATCCGGCTGCTCGGCTACCCGGCCTCGCGCCGCTTCATCTGGAACAACTGGGCGGCGCAGGTTGTCCAGAAGGGCGTTCTGGTCTGGCACCCGGAGCGCACCCGCGTCGAGCTCGCCCTGGTGCTCGACGACCTCTCCAGCGCCGGCTACGACGGCTGGCTGCGTGAGTCCAAGGGCATCCCCGCCCCCTTCGACCAGAACGAAGAACGCGACCTGACCTATGATCAGGTCCGCGAGCGGCGCCTCAAGTTCCTGGACGGCAACGCCCAGGTCAAGCAGCGTTTCCTGGCCGAGCGCAACTGGCTCGACCTGTACGGCCTGCCCGTCTCTTTCGACGAAACCGACCAGGCGTGGGTGCTGCGCACTCAGCGCGCCGTGTTCCAGTACTGGAAGATGGACGTGCCCTGGGCGCGCAAAGGCACCGTCACCATCGCCCACGGCGGCGACATCGCAAAGGAGGCTGGCCTGCTTCCCGCCGGCGTGCTGGAGCCGGAGGTCCCCACCGTCTTCCGCGTGGAGAACCCGGAGAAACCCACGCGCATGGTGATCCCCAAGCTGCGGGTGGATGCCCCCATCGCCACGTTTGGCCTGGACCAGCTGGAGAAAGACGGCTCTCTACCCGCGCCTAAGCGCGCCGAAGACGTGGCCTGGTACGACTATTCCGGACGCGCCGGAGAGGCGAACAACGCCGTCTTCGCCGGCCACGTGGACTGGCAGGGCCGCAGCGCCGTCTTCTCGCGCATCAAGGAGCTGGTGGACGGCGACCACGTGGTCCTCGTCGGCGACAACGGCACCAAGTTCACCTACGAGGTGCTCGGCTGCAGTGACGTGGAGTGCCACCTGCCCATGTCGTCCCGACCCGACGTGGACGAGTTCATAGGTTTCTCCGCGTTCTCCCACCTCACCATGATCTCCTGCGAGGGTGAGTGGGACGTCATTAAGAAGGACTACTCCCACCGCCGCATCGTGCGCGCCCGCCTGGTTTCCGTCTCTACCGCCAAGGATGAGCCCGTGCGTCTGATAGCCGAGCAGCTTCCCTACGACCACTGGATCTTCACCGCCGACGCCGCCGACCTCCCCCGCGACGCGGACGGCAACCCCCGGCGGTAAAAGGTGGTTTCACCACGTCCGTTCGCCCTGAGCTTGTCGAAGGGCATGGTTCGACAGGGGCTCCCCTGAGCTAGCCGAAGGGCCTATCCTGAGCGGAGCCGAAGGGCTCACCACGAACGGGGGTAATGAAACTGGCGCTACATCGCCAATTACAGCAACACCCACGCGGCGTGGCGCGTCAATGAAGGTGCAACTGCACCTCGGAGAGCGCCACATGACTGCCACCGCCGACCGCGCCAGCACTCCCACGCCCGCTGCGCCCACCGCCCCGATGAGCGCGCCCACCACCGTCGAGGTCTACTGCGCGCTGGTAGACACGCTCAACCGGTTCGCGCACGCCTACTACGTGCTGGACCAGCCGCTGGTCCCCGATGCCGAGTACGACCGGCTCTACCGGGAGCTGACCGCCGTCGAAGAAGCCCACCCCGAGTGGGCCGCGCCGGACAGCCCCTCGCGCCGCGTGGGTCGCCCACCGCTCCCCGGCTTCCGCAAGGCCGTTCACCCCGTGGCGCTTTACAGCCTGGGTAACGCCTTTGGCCCGGATGCCCTCGCCGCTTTCGACAAGCGCGTCACGGCCGCCGATCCCCAGCCACGCTTCCCACGCTACTTCCTCGAGCCCAAGCTGGACGGCCTGACCCTGGCGCTGCTCTACGAGGACGGCCTGCTCGTCCGCGCCGCCACGCGCGGCGACGGCGTCGAGGGCGAAGACGTCACCACCCAGGCCTCCACCATCCGCAGCATTCCACAGCGTCTCTTCGATCCCGGACCTGGTGCCGGTGCTGCCGGCTCCACCAATTTCACCGTCCCTCGCCTGCTCTACGTGCGGGGCGAAGTCATCCTCCCCCGCACCGCCTTCGAGCGCATGAACGCCCAGCGCGAGGCTGCGGGCGAGCCGCTCTACCAGAACCCCCGCAACGCCGCCGCCGCCAGCGTCCGCAACCTGGACCCCAAGGTCACCGCCTCGCGCGGGCTCCGCTTTACCGCCTACGCCCTGTCCGTGCTGAACGACGATCGGCGCCCCGTGTCGGCCGCCCACACTACGCTTCCGACCCAGGAGTCGGTCGTCACAGCGCTGGGCGTGTGGGGCTTCCGCACCAATCCCCACAACCGCATCTGCGCCGACTTTGCCGACCTCACGGCTGCCATCGACCAGCTCCAGCCGCTGCGCGCCACCTGGGACGAGGAGACCGATGGCCTGGTGGTCAAGGTCAACGATCTGCTCCTGTTCGAGCGGATGGGCGTGGCCGGCAAAGACCCCCGCGGCGCCGTCGCCTACAAAGTCCAGGCGGCCGAAGTCGCCGTCACCCGCCTGCTCGGCATAGACGTTCAGGTCGGTCGCACCGGCGCCATCACCCCCGTTGCCCGCCTGGAGCCGGTCCGCCTTGGCGGTGTTACCGTCACCAACGCCACCCTGCACAACGAAGACCAGATCCGCGCCCTCGACCTACGCATCGGCGATTGGGTCCGTATCGAGCGCGCCGGCGGCGTCATTCCCGCGGTGCTGGGTGTGGACGGCACCGGCGCCCGTCGTGACGGCAGCGAGCGCGACTTCGCCTTCCCCAGCGCCTGCCCCGCCTGCGCCGCCCCTCTCAGCCGCGACGAGCCGGAAGAACAGCCAGCGACCGCAGCGGTTTCCGTGGCGGTGGCCGTCACGGAAACCGCTGCTATTGCCGGACTTGTCCCCGATGCAAGTGGCGCCACCGAAATCGCCGAGCCGGCTGCCGGCCAGGTGAAAGCGGCCAAGATGGTGGCGCCTGGCGCCATCATCCGCTGCGTCAACGGCGCCTGCCCGGCTCAGGTGTCCGCGCGCGTGCGTCATTACGCCGGGCGCGGCGCCGTGGACGTGGCCGGCCTGGGCGCCAACTGGGTCGATCGTTTCCTCCAGGAAGGCTTCATCCAGAGCGCCGCCGATCTCTACCACCTCACACGAGAGCAGCTGCTCAGCCTGGAAGGCTCCGGCATGGGCGAACTTTTGGCCGATAAGCTGCTCGCCTCTATCGACGCCACCCGTACCAGGACGCCGCTCCATCGCTTCCTCTATGGTCTTGGCATCCGCCACGTCGGGGACGAGACAGCCGAAGCCATCGCCCCCTACGTCGGCTCACTCGACTCGCTGCGCGACGGCCTGCGTGCCGGCCCGGAGACCTACCTGGCCGAGCTCGAGCAGCGCATCCTGAATACCAAGGGCCTCGGCAGCGCCGCCGCTACCGCCTTCGTACAGGCGCTGCGCAGCTCCGCTACCCTCGTCCTGCTGGACCGCTTCGCCGAAGGCGGCATGCGCCCCATCCCCGCCGCGCCATTGCCCGAGGGTACCGTCGCCACCGGTCCTCTGGCCGGCAAGACCTTCGTCATCACCGGCACCCTCTCCGAACCGCGCGACGCCATTGCTGCCCTGGTCGAAGCCGCCGGTGGCAAAGTCGTAGACAGCGTCTCCGGCAGCACCAGCTACCTCATCGCCGGCGAAAAGCCAGGCGGCTCTAAGATGAAGGGCGCCACCAAGCATAATGTCCCGGTCCTGGACGAAGCGGCCCTCCGGACGCTGCTGGCGGCGGATTGACCGGTTTGGTGCACTGTATTAATATTGTCTAAGCACGACTCACAATCGCGCATGGAGAGATAAAGATGTACGAACCACAGCACAGCATCCGTCGCCGGGCCATGCGAGTGGCGCGGCAGCGCGGCTGGGTTGGCGAAGGAGCCGGCAGCATGGCTGTTCCCGGGATTGTCTTGGCGGTGGCGGCGATTGCCCTCATCTGGATGGCGTTCGCCATAACCGGCTTCTTGTTCTCCCTGCTGCCTATGGCGCTGATTGGCTTGCTCACCGGGTGGGCTGCCTCGCGCCTGACGGGCGCGCGACTTGGTGTGGGTTGGGCCATCCTGGCCGGCATCGCCGGATCCTGGCTGGGCGGCGCCGTCTTCGGCGGCGTCCTGCGCCTGCCGGTGGAGGGATTCTTCAACCCGCTGCAGTGGGCCGCCTCCATCCTCGGCGCGGCCATCGTCATCACCGTTGCTCGCGTGGTGGCCCGCCCCGCGCTGCCCGGTCGCGACCGGCCCCGCTTCGGGCGCATCTAAGAAGCGCTCTGGCGGGCCGGCTTAGCCGCCCATCACCTGGCGGACCTCACGCAGGCGCTGGATGTGCGCCTCCGGGCCTCCCACGCCGCCTGTGCCAACGCTGAGGTGTGAGGCGCCGAAGCGGCGCCACATCTCGACCGTCTTGCGCCAGTCGTCAGGCGTGCCGCTGCCGGCGTCCAGGCGGCCCTCGATGCCAAAGGACGCCGGGTCGCGTCCGGCCTCGCGCAGCCAGCCGTGCACTTTCTCCATTGTGGCGTCCCACCCGCCCTCCAGTGGGCGCAGCGGCAGGTAGCCATCGGCAATGCGCGTGGCGCGCTTCACCGCCGCCTCCGCCGACGCGCCGATCCAGATGGGGATGGGCTGCTGTACCGGTCGCGGGTTGATGCCCGCTGCGCGCACCGTGTGGTAGCGGCTCTCCAGCGTCACCACACGCTCGCTCCACAGCCGGCGCATCAGCGTGATCTGCTCCTCGAAGCGCCGCGCGCGGTTGCGGAACTCCAGCCCCAGCGCCTCGAACTCTACCGGGTTCCAGCCAATCCCCACTCCGAAGCGGAAGCGCCCGCCGCACAGCACGTCTAGCT
Source organism: uncultured Chloroflexota bacterium (assembly GCA_902805635.1). Classification (GTDB taxonomy): domain Bacteria; phylum Chloroflexota; class UBA11872; order UBA12225; family UBA12225; genus CADCTC01. The sequence goes on from CADCTC010000327.1 coordinate 11,505, forward strand.
CCGCCGCCTGCTTGGCCGCCAGCACCGTCTGGCGCTGTGGCAGGATCACTACACTGGTCAGGAAGCCCAGCCGCGGCGCCACGCCTACCAGAAAGGTGAACAGCGTCAGCGGCTCGTGCTGGATGCTGTCGATGGAGAAGACCCGCTCCAGCTGGGGGTAGTCCGCCTTGTCGGCGCCCACCACGTGGTCGGACGCTACCAGGAAGTCGTAACCCAGGTCCTGCACCGCCTGGGCATACTCCCGCAGCGCCCCTACGTCCCCTCCAATCTCCCCTTGCGACAGCACCGCGCCGGTCTGCACTGTGAGCCTCCCTGAACCGCTTGCTGCCTCGACCGTATCACGCCGCGGTCGTGATGGGTATCTGCTCCAACTGCGAGCATCACTGGTCGCTCCCAGCACCACCATCCTCAGACGCTTCGCCCGTCCAGAGGCGGCGCATCTCCTCACAGCGTGCGAGTAGCTCGTCCAGCGTGCCACGGTCTTCTATGCGCCCATCCTTGAGCACTACGATCTGGTCCGCGCGGCGCAGGGCGGCGCGCCGATGCGAGACGGCCAGGCACGTGGTGTCACCATCGCCGGCGTCCACACCAGTGCCGTCACTCCCATCAGCCGTACACGTCCGCGCGAAGAGGCGCTCCCATAGCTCGCGCTCGGTGTCCACGTCGAGCGCGCTGGAGAGGTCGTCCACGACCAGCAGTTCCGGCTCGCGCACGAACATGCGCGCGGCGGCCGCGCGCTGCAGCTGGCCACCGGAGAGCCGCACGCCGCGTGGGCCCACCGGCGTCTCCAGTCCCTGGTCTAGCCCACCCAGGTCCCGCTCCAGCACCGCGGCGTGCAGCGCACGCTCCAGACGGCCTGGGTGCTCCGGGATGCCCATGAGCAGGTTATCGCGCAGCGACTCTGAGAACAGGCGTGGCACCTGTGGCGTGTAGGCCACGCGCGGCGGCACCAGGAACGTGCCCGGGTTGGCTATGGCTAAACCGTTCCAGCGTATCTCGCCGGCATCGCGCGGCAGCAGGCCAAGCACCACACGTAGCAGCGTCGTCTTCCCCGCGCCGACACGGCCGGTAATCACGGTGAACGAGCCGCGCGGCAGGTCCAGGTCCACCGCACCGATGCCGCGCTCCGACTCTAGGTAGCGGTAGGACAGGCCTCGCGCCTCCAGTCGGTCCAGGCGGTCTTCGGGGTGCCGTGGGCGCTCGACGAGCGGCGGCGGACCGTGTCGGAAGTGCAGCGGCGCCTGGCGCACCAGCCGCTCCGGTGGCACGGGGCTATCACCCAGCATCAAGGCGTAGAGGCGGTCCAGGGACACTCCGACCTGGCGGAGCTTGGTCAGGAACTCGCCCACCGCGCTGGTGGTCTGCGCCAGCCAGCCAAGGTACGAGACAAAGAGCGCAAAGTCGCCCACCGAGAAGCGTCCGTCGCGCATCGTCCCCGCGGCGCCGAGCAGCAGCAGCCCGGTGCCCAGACTGGCCGTGTTCTGCGCCACCCCATTCAGGAACTGCGTCAGGACGGTGTCGCGCACGCCGGCAGCACGGCGGCGCTCGTTGACCACCTCCAGGTAGCGCACCACGCGCGACTCTGCCCCCGCCACCTTCACCGCCAGCACCGCGCCATACAACTCGCCCAGCAGTCCGGTCACCTCGCCGATCGCCGCCTGGTTCGCCTGCCGGTACTGCCTGATGTGGCGGCGCGCCAGCTGGGCCAGCGCGAACACTACCACCAGCGGCAGGAAGACGAGTAGCGTCAGCCAGGCATCGGTGCGCGCCAAGACCGCCAGAGCGATGGCAAACACGAGCAATTGGCCCACCGGGTCCAGCGTCCACGTGACAAACCACCCGATCTGCTCCACGTCATTGCGGAAGCGGCTCACCGCCTCACCCGCCGATGCAGGCAGCGCCCGCGCCCCCGGCTTCCCCAAGATGCGCTCCAGCATGTTGCGGCGCAGCAGCGTGCCAGCGATCACGATCAGCGACGGCTCGGCCAATTGGGTCGCTAGCGCGGTGATAGGCCGCACGATGGAGACGGCGAGCAGCAGTGCCAGCAGGCTCTCGACCGTCCAGCCGGCCGGCGCGCCGCCGGTCAGGGCGTCCAGGATCTGGCGTATCACCAACCCCGGCAGCAGCGGCGAAACATACGCCGTCATGATGACCAGCGCGCCGGAGAGCAGGTAGTGCGCGAAGCGGAAGCGCGCCAGCCGCCAGATCAGGCGCAGGCCGCGCGCGCCCGTGAGGGTGGTTGTGGTGTCTGCTTCGCCAGGAGGCGCCGGCATAGGAGCCGCCGTGACCGCGCTCACACCAGGACCTCTTCCAAGCCCGCGCGCAGCAGACGGCTGAAGCGTGACGTGGGATCGGCCGCTAGTGCCGGTCGCTCGCCCTCCTCCGCCACACGCCCGTCCTCCAGGATGGCGATGCGGTGCGCGCGCTGGACGGTCCCCAACCGGTGGGCGATCACGATGGCGGTGCGGCCGCCAAGCAAGCGGTCCACCGCGCGCTCCAACAGCCGCTCGGTTGCCGGATCCAGGCGGGAAGATGCCTCGTCCAGCACCACCAGACCGGGATCGTTCAGGAAGACGCGCGCGAACGCCAGCAGCTGCGCCTCCCCCGCCGAAAGCCCGCTGCCGCCCGGCGCCAGCCTGGTGTGCAGCCCCTCCGGCAGCGACCGCAGCCACGGACCGAGCCCTAGCGCCTCCAGCGCCTCCGCGATCCGCTCGTCCGCTATACCGGCGTTGAAGAAGGTCACGTTGTCACGCACCGAAGCGTGGAAGAGCTGCACGTCCTGCGTCACCACGCCCACGCGCGCCCGCAGCGCGGCAACCGGCGAGTCGCGCAGGTCGACACCGCCCAGGCGAATCGCGCCGTACTGCGGGTCATACAGGCGGAAGAGCAGCCGGCTCAGCGTGGTCTTGCCGGAGCCGGTACGGCCCAGCAGCCCAAGTATCTGGCCCGGCTCCAGGCGCAGCGAGACATCTGTCAGCGCCGCCTGCCCCTCTGCTAACTCTGGTGCCGCAGGAGAGCCGGGATAGGCAAACGTGACCCGGTCCAGCTCCACCGCCAGCGGCCCCGCGGGCGGCGGCGCCCCGGGTCCGTCTGCGATGACGGAGCGCTCCGTCAGCAGCGCGCGCACGCGCCCGATAGAGGCGACCGCCTGCTGCAGGTCCTGCACCTGGCGCATGACGGCATTGAGCGGCTGGTGCAGGCTCTGCGTGTAGGCGAAGATGAGGTAGACCGTGCCGATAGACGTGGCGCCCTGACTGAAGAGCCAGGCGCCTACCGCCAGAGTGGCTGCGGTAGCCAGCTCTAGGCAGAGCACGGCCGAGTTGAAGGTGGACGCGCCCACCAGCCGCGCGCGCATGTCAATCCACAGTAGGTTGCGCGAGCGTTCCAGCAAGCGGTTTAAGACGTACCCCTCGCCGCCGTTGGCGCGCACGTCCTCGGTTCCCGCCAGCCGCTCCTCGATCAGCCCGAACAGCTCGGCGTTGGCCTGGCGCTGCGCCGCGAAGCGCGGCACCGCCAGCCGGCGCAACCAGGTGATCAGCGCCGCGCCCAGTGCCACGCATACCGCCGCCGCCGCGCCGACCCGCAGGTCCACCTGCGCCAGCAGCGCCAGGATTCCTGCCAGCAGCAGCACGTTGCCCAGGAGATGTACTACCAGTCGCGAGAAGAAGTTGCCGAGCGTGGCCACGTCGCCGTCAGTACGCTCGATCAGCTCGCCGGGCGTGTGCGCGGCGTGGAAGGCCGGGTCAAGACGCAGGACGTGGCGCGTGAGATCGGCGCGCAAGCCGTTGGTGGCGGTCAGGCCGACGTTCTCCGCGACGTACACCTCCCCCAGCGAGCTCAGCTGGAGCAGCACGGCCACGCACACGAAGGCCAGCGCGATTTCCGCCAGCGCCGCCGGCAGCGCCCCTGCAGCGGCCTGGTCGATGAAGGCGCGCAGGATCTGCGGACTCAGCAGGCGCAGCCCGATGGTGATAACGAGCAGCGCCGCCAGGACCACCACCCGCCGCCACTGTGGCGCCAGGTACGTGCCGAGCAGGCCACGCGCAGGGGGCTGCGCCTGAACTTGTGCCTCAGGGTGAGGAGGACCGTCCGCTGGTGACGGGGTTCCGCCGGGCGGCATGAGCGATCAAGATACTTACGGTCAGGCAGGCAGGCCATGCCGGCGTACGTATTCACTGGCCAGCAAGATCAGCGCGCAGCTGGAGGTCTGCGTGATGCTGCCGTCGAGGCACAGGTCCACCGCCTCCGCCAGCGGCAGGCGCCGCGCGCCGCGGAACACCAACTGCTCGAACGGGTCCAGCCGTGGCGCCGCGCGCCCGGTGATGCGGCCCATGAAGAAGTGCAGGTGCTCGACAAACGTGGCGATGCCATTCCCGCTGCTGCGCAGGTGCATCAGCCGCGCGGTGAACCCTAGCTCCTCGCGCAGCTCTCGCGCCGCCGCCGCTGCCGGGTCTTCGCCGGGCTCGCAGACGCCAGATGGCGCCTCGAGCGAAACGCCATCTACCGCCGGCCGGTACTGCGCCACCAGATAGACGTGCCCCTCGTCGTCAAACGGGAGAGCAAGCGCGGCGTCTTGAAACAGAGCCAGCTCCCAGTCTGCCTCGGTTCCGTCCGGCAGCGCCTGCCGGTCGCGCACCACCTGGAAGCGGCCTGCATCGTACGCCACCTCGCGCCGCAGCCGGCGTATCGGGTGAGCCGCCTGGTCAGTGTGGCCGGCGGCTGCCCGAGCCGGCTCCACAAGACGGCGCTGCTGCCCCGGTTGCCCGGGTTGCCCTGGTGCCCCAGCCGCCGAGGAATCGGTCATCGCCGTGGGAGTATCGCAGTGCGCTGTCCGCTGCGTCTGGGCCGCCCGGAGCGTCCGCCTCGCACGCGGAGAGCCGGTCGGCCCGTGCGATCTCCGCGTTCAGCTCGGCCTGCAACCGTACGGTCCAGGCGAGCAGGTCTTCCAGGTCCATAGGCCGGCGAGTTGCTGGTCGCATTTCCATAACGTGCAAGACTATTGTCATCCGTGCCACCACACGGTGCAGTGAGGTATTCGCACCTGGCAGCGCCTGCGCCTGCGCCACGGAGACAGGTGCCGGCTCAGTCGGGGTACTCGCGCCATGACTGGCTGTGTGTTGACAGCGCCAGGATGCTGCGCCTGCCGTCCTCGTGTACCAGGAAGAGCATCGCACCACCCTCGAAGCGCTGCGCCATGCCTTGCAGCGTGCGCGCGGTCTCCAGCCCTTCCGGCCAGTTCCGCGGCTTCTCGTGCAGGCTCAGCCTGCTGGATTGCACGGCCGATCCCACCGGCGCCGCGACCAGCGCGCGGTCGCCGAACAGTTCGCGCAGGTCGAACCAGAGCGGCCATTCCGCGACCAGCGCGTCTGCGCGCTCTTCCACCCAGTAGCCGCGCTGCACCGTGCTCGATGCTCGCCCAAGCTGCACCGCCTCGCGCCGCTCGCGGATGGCGTGGGTCGCTTCCGGCGCCACCGGGCATCCCAGGTGGCTGCGCACCCACGACTCTGCTTGCCACACGCGGCCAAAGCCAAGCACCGGCTCGGCGGTGCAACTAGATGCGCCATGCGCCGTGAGCGTGCCGAGTGTCTGAACGATACCGTCGCCCAGCGCCCACACGCCGCCGGCCGCCGCCCCTACCAGCACCGCCCGGCGGGTCGCCGCCACTGGCGCGAGGTTAAGTATCTCGATCTCAGACAGGCCGCTCCACGTCTGGCCCCCGTCGAACGTCTTGAGCCAGCCCCCACCCTTGCGCACAATGCCCACCACTCGCTCCGCACGCTCTGCCGTGGCATTGCCCTGGTTGACCCCCGCGGGCGCAGCGCCTGCCACCAGCAGAGAGCTGCACGACTCGTACGAGCCGCGCTGCGCTACCTGCGTCCACGTCACGCCGAAGTCCACCGAGCGGTGCAGCGTGCACCCGCCCGAGGCCGGCGACAGCCCGCCCGAGCTATCGGCCCGGAGCGCCAGCCCGTCGCGCGCGAAGCTCGGCGAGAGCGCAACGTCTACCGAGCGCCGGGTGAACGCGGCGCCATAGAGCGCTACCGGTTGCCAACTGGCCCCGCGGTCGGTGCTGCGGAAGAGCGCGCTGCGCAGGTCCCGCGCCTGCCCGCTGGAGAACGGCTTCGCCTCGCGCGGCCCCCACGCATCGGCAAACACCGTCCCATCCTGCCCGAATGTCGGCGAGATGAAGAGTCCCTGCACGTGCCGGTACGGGACGCCTTCCACCTCCATGCCCGCCACGGCCGGCGTCCACGTCTCTCCGGCGTCCTGCGACATAAGGACGCCTGGGCTGTCCACGTGATCGGTCGCGTCACCGCCGCTTGCGGGGTCAGTCGTCAGGCCTGGAAAGTTGCCGCTTGTTGCGACCAGCCAGAGCGTGCGGTCGGCAGCGTAGGCCGGCGAGAACGCCACCTGCTGGACCAGCGCCGGAGGCTGCCCCGGCTCGGTGAGCGCCGTTGCGTCACGCTCCTCCCACGTTGCCCCACCATCCCGCGAACGGTAGGCGCGCCCGTAGGCCACCACGAACGCCAGGCCATCCCGCCCGAAGTCCGGCGAGAGGCTGAGTGTGCCGGCGGCGGAGCCGGCGCGCGCCGCCGGCAGCGGCAGCGTGTGCTGCCACGTTGCTCCCGTGTCCGCCGACCGCTGCAACCCCGCCCGCCCCATGACGAAGATAGTGCGGTCGCCCACCGGGGACGTGCCGGCTGTGCCGGCGGGCGCCACGGACACCGCCACGCTTTCTGGTGAGCCCGCCACGGGAATGATCCCCGGCACAGGAGGCAGCGCTTCCCGGGTGCGCCCGCCATCGCGCGTGCGCACCAGGTCGTCCTCGCGCAGCGCCAGGAGCACCGGATCCTCCGGCCATCCAGGCGCGGCGCCCAGCGCGGTCATGCGCCGCGGTGCCACCGGACCAAGCTGCACCCACGGCGGCACCGCGACGTCCGGCACAGCCGGAGGCAGCGTGCCCTGAGCCGCGGCCGGTCCGCCGATGGGGCCCACTGTTCCCAGTTGGCCAACCAGGCTCGCCAGACCTACCAACGCCACCGCACCACGCGCCAAGTGAGAGAGACTCATCTCTCTCAACCATACCCCGTGCCTCGAACCGACAGCACCCTATACGGTGCGTAGCTGGGCTACCGAAAGCTGGTCCTGAACTGGAAGCAATAGATCACGGCCGAGCGGAACGATCCCGGCGTTAGCCAGCGTGGCTTGGCCGGGCGCCGGTAGGTCGGCCCCACCGGCGACGGCGCTGAGCAGGCTGCGCGCTGCCGCCAGCGTACGAACTCGCGGCTGCCGCCGGCACTGCTACTGAAGAACCGGCCGCTGCGGCCGGTCGCGGTGCTGACGCAAAAGCCGAGCCAAACGTGCGACGCACCCCCGACGGCGGAGCGGGCTGGCGCTCCATACCCGCTCCGCGGGGTGACTGTGACTGGCGTGCCGGCGCCGCGCCGCGTGGCGTCGAGTCCCGACGGGCATAACTGCGCGCAGAGTCGGCGGCCCGACGGGACGCCTCGCGGGCGGCCTCGCGCTCGGCCGATTCGACGTTCTCTGTCACCGCCTTGGCCGGCACCACGGGAAGTGGCCCAGTCCAGGGACGGCGCGGCAGCTTCTCCTTGAGCCCGGCGGTGCGCAGCTCCTTCTCAAGCTGGCGCCACTTGGACTCGTCCTCCGGCGCCAGCAGTGTGATGGCGCTGCCCGTCCGCCCCATGCGGCCGGTGCGGCCCACGCGGTGGGTGAAGAGCGCGCCGTTCTCCGGCAGGTCATAGTTGATGACCCGCCCTAGCCCGGCGATGTCCAGGCCACGCGCCGCCACGTTGGTCGCCACCAGGATCGGCACCTCGCCGGTGCGGAACTGCTGGATCACGCGGTCGCGCGCGTTCTGCCCCAGGTCGCTCTGCAGCGCGCCCGCCGCGTAGCCTTCGCGCTGGAGCTGCTTGGCCAGCTTCTTCACGCCGTGGCGCGTGCGCCCGAACACCAGCGTCGCGCTCTCGGACAGCTCGCCGTCCCCGCCAGGCGCGGCGCCGCGCGCATTGGCAGCCCGTACCGAGGCTGCCGGGTCACCCAGCAGCGCGCGCAGCACGGACGGCTTGGCGCCCGCCGGCACGTCGTACAGCACGTGCTCGATGGTGTCCGCGCTGGCGGCCGAAGGCGAGGCGGCGTCTACCTGGACCTGCGTCGGACGTACCAGCAGCCGTGCTGCCACTTGCTGCACCCATTCCGGCACCGTGGCCGAGAAGAGTGCCGTCTGGCGGTCCAGCGTTGCCGGCGTGCCCTCCACGCTCTGCGCGTTGCGCGCCGTCCGGGCCGGCATGTGGCTGATGATGCGATCCACGTCCGGGCCGAAGCCGCGGTCGAGCATCTCGTCCGCCTCGTCCAGCACGAAGTACGTCACACGGTCAAGGCGCAGCGTGCCCTGCTTGAGATGGTCCAGCACGCGACCCGGTGTGCCTACCACGATCTCGGCGCCGGCGCGCAATGCGTTTGCCTGCGGGCCAAAGGTGCGCCCGCCGACCAGCTCCACCACCCGCTGGCGGTGTCCCTGCGCCAGCTTGGCCACCACACCGGCAACCTGGGTTACCAGCTCGCGCGTGGGGGCTAGCACCAGCGCCTGGGCCGGGTTCCCGCGGGCACGCACCCGCTCCACCAGCGGGATTCCGAACGCCAGCGTCTTGCCGGAGCCGGTACGCGCTTGGCCGATCACGTCCCGGCCCTCCAACAGGAGCGGCAGCGTGCGGGCCTGGATCGGTGTCGGCTGCTCGATCCCCATGGCGGCGATCGCCTGTCGCGTCGCCGGGGAGATGGTTAGCTGATCAAAGGATGATTCGTGCAAAGAAGTAGTCATTCAGTCCTCACTGAGGCGGCCCGCGGTGCGCCCGGAAAAGGGGCGGCCACAAGCAGCGATTATTGGCGCATTCCGGTCAGAGCGCTGGGCCACGCAAACGGGCGCGGCAGCGTTGGGACATCGTTCGCGCGGACGGTGGCACGCGTTGTCACGCATGCAAGGCGCCCTAGGTGGGCGTCAAACCGGCCGCTCCGCCCCAACGGTACTCAAGTGAGGAGGGAACGACGTACAGCCGAATCTGTCGACTGCGCTCCTAAAGTATACCCGGTTTCGCGCCAGACCAGGCGAACACGCCCCGTTGATCCGGCGTGAGACCGCAGTGAACAGGTCAGGCGCTGGCTTTGCCCAGCAGCTTGATGGCGTGCGTCCAGTGGTTGTTGCGCGCCCTATACAGGATCCACACCATCGCCAGTAGCTCGTTCAGTGGTATTCTGAGCCAGTGAGCGCAAGCGTGCCGGTACGACTGATGGTGGAAAACGAACAGGAAGAAGACGGACGCTGGATTGCCGAGGTGCTGGGGCTTCCCGGCGTCACAGCCTACGGGATTTCGCGAGACGAGGCGCTCGCCAAGGCCGAGGCGCTGGCGCTGCGCGTGATCGCCGATCGCCTGGAGCATGGTGAAGACGTCCCGGACCTCAGCGGCCTCTTCGACGCCGCGTGAGTCAGTGGTCTGCGACTCGTGCTCGGCGCGTCCTGGCGGCGCTCCTGCGCATTGGCTGGTCGGTTAAGCGCACGACCGGGTCCCACCGCGTGTTGTCACGGTCCGGGTGGACAGACTACGTGTTTGCCTTTCAT